>JANMBI010000154.1:0-6271 GCA_031360325.1 Frigoribacterium sp. | reverse complement strand
TGCATCACATCCTGAAGCCCATAGGCGAGCCAGGCCGTCGACGGCAATCCGTCGCGACCGGCGCGACCTGTCTCCTGGTAGTAGCCCTCCACGGACTTCGGCAGGTCGAGGTGCGCCACGAAGCGAACGTCGGGCTTGTCGATGCCCATTCCGAAGGCGATGGTGGCGACCATGACGATGCCGTCTTCGCGCAGGAACCTGGACTGGTTGGCGGCACGAAGCCGCGAGTCGAGACCCGCGTGATAGGGAAGGGCCGCGATGCCGTTCTGCACCAGAAACTCGGCCGTCCTCTCGACCGAGGCACGGGAGAGGCAGTAGACGATGCCGGCGTCCCCGGGATGCTCGCTGCGCAGCAACTCGAGCAACTGCTGCTGGGGGGCGTTCTTCGCGGCGATGCGGTACTGGATATTCGGGCGGTCGAAGCTCGCGACGAAGTGCCGGGCCTCCGTCAGTTGAAGTCGCTTCTGGATCTCGAGGTGGGTATGCTCCGTGGCTGTCGCGGTGAGGGCGATGCGCGGCACGCTCGGCCAGCGCTCGTGCAGCATCGAGAGCCGAAGGTAGTCGGGACGGAAGTCGTGGCCCCACTGCGAGACGCAGTGTGCCTCGTCGATGGCGAAGAGGGAGATGGCGGCCCGCTCGAGCAGGTCGGCGGTGGCCGACACCCGCAACCGTTCCGGCGCGAGATAGAGCAGATCGAGTTCGCCGTTCAGGAGCGCGTGCTCCACGCCCCGGCGTTCGGACTGGTCCTGGGTCGAGTTGAGGAACGCCGCGCGCACGCCGACCGCGGAGAGGGCATCCACCTGGTCCTGCATGAGGGCGATGAGCGGCGAGATGACGACGCCGGTACCCTCACGCACGAGCGCGGGGATCTGATAGCAGAGCGATTTGCCGCCGCCGGTGGGCATGAGCACGAGGGCATCCCCGCCGTCCACGACCCGCTGGATGATCTCGGCCTGGTCGCCGCGGAAGCTGTCGTAGCCGAACACGGTGTGCAGCGCATCGCTCGCGCTCGAATACTTCGACGCGGACGGTCGAGCCGGTTCACGGGCGATGAATGCGCGTTCGGAGTCTTCCGCGGAGGGAGGTTCGTACAGAAAGTCGTCCGGAGGCTCGAGGTCGTCGGGATCCCAGGGGATGTCCGCGCTCCAGCTCACTCTGTCCTCCCCGTCACCCCGTGAGTCTATTCGTGTGGTGCGACAGTGCTCTGTGGTGCGACAGTGCCCTCCGCACTCGCCTCCGGATCACACGGCGGGCCCGCGGGCTGCACGAACCGCACGCGCTCGAGACCGAACCGCTTGGCGGCCCGCACCGTGAGCCACGCGAAGAGCCCGAGGGTCAGAGCCGAGATCACGACCTCGAGGCCGCTTCCCGTCTTCGAGTTGACGTCCACGAGCCCGAACGCACCGATCACGAAGATCACCGTGTTGTTGACGACATGGGCGACGATGGCGGCCTCGAGCCCGCCGGTACGCCAGGTCACCCAGCCGGCGACGATCGCGAACACCGAAACGTCGATGAGCCCCCAGACGTCGTACTGGTGCCCGATGGTGAACAGGGGCACGGGCAGCAGGATCGCGAACAGCGGATGTTTCAGCCAGCCGCCGATCGTCTGAGCCAGGTACCCGCGGAACAACACCTCCTCCGCGGCCGCCTGCAGGGGAACGAGCAACACCGCCACGAGCACCAGGATCCCCGTGTTCGGGCCGAACCGGGCGGACGGCAGCGACGACCCGGCCGCAAGCGGCAGGATAACCACGGACACCAGGGTCGAGGCGCCGTACGCGATGGTCACGGGGACGACGAGTCGCGACATCCAACGCCACCGCATCCGTGAGGCCACCGACCAGAACAAACCGACCGGCCGAGGCCCCATGATGAGGCGCGCGAGAAAGAGCGATGGCAGGATGACCGCGATAGACGACAGGGAGAAGGCGAGCACCACGGGGAGACCGTTGTCGATCGTGCCGGTGGTGATGAGCTTCGCGATCACGGGGCGAACCGCGGGGAAGACCAGCGTGGAGGCCAGGAGAAGCACCACGAGCGCGATCGTGAAGCCGATGAAGATGCCGAGCGCGATCAGTCCCGAAACGAGAGGCTTCCACCAGCGATAGCCGGGAGCGCTGCGGGCGAGGCGGTGATAGGCGAATTCCACGCGGCGAGCCTACCCAGTGAATCGGAGAGCCGGGCCGGAGGCGAGCGCCCCGCTTCGCGGGTGTGACGGGTGTTCGCGGGGTGACGGACCTGCCTGCCCACCACGGCGAAGGGGAAAACGCTGCCCGCAACCGCTACCGTGGAAGTCTCCCGGAAAGAGGTTCGCCGTGCTCGCTGTGCTCGTCGGGGTCACGGCCGCACTCATCTTCGGGGGTGCCGATTTCGCCGGCGGAATGGCCGCGCGACGGATCAGCGCGATTCGCGTCACGGCCCTCGGAGGGCTATCCGGACTGGTCGTGCTCGTGCTGGCCCTCCCGTTCGTTCCCAGCGCCTGGTCCGCTTCCGCGGTGCTTCTCGGAGCGGCCTGCGGCATCGCCGGCGCCCTCGCCGTGGTGCTTCTCTACGCCTGTCTCGCCGTGGGGCCGATGAGCATCCTCTCGCCGTTGACCGCGGTGCTGTCGGCGGTGGTGCCCGTGCTTGCGGGTGTCATCCGCGGGCAGCGCCTGTCCACCCTCGGATACGTCGCCATCGTCCTCGCCCTCGTGGCGGTCGTGCTCGTGGGCTTCGTCCCCGAAAAAGGGGCCCTTCGTCCGTCGCTCCGCGGTTTGGCGATGGCGGTGGGAGCCGGAACACTCATCGGCGTGTTCCTCATCCTGATCGACCTCACGCCGCCGGATTCGGGTCTCGTGCCCCTCGTCGTGAGTCGGGCCGTCAATGCCGCCGTGATGTTCAGCGCCATCGGTCTCGGCGCACTCTGGGTGCGTCGTCGTGGATCCGCGGTCCCGCTCGGGACCGGATGGCGCCCGGGTCTCTCGATCGCTCTCGTTGCCGGCGCGATCGACGCGACCGCGAACGCCCTGCTGTTGCTCGGTCTGCGGCTGGGGGAACTCACCATCCAGTCCGTGCTCACCGCGCTCTACCCAGCGGGCACGATAATCCTCGCCGGCATCGTGCTTCGTGAGCGCGTTGCTCCGGTCCAGGTCGTCGGGTTGGTGCTCGCACTCGTGGCGGCCGGATTGTTGGCTCTCAGCTGAGCGCGCGAGCGAGTGTCGGCATCGTTCAGCCGATGCGAGCGAGCGCCGTGAAGGTCATGTCGGTGACGCCTGAGACGCACGTCTGAAACAGCAGGTCATAGCCGCCGGGGAGGTCCTCGGCGTGGTCGACGAGGCCGTTGAGTCGCGCGACCACTCCAATCACCCGGTATCGGCCGGCGTCAAGGCCGGTGAGCGTCACGAGCGCTCCGGGCCGGGTGGGAAACCGGCTTCCGCCACACCCGCTATGTTCGGCGATCACGCGCACCCGGTAGACCTTCGTGACATCGACCGCACCGCGACACTTGTCGATCTCTGCCTGGAAGCCGCTCGTCCAGACCCGTTGCACGTAGCCGGCTCGCACGGCGGCGGGAGGGCGACCGGTGATCGCCGCTTCGGTCCGGAATCCTGTCTCGGACCGACTGATCTGAAGCGAGTGGGCATCAGCACGCTCCGCGCGAAAGAGCGGTGCGAGAAGGGCGAGAGACATCACGATACCAGCGACGACGACAAGGGCGAGCACCCTCAGGAGGGAGATGGCGGTTGGTGCGGAGTCGCGTGTAGACATGGAATCCCCCGATTCGGTCACAGGTGTCGTGTGCTGTGTCGGGTGGCTAGTCGCAGCGATTCTGTGGGTTGCCTAGGGAGCGCCCCACTCCTGAGACGCTAACAGAATCGCGGTGCCGGGTGGCGCGAGCTTGTCCCCCGTCGGCCGGGAAGGGGCCGCGGTCGGCTCCGGAACTGGCGCGCGCGGCGCGGTCGACTCGCGCGCATGGATGTCCTCTATTTAACGGTGCTATCGATCTGATTCTGACAAATTCCCGACAAACTCGCGAGTTTGGCCCTCTCCGGCCGGGGGACGATTTGTACCCCGATACTTGACGGCCCCGCGACACGGGGCGCGGAAGCCCACCCCCTGGATTGGGGGTGCCCGCCCACGAGAATCTCGCCGAGCAGCCCGTCGCGGACGTCGGGGAGCTCTGCCGCCGCGTGGCCATCGGGATCGGCGCGATGCGCCCCGCACCGGCTCCCTTGTCCGGGCCCCAAAACCGAAGGGCGCCCATCCGGTCCGATGGGCGCCCTTCGGCAGAACGATTCGCCTACAGTGCGGCGAGCTCTTCGATGACCCGGTCCCCGGGGGCGGCGATGACCATGGACGCCGTAATCTCCGCGCGGCCGAGTAGTTCGTCCATGCGACGGCGGCGCGCCTTCGATATGAGCGTCACGACGGTACCGACCTTGCCGGCGCGGCCGGTGCGACCGGAGCGGTGCAGGTAGGTCTTGTACTCATCGGGCGCGTCGGCCTGGATCACGAGGCTGATGTCGTCGACGTGGATGCCGCGGGCCGCGACATCCGTCGCCACGAGCACGTTGACCCGGCCGCTGGTGAGCAGCTGGAGGTTGCGCGTGCGGCGGGACTGGTTGAGGTCGCCATGGAGCGAGGTGGCCGGAATGCCGGCATCCTCGAGCTGATCGGCGAGCTGCTCGGCGAACGCCCGGGTTCGAGCGAAGATGAGTGTCTTGCCCTCGCCACCGGCGAGCTCCTCGATGATGCGCGTCTTGTCGCGCTGCTCGATGAGGAGCACGCGGTGATCGATCGAAGACGAGGCCTGGTCTTCGCCGGCGACCTCGTGAACGGCCGGATCCTTGAGGAACTGCTTGACCAGGGTGGCGACACCCTTGTCGAGAGTCGCCGAGAACAGCAGTTTCTGGCCGCCGGCCTTGGTTTCTTCGAGGATGCGCTGCACCGGCTCGAGGAAGCCCAGGTCGCACATGTGGTCGGCCTCATCCAGGACGGTCACGAAGACCTCGCTGAGGTCGAGACGACCCTGCTCGATCAGGTCCTCGACCCGACCAGGCGTCGCGATCACGATGTCGACACCGCGCTGCAGAGTGGAGACCTGCTTGTACTGCGGCACGCCGCCGACGATGGTCGTGGTGAACAGCCCGACGCTGCGGGCGATGGGCTGAACCGTGCGGTCGATCTGCATGGCGAGCTCACGGGTCGGGGCGAGGATGAGCGCGCGGGGCTTGCGGCCCGGCTTGCGTCCCGCGCCGCCCATGTTCTCCATGAGGCGCTCAACGAGCGGGGCACCGAAGGCGATGGTCTTGCCGGAGCCCGTCTTTCCGCGACCGAGGACATCCTTGCCGGCGAGGACATCCGGGATGGTCGCCGCCTGGATCGGGAAGGGAGTCTCAGCGCCCATGACAATGAGCTGACGGGTCATGTTGTCGCCGATACCGAGGTCTTTCCAGGTGACACCGGCGGCGTCCCCTGCGGTGATGACCTTGGCCTCGAGGCGCTCGAGGACGACGTCTTCGTGCGCGGCGAAAGCCGCGGATTTGGAGTCGTTCTTGGCGGGGTAGTAGTCGCTGTCGCGGCGGGGCGTACGGTCTTCGAATGAGCGCTGCGGGCGGTCGTTGTACGCGGGGCGCTCCGTACGCGCCGGACGGTCGTTGTACGCCGGACGGTCGTTGTACGCGGGGCGCTCCGTACGAGCCGGACGGTCGTTGTACGCGGGGCGCTCCGTACGAGCCGGACGGTCGTTGTACGCCGGACGCGCCGGGCGGTCGCCGTGAGACGGGCGTTCGGTGCGAGCCGGGCGGTCGCCGTAAGACGGGCGTTCGGTGCGGTCGCCGTAGGACGGGCGCTCGGTGCGCTGCGGGCGATCGCCGTAGGAGGGACGCGCCGGGCGCTCGTTGGTCGGCGTCCAGTTGGGACGACGATCTCCCGAACCGGTGCCACGATCACTTCCGGCCGGACGGTCACCCGTGCGGGCGGCGCGCTCATCGGCATTCCAGCGCTTCTTCGCCGGGGCGGCATCGCCGTGGAATCCACGGTGACCCTCGCTGCGGCTGCCGGGGCTCGTCGCCCCTCCGCTGGAGTTGTACTTCTTGACGGGGCGGCCTGTGGCCTTCTTGTCATTGAAATTAGGCATAGTTGTTTCCGGGTTGTGTTTAGTTGCATGGCAGCGCGCAACCAACAAGCAGCGCTTCTGCTGGAACCCGGGCAGTCTTTGGCCAGGACCGTTTCACATACGTGATTTTTCCCGCATGTTCCAGGGAGTAGCTGGAGGTGTTCTCGTAGG
>JANMBI010000137.1:0-2636 GCA_031360325.1 Frigoribacterium sp. | reverse complement strand
CCGCCGAGGAAGGTGCCCTCGAGCGAGCGATAGCCGTGCATCCCGCCGCCGCCGAATCCGCTTGCTTCGCCCGCGGCATACAGTCCAAGGATCGGCGAACCGTCGGCGTCTAGCGCTCGCCCGTCGAGATCCGTTTCGATGCCGCCAAGGCTCTTGCGGGTGAGGATGTGGAGTTTGACCGCGATCAACGGTCCGGCCGTCGGGTCGAGGATTCGGTGCGGCGTCGCCACGCGGATGAGCCTGTCACCGCGATACCGGCGGGCCTGGCGCACGGCGGTGATCTGGGCATCCTTGGAGAAGTCGTTGGCCAGCTCGCGATCCCGTGCCTCGATCTCGAGGCGAACACGCGTCGCATCGATCGGGATGTCGGGGCTCAGTGTCTGCATGCCCGCAAGCAGTTCGTCGAGGGTCTCCGCCACGACGAAGCCGGCGCCTCGCTGTTTGAAGGCCTCCACCGGCCCCGGCGCACCGGATTGCAGTCGTTTGGCGAGCAGTCGATAGTCCTTACCCGTGAAATCGGGGTTCTGCTCGCTTCCGGAGAGGGCGAATTCCTTCTCGATGATCTTCTGGGTGAGCACGAACCAGCTGTGGTCGTAGCCGGTCGCGAGGATGTGCTCGAGCGTGCCGAGGGTGTCGAAGCCGGGAAAGAGGGGCGCGGGCAGGCGGTGGCCCACGGCATCCAGCCAGATCGACGACGGTCCGGGAAGGATTCGGATGCCGTGTCGAGCCCATACCGGAGCCCAATTCTCGATTCCCTCGACGTAGTGCCACATGCGGTCGCCGTTGATGAGGCGGGCGCCGGCCGTTTCACTGATGGCGAGCATGCGTCCGTCGACGTGGGCCGGCACTCCCGACAACATCTTCGTCGGCGGCTGGCCCATCCGGGCCGGCCACTGTCGGCGCACGAGGTCATGGTTTCCGCCGATTCCGCCGCTCGTGACGATGACGGCACCGGCCCGAAGGTCGAAATCCGCACTAGCGATCCGGTTTGAGGGGGCGCCGCGCTCCGCGTCATCCGGTGCGAGGATCGCGCCCCGTGCCCCGACTACGGCCCCGTTCTCGACGACCAGCTCATCCACCCGGTGACGAAACTTCAGGGTGACCAGCCCGCCGTCGACCCCGGCTCGCACCCGGCGAACGAATGGCGCGAGCACCCCGGGACCGCTGCCCCAGGTGATGTGGAAGCGCGGCACCGAATTGCCGTGTTCGAGGGCCGTGTAGCCGCCCCGCTCCGCCCAGCCGACCACCGGGAAGAATCGCACGCCCCGGCTGCGGAGCCAGGCCCGCTGCTCTCCGGCAGCGAAGTCGAGGTAGGCCTCGGCCCACTTCTTCGGCCAGGCATCCTCGTCGCGGTCGAAGCCGGCGGAAGCGAACCAGTCCTGCCGGGCGAGTTCGAGCGAATCGTGCACGCCGAGGCGGCGTTGCTCGGGGGAGTCGACGAGGAAGATGCCGCCGAGCGACCACCACGCCTGTCCGCCGAAGCTCGCCTCCGGCTCCTGCTCGAGGATCGTCACCCGCTTGCCCGCGTCCACGAGCTCCGCGGCGGCGACGAGGCCGGCGAGTCCCGCGCCGACGATCGCGACGTCAGTGCTGGCGGTGTACGGCATCCGGTGTCTCCCTCGTCACGGTGCGCGGTGGTGTCACGGTACAGCGCTACCGCACCACTCGCCGACCGCCGACCGGGATTCCGCGGAGGCTCTCACGAGCGGAGCCCCGCCCAGGCCATCGCCTCGAGGACCCGCCCGGTCGCGGCCGAATGCCCGCTGTGCGGCGTGGAGTTGATGAGTCCGAAAGCCGCGTGAGCCTTCACCCGCAACACGGAGGCGTCGGTCTCCGGCTCGAGGAGCGCGAGCACGCCGACCCACAACTCGACGTAGTGGCGTTGGAGCGCGCGCACCCGGTGCCGATCGTCGGGAGCCAGAGACTCGAGGTCGCGATCCTGCACCCGGATGACGTCCGCATTCGCCAGCGCGAATTCGACGTGAAACGCGATGAGGGAACGAAGCGCCCCCGCGGCATCTGTGACCTCCGCGACGACCCGGGAGCCTCCGTCGAGAAGGCCCTGGCTCACATCGATGAGGAGTGCGGCGAGCACCGACTGCTTGCCGGCAAAATGACGGTAGACGGCGGGTCCACTGACGCCCGCGGCGGCGCCGAGGTCCTCGATCGAGACCCGGTCGAATCCGCGCTCGGCGAAGAGCCGCGCGGCCGAATGGAGTAGGGCCCGGCGGCGGTCGGCCTTGGCCCGGGCGCGCGGCGTCTGGCCGGACTGGACGGCGACGGTCATCCGGCCCTCCGATCGTGTGGCTTCATACCCTACTGTAGACAATTCAGTTAGTCGGCCCTAACCTGATTGGATGCCGTGCCGGGTGGCTCGGTGCCCATGGTGCACATGGTGGTCGGGGCGACGTGTGCCGACACGGCAGCGCCGTCACTCGAGGATCTCCGAGATCCGGGATGACACAACGGAGGTTCAACCCATGATGATCGCCCACTCCCTCGGCAGGTCCGTCTGATGGACATCGAACAGCGGGGACTCTGGTTCGAGGAATTCCCGATCGGCACCCGCTACCTCCACCGGCCGGGGCGCACCGTCACGGAAGCCGACAACGTGCTTTTCACCACCCTGACGATGA
>JANMBI010000195.1:0-34079 GCA_031360325.1 Frigoribacterium sp. | reverse complement strand
GGTGCCCACTTTCGAGGCGTCGGGGGCGGGGCTCGCATCCGGCACCATGTTCGCGCCGAGTCCCATCTGATCGAGCTGCGACTGCACGGCCGGGAGCTTCTCGCCGATGAACATGTTCGGGCCGATATTGACGATGTTGCTGGTGCGCGTCGGAGTGGGCGACGGGGCCGTCGGAGTGGGGATCGGTGCCGGGGGCTGAGAGACGACGACGGGGGTTTTCGTCGGCACCGGGGTGGGATTGCCGAGGAGGGTGATGAGAGTGCCAACCAGCACGACGAGCAGGATTGCGACGAGTGCGATGAGCGGCCAGGTCCACGGACTGCGGGTCTTCACCGGGATGGGCTTGGTCGTCGGGTTGGATTCGACGACATTCGCCGTGGTGAGCAGGCGGGTGGCCTGGGTTGCCGGGTTCTCCCGCAGCAGGGCGGGGAGGCTTCCGGCGGCCAAAACACCGGGCACCGCGGATGCCGCACCCGCGACATCCCCCCGGCGCAGCGCCTGCGCGGCACGGGCGAAGTGAGCGGCGGAGGCCGGTCGATCGGCCGGGTTTTTCGCGATGCTCGAGTAGACCAGGTTGCGAACCGGCTCGGATACGGTGACCGGAAGTTCCGGCGGCGCTTCGTTGATCTGCGCCATGGCGATGGCCACCTGAGACTCGCCGGTGAACGGGCGTTTGCCCGCGAGCGCCTCATAGGCGACGATTCCGAGGGAGTAGATGTCGGTGGTGGGTGACGCGGGATGACCGCTCGCCTGCTCGGGAGACAGGTACTGCACCGTTCCCATCACTTGGCCGGTGGCGGTGAGCGGAACCTGATCGGCGATGCGGGCGATTCCGAAGTCGGTGATCTTGACTCGGCCATCGGGGGTGATGAGCAGGTTGCCCGGCTTGATGTCTCGATGCACCAGTCCGGCGGAGTGCGCGGCGTGAAGGGCGGATGCCGTCTGGGCAACGATGTCGAGCACGCGGTCGGTGGAGAGCACACGCTCCCGCTCGAGAATGGTGGACAGGGCCTCTCCCGGCACCAACTCCATCACGAGGTAGGCGCTGCCCTCCTCCTCGCCGTAGTCGAAGACGTTGGCGATGCCCTCATGGTTGACGAGCGCGGCATGGCGCGCCTCGGCACGGAACCGCTCGAGGAACCCGGGATCACCGAGGTACTCGTCCTTCAGGATCTTGATGGCGACGGTACGCCCGATCACGAGGTCCGTCGCCTGCCAGACTTCGCCCATGCCGCCGATGGCGACTCGGCTTGAGAGTTGGTAACGTCCCCCGAAAGTGAGGCCACTCGTGGGTCTCATTTGCCAAGCACCGCCTCAATGACTTTTCTCGCGATTGGTGCCGCGACCGCATTGCCGAAGCTCGTTCCATTTTCGACGACCACCGCTATGGCGACCTGCGGATCGTTTGCGGGAGCGAATCCGGTGAACCAGAGGGTATACGGCTTGCCGTTGCCGTTCTGGGCTGTGCCCGTTTTGCCTGCCACATCGACTCCGCTAATTGTTGCATTACTGGCCACCCCATTTCGGACGTTGTTCACCATGAGCCGGGTGAGGGTGGCGCTGGTGGTGGGGGTGATCGGTTGGCTGAACACCTTCTGCTGGAAGGGCTGAATCACCGTGAGGTCGGGCGCGGTGATCTCCTGAACCAGCGTCGGCTGCATGAGGGAACCCCCGTTGGCGATCGCGGCAGAGGTCATCGCCACCTGCAGCGGCGTCACCCGGTCGTCGTACTGACCGAACGCCGAGAGTTGCACCTGCGCCGTGTTGCCGATGTCGTAGATGCTTGGCGTCACCGACATGGGAATCGAGATTCGTTGTCCGTAGCCGTAGGCCGACGCGTATTTCTTGATTTCCGCGCCCCCGAGCGCCGCCCCGAGCTGAGCCATCGGGATGTTGCAACTGAGGCGCAGGGCATCCGCGATGGTGACCGTCGCCCCACCTCCGCAATCGGCCCCCTCGGCGTTGTTGATCTTGGTGCTCGTCCCGGTGAGGGTCAGCGTGGTCGGGTTCGGGAACGTGCTGTCCGGCGTGAACTTGCCGGAGTCGAAGGCGGCCGACGTCAGAACGAGTTTGAACACCGAGCCCGGGTAGTAGAGATCGCCCGCGATCGCCCGGTTGATCAGCGGCTTGGTCGGATCCGCGAGCAGGGTCTTATAGGCGCTGATGACGCTGTTCGAGTTGTGCGCGGCGAGCAGGTTGGGGTCGTAGGCCGGCTTCGACACCATCGCCAGGATGGCCCCGGTCTTCGGATTGAGGGCGACCACGGCACCCGAGTTGTTGCCGAGGGCATCCCACGCCACCTGCTGAACCTTCGGGTTGATGGTGAGCGAGACCGACGACCCCTTCGGCGTCTTGCCGGTGATGATCGAGTTGATCTTGGTGAGGAACTGGTCATTTCCGGTGCCGCTCAGGGTGCTGTTGAGTGCGCCCTCCACACCCGTGTTTCCCTGGTTGAGGCTGAAGTATCCGGTGACGGCGGCGTAGAGCTGTGGATTGCTGTACACGCGCTGGAACTTGTACTTGTCGGCGACCGGCTTCGACTCGGCCACGGCCTGCCCGTTGACGAGGATCGGGCCGCGCTCGGCCGAGTAGCTGTCGTAAAGGGTGCGCGTGTTGCGACTGTCGGCGTTCAACGCATCCACCTGGAACACCGTGATGATGGTGGTGGAGGCGAACAGGGCGAGGAACATCAGCAGCACGGCGATCGTCACGCGCTTGAGTTGGCGATTCATGGCTCCACCACCAATTGCGGTTGATTGCGAACGCTGTCGGAAAGCCGGAGCAGAAGCGCCGCGATGATCCAGTTGGCCACCAGGGAGGAGCCGCCGGCGGCGAGGAATGGAGTGGTGAGACCGGTGAGCGGAATCACGCGGGTGACTCCGCCGAGCACGATGAACACCTGAAGTGCAATCGCGAACGAGAGGCCGATTCCGAGCAGACGCCCGAAGTCATCCTGTCCGGCGAAGCCGATGCGGAAGCCCCGCGAGACGAACAGGAGGTATAGGGACAGGATGGCGAACAGCCCGGCGAGGCCGAGTTCCTCGCCGAGACTCGCGATGATGTAGTCGCTGTCGGCGAGGGGCACGATTCCCGGACTGCCGCGCCCCAAACCGGTGCCGATCAGGCCGCCGTGGGCGAGGCCGAAAATACCCTGGACGAGCTGGTAGCTGCCGCCGACGGCGTCATAGATCTTCGGGTTGAAGGCGTCGAGCCAGGAGGCGAAACGACCCTGCACATAGCCGAGGAGTCGGCTGGCGATCAGTGCGCCGCCGACGAAGAGGGTGAGGCCGAGCACGACCCAGCTCAGCCGTCCGGTGGCCACGTAGATCATCACGAGGAAGAGGCCGAAGAACAGCAACGCCATGCCGAGGTCGTGCTGGAACACCAGCACGGCCATGGCGGCGAGCCAGATCACCAGGATCGGCCCCAGGTCCCGCACCCGCGGAAGGCGCATCCCAAGAAAGGTGCGTCCGACCAGGGACAGGCTGTCGCGAGCGGTGACGAGGTAGCCGGCGAAGAAGACGGCGAGCGAGATCTTGGCGAGCTCTCCCGGCTGGAAGCTGAAACTCCCGACCCGGATCCAGAGGCGGGCCCCGTTGATGGTCTGACCGATTCCCGGCAGCATCGGCAACAGCAGGAGCAGGATACCCACGAACATCGCAATGTAGCGGTAACGCTGGAGAACACGGTGATTGCGCACCAGCAGCAGCACCGCGAGAGCCATGCCCATCGCCATCGCCGTCCAGGCCACCTGGCGTACCCCGGCGGCACCCCACCCGATCGCGGTTCGCGCTTCGATATCGAGACGGTAGATCTCCGCGATCCCGAGGCCGTTGAGCAGCGTGATCACCGGCAGGATGAAGGGATCCGCCTGCGGGGCCACGAAGCGCATCACAACGTGGATCACCAGGGTCAACACCCCGAGTCCGGCGCCGAGGGCGAGCATCGGTCCCTGAATCCGTCCGAGGGCACCGAGTTCGACCAGGGCGATCGCTGCGGCCGCGACCGAAGACGCGAACAGCAGCAGCGCGAGTTCCAGATTGCGCAACTTCGACGGCTCTCGCAGTCGCAGGCGCACCGTTTCGGTGAAGGTCGCCCGCGGTCCGGCCTCGTGCGCCGGGGCCGGCAGCCCGATCCGGGCGGTTCCATCGGTACTTGTCATGAGAGATCGTTACTTGCTTGCATCGGTCAGCCGTTTGATTATCGCCTTCGCATCCGCGAGGTCACTGGCACTGATGGTGTCTTGGACGGTCTTGCGGGTATAGCTCGGCAGCCGATCGAGTTGCACGCTCGTCTCCACGTAGATGCTGTGCAGGGAGATGGGCCCGATATCCTGCTGAACTCCGCGGTAGATGGCGACGGTCTTGCCCGACGCACCCACGTAGTAGAGGGTCTGCGACCAGCGATAGCCCGCGAACAGGGCGGTGAAGATCAGCAACACAATCACGACGATTCCGACGAGCCAGGTGATTCGGCGTCGCCGGGCACGTCGGCGGTCTTCGAGGATCAGCTCGTTGAGGTATTCGTCGGACTCCGGCTCGAAGTGGCTGTCTTCGTGTGCCTGGCTGGATTTGAGCGGATGCAGCAGCAGAGTGGGCAGCCGAAGCGGGCGCCTGCCGGACTCGCCTTCGTAGCTGAGCGGCGCGGCCGCGGAGCCCACGACGATCGGCGGCGACGAGGCGGAATCGGTGGTTTCGTCGATGTCGACGATCACGACGGTGACGTTGTCGGGGGCGCCCTGGTCGAGACTCTCCTTGACCAGGCGGTCGGCGGCATCCGTCACCACGGAGACGGTGCCGAGAACCTGTTCGATCTTGTCGTCGGAGACGTAACTCGACAGTCCGTCGGAGCACAGCAGCCAGCGATCGCCGGCGAGCACCTCCATCACCGCGGAGTCGATCTCCGGGGCGGAATCCACATCGCCGAGTACGCGCATGAGCACGGAGCGGCGAGGATGCACGGCCGCCTCTTCCTGCGTGATGCGACCGCTATCGACGAGGCGCTGAACGAAGGTGTGGTCGGCGGTGATCTGCTTGAGTGTGCCGTCTCGAAGCAGGTAGATGCGAGAGTCGCCGATGTGGGCGATGGCGATCTGCGAGCCGGCGCGCAGGATCGCGCTGACCGTGGTGCCCATGCCGGTGAGTTCGGGATGCTCGAACACGGTCTCGGCGAGCATCGTGTTGGCGGCGCCGAGGGCGGATTGCAGTGCGAACTCGGCATCGGCGGCGGAGGCGAACTGACGATCGGCCTCCATCACCCGTTTCAGCGCGATCGCGGAGGCCACATCGCCGCCGGCGTGCCCGCCCATGCCGTCGGCGACCACGAAGAGTTGCGTTCCCGCGTAGCCCGAATCCTGGTTGTTCGCCCGAATCTTTCCCACGTGGGACACGGCCGTGCTCTTGCCCGATGTGGCCATTCACCTACCGCCGAAGTTCGAAACTGGTTGTGCCGATGCGAACCGGGGTATTGAGGGGTACCGGTGTGGGCAGGCTGACCCGAGTGCCGTTGAGGAACGTGCCGTTGGTCGAGTCTAGGTCCTGGATCACCCAGTCCTCGCTCCAGAGCATCAGCCGCGCGTGGTGCGTCGAGGTGTAGTCGTCGCGGATGACCAGACCACTCTCACTCGATCGGCCGATGGTCAGCGGCTCTCTCGACAGCGTGAGTTCGAGCCCCTCCTTGGGCCCCGAGGTGATCACGAGACGTGTGGCGAGCGCCGACTTCCCGGACACACCGAAGGCTTCGGTGGCGTCGGACACCCAGCCTGGGTTGAACGACGGTGCGGGAGCCGGGGCGGACAGGAAGGGCGCGACGGGCGCTGAGGGCTGCTGTGCGACCGGGGGCGTGAACGGGGGTGCGACTGCGGAGGCGACGAACGGCTGGCCGGCGGCGACATCCGTGGGGAGGCGCCGGACACGCTGGCCGAACAGGTCGGTGCGGAGGGCGTAGACGACGGCGAAGACGAAGGCCCAGAGGAGGAAGAGAAAACCGAACCGAAGAAGGAGGAGGGTGAGCTGACTCATCGGCGGCCGCCGACACCGTCATCGTCCGAGCGGAGATCGGAGAACTGGTCGACCGACGCGGATTGGGCGAGCACCCGGAATACGATACGGGTTCTTCCGATGTTGATGACGGAGTCGGGGGCGAGAGGCGCCTTGTGGACGGGGGCGCCGTTGAGTTGCGACCCGTTGGTGGAGCCGAGGTCGTTGACCTCGGCTCGGCTGCCGTCCCACAGGATCTCGACGTGGCGGCGCGAAATACCGGTGTCGTCCACCGTGATATCGGCGTCACTGCCGCGCCCGATGATCGTGCGGCTCTTCAGGATGGGGTAGCGTTTGCCCGCGACATCCAGCACCGGGGTCCAGGCGACGGTGCCTTTGACGCTCACCGAGTCGATGCCGAGCACGCCCTCGGTGAGGGTGGGGTCCTCGGCGAGCGTGATGCTGATGCCGCCGGAGAACTGGTAGTGCTGCGCGGCGGCGTGCTGCTGCACCAGCCGGCTGAACTCGTCGATGAGCGTCGGTCCGATGGCCGTCATCCGGTCGTAGTCTCCGCGCCACAGTCGCACGGTGAACCTATTCGGAACGAGGATGCGGTCACGCGCCACGACGGCGGCCTGGGTGTCGAGTTCGCGGCGCAGAGCGGAGGTGATTTCGATTGGCTGCAGGCCCGCCTTGAAGGTCTTGGCGAACGCTCCATTGACGGCGCGCTCCAAGCCCTTTTCGAAGCTGTCCAGCAGGCCCAATGGTCCCCCTCGTCGTGTCTTCAACTAGGTAGATGTTAGCCGCCCGCCCTGAGCCCGATGCGAGGAAGCGCGCCGCCCGCCCAGCTCACTCGTTGTGGTAATGTCGCTACGGCTCGCGCGAGTGGCGAAATTGGCAGACGCGCACGGTTCAGGTCCGTGTGCCCGTGAGGGCATGGGGGTTCAAGTCCCCCCTCGCGCACAGCGGGTCTCTTTGCGAAACCGAAGCGATTCGTTCGCAATACTGGTCCGAAAATGAAGGGCCACCGGTGCACCGGTGGCCCTTCATTCTTTTCGGCGACGTCTTCGGTCTCGCGTTCGACGGCCTCCCCCACGTAGCGCGCGTACAGCGCACCGGCAAAGCCAGCGGTGTTCCTCGAGCAGCTCCTCTTCGACGCCGGATGGCGCGGCGTGGGCACCCGGTCGGGCGCGAAAGGACCCACCGAAACGGATTCGAGCGGTTCGCGCTCGAACGCCGCGGTAACCCGAACCTGCGTGTGCCATGCCCGCTGGCAGCATCCCGATCATCCCGATCGCAACACGCCGACCCGAACCTCTCTGGGGTCCGCAGCGCAGGGAGATGTCGAGTGCGTCGAGCCCTTATCAACCGCCCAGACCCGCCGGCAAATGGAGCGGTGTATGCCCCGCCCGCCCGGATGCCGCGAAAGCGGCGCCTCCCCGACGTCCGAAGCGATTCCCGGAGGAACAACCGAATGCCACCCCCCACTCTCCCCGCTCCCCCCACTCTCCCCACGATGTCGACTATCGTTTTCCACTGCTGCGCTCGGCGCTCCGGGAACTCCGGGCAGCGTCGAAACCCTCGCATCACGCGACCCGACCGGTCAACGCTGCGTGCGGATTCTCAACTGACTTCGCGGTCACGATCACCGAGGAATACCATCACCGTCAGAACTCCGCGGGGGAGGATGTCACCCCCGTCGGCCACTGCTCCACCGCACCGCCCCGTCGCGGGCATCGCGGTCATCTTGGCGATCCTCGGCACGGCGATTTCGGCACTGGGATCGTGGATCCCCTCCTTTTGGGGAGACGAAGCGGCGAGCGTCATGTCGGCGGAACGCCCCTGGTCGTCGCTGTTCCGCATGTTCGGAAATGTCGACGCGGTGCACGGCACCTACTACGTGTTCCTCCACCTCTGGGTCGATCTGTTCGGGGCATCCGCGTTTTCCGTGCGCTTTCCGAGCGCCGTGGCGATCGGTGTCGCGACCGCCGGGCTGGTGGTGTTGGGAAATCGCCTGGCGGGTCGTCGGGTTGCGGTGCTCGCGGGGCTCGTCTTCGTCATCCTGCCCGGAATGACCGAGATGGGGGCGGAGGCTCGGTCGTATTCACTGACCGCGGCGTGCGCGACCTGGCTCACCGTGCTGCTGGTTCGGCTGATCCGCACTCGGAGTACCAGACGCCTGGCGTGGATCGGTTACGCGACGCTCTACGCCCTCGCGATCTACCTGTTTCTGTATCTCGCACTCCTGGCCGTCGTCCACGCGGTCATCCTGCTCTCCGTCTCGCGTATTCGGGTCGCCGCCGAGCGGCGCTTTCTCCGGCTCTGGTCTGTCGCAATCGGCGGCGGACTTCTTCTCGCATCGCCGGTCATCGTGTTCGGAATCGCCCAGCATAGACAGATTGCCTGGATCGAGCGGCGAGCCCCGATGACGCTCGACACGTTCTTCGTGGCGCAATGGTTCCAGTCCGGATGGTTCGCGCTCGCCGCCTGGGCGCTGATTGCGACCACGACCGCGGTTGCCGCGACCGCCTGGCGGAGGCGACGTCGCCTGGTGCGGGGCGCCGAAACCGGCGAGGCCGGAGTCGGCGAGGCCGCGCGGATGCCCGCACTCGTGGTCGTCGCCGGGGCCTGGTTCGCCGTCCCGCCCCTGCTCCTTCTTCTCGCGAACCTCACGGTCGCCCCGCTGTACACGATTCGGTACACGTCGTTCGTGGCGCCGGCGATCGCCCTTCTGATCGCGGCAGCCATCTCGGCCCTGGAGCGACGATGGGCGACTCGAATGCACTTGGTCTCGGCGATCGCCGTCATCAGTCTCGCCGCGCTCGCCGCTCCGACCTACCTCGCCCAGCGTGGGCCCTATTCCAAAGACGGCGGGAGCGATTGGGCGCAGGTCGCATCGACGATCGGTGAAAACGCCCGCGCCGGCGATGCCGTCATCTTCGGTCCGGGCCGCATCCCCTCCCGAGACCCTCGGCTGGCGATGCATCTGTACCCCGAATCGTTCCGAGGCCTCGTGGATGTCACGCTCCGGGTTCCCTACGCCGAGGGGGCCTGGCTGGGGGATGCCAAGACCTCTATTCCCGCAGCGGCCGATCGTCTCGCTCGCACCGACGGGCGCGTCTGGCTGATCCGATACGAGGGGGAACAGAGAACAGCCGACACCACCCAGCTGGCAGAACTGAAACAGCAGGGCTACTCGGTCGTTCGCACCGTTGACGAGCACCGGGACCGGATCTTCCTGCTGACGAGGCAGTCGGCGCCGTAACCGCCTCGGCGGCGTTCCGCGAACCGTGCTGCCGACGGGCGTGGTCCCGAGCCGACCGACGACCGATGCCGAATCCGGTCGAACGTCGCTGCGGCAACCCGCCGGTGAAGTTTTCGGGAACGGTCCGCCCGCGCGCCCGAATCGGGCCCGGACAGCGTTTTTCCTGTGGCCGACCACCGCGTGACCACACGCCGCTAGCGCTCCCTCGAGGCTCGCAGATTCACGGGAGGTGCGAACTATGACGAGGTGGCCGAGAAGTTCCAGTTCGCGCACGCAGACACGGCGGTGCCGGGTGTGATCCCCGCTTCCGATGTCCGATCTCCGATGTCTGGTGGTTCCGGGTCATGCCGTCGTCGGCGATCGTCCCCGTCGAAGACGACCTCAAGGCTGTCGCGGACAAAAAACGTGACTTCACCACCACGCTGTAGGGCGACCCCACGATGACCCAGTTCGGTTCCACGCTCACCGGCTTCCACACCGCCGACATCAAGCCGAAGCGTGCGGTGCAGCCGACCGAGGCAGAAGAGGGGGCCGGAGGTCGATCCGGCCCCCCGGCCGTCGAACTCCGACGATCCCACCGCTTTCCGTCATCCGATCACGCCGGTAGGTTTGAACTCGGTATCCGCGAGGAAGAGGGCCTTTTCGCCGCCGCCGGAGGGAGAAGGATGACCCCCGTTCCTCCTCGTCGCGCGACGATCGGAGCAGCCCTCATCGCGATGCTCGTCGCTCTCAGCGGATGCTCGAGCGAACCCGTGCCGAAACTCTCCGTCGCCCTGTTCCAAAACCGCGCCGACTATGCCTCACGCAGCCTGCAGGTGGAGATCACCAACCTCGGTGCCGAGGACGTCGTCATCAGGCGGGCGACCTTCACGTCGCCCTTCTTCGAGACCGGCGGTTCGGCCCGACACCTGCCCTACACGCTCACGGCGGGCAGCACCGCGGACTTCCCGGCCACGGTGCCCGCTGCGCTGTGCGCTCCGTCCGGCGCAAAGCCCTCGGTGACCCTCACGGTCAGGGCCCGCGACGGATCCGACTCCACGATGACTCTGACGCCGACGGTGCCATTCAACTCCCTCGCCAGTCTTCACGCCCAGGATTGCGGGCGGCAGGCGTTCGAACGAATCGCCCGGATCACCCCGGCAGCCCACCTCCGGTTCGAGCTGCGGAACGGCGCGGAGATCGCGCTCCTCGACCTGAGAATCACCCCCACCGGGGTCGCGGGAGTGGCCAGGCTCGTCTCGACCACGGGAACGACGCTGCTGATCCCCACCGAGGGCGAGGTCAGGCCGCTCGACCTCACCGTCACCGCAACAAGCCCACCGACCACCCTCACCCTCGATTTCGTGCCGTCCCGATGCGGAACCCACGTGATCTCCGAAGACAAGATCGGCACACTCATCCCGTTCCATGCCGTTGCCGGGGACTTCAGCGACGCCTACTTCCGGGTGCCCGTTTCTCCGGTGGTCAAGGGAGAATTCTACGACTGGGTTGGGCGGTACTGCGGGCGGTAACCCCTCAGCGTCCGCCTTCGAGGATGCGATGGCGCTGGGCCACCCCACCCACCCCGTAGGGGTAGTCATCGGTACGGGGCGCGCTCGCCTCGGTGAGGCCGGCGAGTTCGTCGGGCGAAAGTTTCAGGTCGACCGCGCCGAGGTTGTCGGTGAGCTGTTCCACCGTGCGCGCTCCAAGGATCACCGAGGTCACGGCCGGCTGCGCCCCGAGCCAGGCGAGGGCCACCTGAGAGGAGCTGGCGCCGTGGACATCCGCAATCGCCTTGACGGCGCCGAGGATCGCCCAGGTCTGTTCGCGTGCGTTCCGCTGCTTCCACGCCTCCATCCCACGCTCGGGATTCTCGCCGAGGCGCGTTGCACCGGTGGGGGCCTGGTCACGCACGTACTTGCCGCTGAGCCAGCCGCCGCCGAGCGGCGACCAGGGCAGCAGGCCGACCCTCGCGTCCAGCGCCGCCGGAACGACCTCGTGCTCGATGTCGCGCACCAGCAGGCTGTACTGCGGCTGCAGGGTGACGGGCGGAGCCCAGCCGTGCGCCTTCGCCACGTGCACGGCCTTCGTCAGCTGCCAGCCGAGGAAGTTGGAGAAGCCGTAGTAGGCGATCTTGCCCCGGACGATGGCGTCGTTCAGAAACCCGAGGGTCTCCTCGATCGGCGTCAGGGCGTCCCAGGCGTGCATCTGGTACAGGTCGATCTGCTCAACGCCGAGACGCTCGAGGGATGCGTCGAGCGCGCGCCCGAGGTGGCGACGGGTGAGGCCAAGGTCGTTGGGGCCGGTTCCCATCGGGAAGCGGGCCTTGGTGGCGATCACGACCTGCTCGCGCTCGGTGGGGTGGGAGGCGAGCCAGGCGCCGATGATCTCTTCCGAGGTGCCGGAGCTGTAGACATCCGCGGTATCGATAAAGGTGCCGCCAGCCGCGAGGAAGGCGTCGAGGATGAGGTGTGAGGTGGCTTCGTCGGCCTCCGCGCCGAAGGTCATGGTGCCGAGGGCGTGGGCCGATACGGCGGTGCCACTGTTTCCGAGGGTGCGATATTCCATGCCTTCCACGCTAGCCCCGATCTCGGGTCGCGCTAACCCCGCTGCGCTGGCCGGCCTGATCCCGTAGATTTCTGGGGAGGTTTCGTTGAAACGTTGCGGCGCACGACGTGGTGCCCGAACACAGATCGAGGAGAAAAAAATGAGCGAGTATGTCGTCACCAATCCCGCGACCGGGGCGCGGGGACCAGTCTTCCCCCTTGCCACCGACGCCGAGCTGGATGAGGCCGTCGGCAGAGCGGATTCGGCTCACCGCACCTGGTCACGCAACAGCACCCTCGCCGCGCGCACCACCCTGGTGAGCCGGGTCGCCGAGCTGCACGTCGAACGGCGTGAGGCGCTCGCCGAGATCATCGTGCGCGAGATGGGAAAGCCCCTCGATCAGGCCCTCGGAGAGGTCGATTTCAGCGCGGCCATCTACAGCTACTACGTCGACAACGCCGAGAAGTTCCTCGCCGACGAGCCGATCGAACTGCTCGACGGGGAGGGCAGCGCCTTCGTGCGGCGCTCCTCCCTCGGGGTCCTCCTCGGCATCATGCCGTGGAACTTCCCCTACTACCAGGTGGCCCGGTTCGCCGGGCCAAACCTCGTGCTCGGCAACACCATCCTGCTGAAGCACGCCGGGCAGTGCCCCGAGTCCGCAACGGCCATCGAGCAGATCTTCCACGACGCCGGATTCCCCGCGGGCGCCTATGTCAACATCCACGCCTCCAACGAACAGATCGCCGACCTGATCGCCGATCCGCGCCTCGTCGGGGTTTCCCTCACCGGCTCCGAGCGCGCGGGAGCTGCGGTCGCCGAAGTCGCCGGCCGTAACCTCAAGAAGGTCGTGCTCGAGCTCGGTGGGTCGGATCCGTTCATCCTGCTCAGCACCGACGACCTGGACGCCACGGTGGAGGCCGCCGTCTCGGGCCGCATCGACAACAACGGCCAGGCCTGCAACGCGGCCAAGCGGTTCGTGGTGATCGACGACCTGTACGAGGACTTCCTCGCCCGCTTCACCGCGAAGATCACCGAGCCGACGCCGTCAGATCCGATGGCGGATGGCACGGTGCTCGGCCCGCTGTCATCCACCCTTGCCGCGGATCGCCTCGACGAGCAGGTGGAGCGCGCCATCGCCCAGGGCGCCACCGTCGTCGCCCGCGGCGATCGCGCCGGAACCTACTTCCCGTCCGTGGTGCTCACCGGAGTCACCCCGGAGATGGATGCCCACCACGAGGAATTCTTCGGACCGGTGGCCATCGTCTACGGCGTGGCCGATGAGGCGGCAGCGGTCGCGCTCGCCAACGACACCCCGTTCGGACTCGGGTCCTACCTGTTCTCGACCGACCCGGAGCAGGTGCTGCGCGTGGCCGACCAGATCGAGGCCGGCATGGTCTTCGTCAACGGCGTCGGGCTCGACAGCCCGGAACTGCCCTTCGGAGGCATCAAGCGCAGCGGTTTCGGGCGAGAACTCGGCCGTTTCGGCATCGAGGAGTTCGTCAATCGCAAGATGATCCGCATCCTCAAGTAGTGTGCTGACTTCGGGCAGCGCACCGCTGGCGGAACGCCGGGATTCCGGTGCGGTGATTGCCGAAGCCAATGGGTGCAGTTCGAGCGGTCCCGTGCGCGGTCGTTTGCCGGGATTCGCAAATCTCGCGACGATGTCCGAGTCGGAAGATGAGCACGATTGACCGGCCAGTCGAGAATCTCGTAAGTGATGCGGTAGTCACCGGCGGTTTCACGTGGTGCGCCGCCGGGCGTCGATCACATCGGTGGCGAGCCACCGAGGGTCATCGCGGAACTGCCCCGTGTGAGGTTTCACGAACCCGTGCCTTGGGCGGCGTTCTTCGCGGCCGTGCTCCCTCCGGGGCCTCGAAGCAGGTATGCGATCCCGACGGCCAGGAGGGTTCCGACGAGAGGGCCAACAAGGTAAACCCATAGTGTGGTGAAGTTGCCGGTGACGAGTTCCGGACCGAACGAGCGAGCCGGATTCATTGATGCGCCGCTCACCGGCCCAGCCCACAGGCCGGCGAGGGCCACATAGGCCCCGGCCGCCAGAGCCGAAGGGGCGCCAATGTTCTGGGCGCCGGAGGCGGCTCCCAGGATCGTGGTTACCAACCCCAACGTCAACAGGGCCTCCACGGTCGTCGCTTGCCAGACGTTGAATTCGGGGCCCGGAATGGTCGCCCCGTCTGCGCCGTGGTGCCCAAGTATGAGGAGAAGAGTGAATGACGCGCACGCCGCTCCCAAGAGTTGGGCTGCGACGTACCCTGGCACTCGTCGCCATTGGAAGTCAGTGCGGAAAGCGAATGCGATGGTCACGACCGGGTTCAGGTGCGCACCGGAAATGGCGCCGAGGGACAAAATGATCACCATCACCATCACGCCCGGTGCCGCAACCTCTGCAAGGCGGCCGACAGTTCCGTGAGTTGTCGTGTTGACGATTCCCGCCCCGGCGGCCACCAGGACAAGTAAAAATGTGCCGAACAGTTCGGCGAAAAGTCGCACCCATTCGTGGCGCAGATTATTGAACTGGGTGACGTACGCACGTTCCCGAAACGACATTTCCGGGTGCGCACGGCCATCTGCTAGCGTCGCACCATCGACCCCCGTCATCCTCACGGCCTACAAGCCGATGATCTGAACTGGGATGTCTGCGTCCTCATTGACATAATTCGACGCGCAAATACGGTGGTATCCATCCGCAATCTGAGCGAGCCGGCCCTTGTCAAGGCGACCGCGAACTATCAGACATGGGGACAAGGACTCACCCGCGGCGATCCGGGCAAGTTCCTTTTTCACGTCGGGGTTGGTTCGCGGCAAGAGAGGCAATCCCGAAGCGCGCAATACATCTTTGGCCATAAAACTCACGCACTTCGTACCAGCGAGTCTCTCAATGATCTTGGCGACGCTCTTCTTGCCCAGGGTTAAGGAAAGATAGGATCTCGCCGCTGGGTAGTCATGTTTGGCAGGCTTCGGTAGCCATTTAACAGCGGGCGCAGAGGACAGGTGTGCAGCGCTTCGTTGCGGCGCAGGATCCCGAGTTTCGACGGTCACAGTTCGTCCTTTCATCGTTCGATCATCGGATTCGGTGCTTCCACCAACGGGGCGCGGTCAAACGGCTCGGCAGCACAAGGTACGACTCACATCAACCATGTACTGACAGCTGACCAATCACATTCAGGCACAGAGAAGTCGCGGAATCAAGGGGTCGGGTCCCGGCGGGGTGCCGGACGGAGCCGGCAAGAGGAACAGACAGCGTTGATCGCAATGCTGCCAACGCAATGCTGCCGACGAACATCCGGCTCAGCCTTGCGAAGCAGGCGCATCGATCGGAGCGTTTTTGCACTCGGCCGAGCCACTGTCCGAGCGGTTGAGACATTCGAAGTTTGCGGGTTCTCAGCTGTCCAGCTCGGGTCCACCGTCGCATTTACTCGCCCCACCCGGAGCCGACTATTGACTGGTATTGACCGCGGGCGTCCCGACCGTTACATTCCGTGTTGACTGTCGCGGCGGACGCGGTCGGGATCGCGACCAGTGCCATACTTCACTCTCCTGCCGGTTGGGAAGCAATCTTGCAAACTGTTGTTGTCGGCTTGACTTTTGCGATGATCTTCGTCACCCACCACGCTCAATCACGGCTTCAGGCCGCGACACAGACAAGGCCGGATGAAATATTGACGGCCCCGCCCGGGCAAACAACGCGGTGCCGAGCAACGAAAACGCTACCGATGATGAACTCCGCAGGGTGGGCGCGTCTCACGACGCGATCCGGCAGGAAGCCAAAGACGACGCGATCGCCCTCGGCCGCACGATCACGGACGACCCATCCCGGGCGCAACCCCCAGCAACACGACGAATCGTTGAGTTCCCATGGTTGGGGCATCGGACATGCCTCACTTCGAGGATGCTCGATTGAACGCGTCAACGGGGAGGAGTAGGGGGGATGATGGCCGGGCTTGACACTGTGGTCGGCGAGCCATGACGGCACTAGGCTTGCAAGTCTGCCGGTGAGGAGAATGCCGCGACCGAGAATTGTCGGCGGCCCAAGGACGATCAATACTCGGTGCGGGCAACCCACCTTGGCGGCGTATGAAAAACCATCGATACCGCCATTCGAAAATTCCGCGGCGATACACGGCGGTGCTCTCGGGGCTTGTTGTGGTGTGAAGGGTTCTTGTGAGGTTAGAAAAATCGAGCGCACGCGGTCCTGCTTTGGTTGTGGGTCCCATGATCGCGGCGATGGGTGTCGTCTTCGGCGATATTGGTACCAGCCCGCTTTACGCGGCGACGGCGACGTTCGGCGCGGGTAGTTCGGGCCGAAGCGGACCGTCGGCCGAATATGTGTACGGGTCGACGGCAACCATCCTCTATTCGCTCACTCTGGTGGTCACGGTCCTCTACGTGCTGTTTCTGATGCGGGCCGACAATCGAGGCGAGGGTGGGCTCCTCGCGCTGTTCGGGCTTCTCCGCCGGAGCAGTCTCAGAGCTCGGACGCTAACGACGTTTACTATTTTTGCCATTCTGGGTGCCGCAATGTTCTTGGGCGATAGCGTGATCACCCCCGCCATCTCGGTCCTGTCCGCGGTAGAAGGGCTGGAAGTGGTCCAGCCAAGTCTGTCCGCCCTTGTGGTACCGATCGCGATTGTGATCTTGCTCGGTGTATTTGCGATACAACGATTTGGCACCCGAACAATCGGACGACTCTTCGGCCCGATTATGTTGCTCTGGTTTCTTGTCCTCGCTGTGACGGGTGGTGCGTCGATCGTTTACTACCCCGCGGTCCTTCAAGCGCTCTCACCGCACTGGGTAGTACTTTTCTTTGTCGACCAACCCAAGACGGCGTTCTTCGCCCTCGGCGCGATCGTTTTGGCGGTTACCGGAGCCGAAGCCCTGTACGCGGACCTAGGGCATTTCGGCCGGAACGCGATCGCTCGTGCGTGGATGTGGGTCGTGTTTCCGGCCCTGGTCCTCAACTATCTCGGGCAGGCGTCCCTGGCTCTTCGCCATCCGCGGCAGGCGACCGCGTCCTTCTTCGGCCTCGTGCCGTCATGGGGTCAGCTGCCCATGGTCATTCTCGCCACGGTCGCCACGATCATCGCTTCCCAGGCTGTGATCTCAGGAGCATATTCAGTGGTCCATCAAGCGTCACGTCTGGGGCTTTTCCCTCCGCTTCGTATCATTCACACATCGGAAAACAACGAAGGCCAAATCTATGTTCCGGCCATGAATGTTCTCCTTGCTATCGCGGTGCTCGCCGTGACAATTGGCTTCGGCGGATCCTCCGCGTTGGCCTCCGCATACGGCATCGCAGTCACCACCACGATCTCGATCACCACAGTCGTCTACCTTGCCTGGAGTTGGGCACATTCCAGACGCGTTACGCCGAGAATTGTTGCTGCAAGCGGAATCCTCCTTGTGACCGTCGCGTTCCTCCTGGCGAACCTGCCCAAGGCCGCCTCGGGAGGGTGGCTGCCACTGGCAATCGGTGCGGTCATTTTCACAGTGATGGGATCGTGGTGGATAGGGCAGCAACGAATCCGCGCCGCACGGCGGATCGGCGAGCTCCCGATCGGTGACCTGGAGTTGTTCCTGTCAAGTGCCAAAGGGGGTCTGTTCCGGGTTCCAGGGGACGCGGTCTTCATTACCCGGAATCCGAATATTGTGCCCGTCGCGCTGCGCACGATGGTCACCCAGAATCATGCCCTCCAGAAGCGTGCCATCCTCTTGAGCTGGTCCACGATCGACGTCCCTTCGACTGTCGGGATGAAGCGTCGTATTCAGGTGGAAACCTTCCCGTCGGGGATTGTGCGAGTCGTCGCAAAGATCGGATTCCGTGAGCAGCCTCGGATGACGGAACTTTTGACGGAGGCTCACACCGTCGACAAGACGGCGCTGGTAGATTTTGCTTCCTCGCGTGCAACGTTTTTCATTTCCACCCCGGTGCCGCGATACAACCGGCGTAGCAAAATGTTTCGTTGGGCTCAAGTCCTCTTCCTGGCTCTCGACAGACTTGCGCCCGACCCGCTAGACGTCATCGAGCTTCCCCGGGACAGGACCATTGTCCTCGCGCGCGAGGCACTGCTCTAACCCTCGGGGCCAGTCAATGGAGTGATTTGCACTTCGCGCGCCCTTCCCTCTGTTCCCAAGCGAATGGATCCGCGCCGCAAGCCAGACGGGGGACGCGGGCGCATCGCTCCTCGAGGAAGGGCGAGGACTCCATCCGGCCGTTCGCTTCCGTGACGGGCAGCGTCTCGCGGACGGTGATGGCGCGGAATCGAGTGATCGTGGGTAGCGCGACGACCCACGCGGAATCGAGAAGGTCGGGTGCGGGCGGCCGCAGGGGTACAGGCGAGGCACCTGCTCAATCTCGCACTCGTTTGCACGTCAGTCGATGCAGATCTTGGCGCTGTAGTTGTGTGTCACTGCTGCCGCCACCGGGGCCGGGGGCAGAGCGGCCGCGGAACCGGGGGGCGCCGGCGTCGAATTCGGCATGATGCCGTCTGTGCCAAGGAGCACGGTGATGCCGGTCACGGACGCGATCTGCTGCACGGTGGCTTTGGGCAGGAACTCGGCGACCGTCTTGGCCTGGCTTTCCTCACCGGTCGGATACTGGATGACTGTCGTGGCGGTTGTGCTCACGTTTCCGGGCGTGCCCGTCCTGAATCCGGCCGTTCTGAGTGTCCCGCTGGCCTGAGCCGCCGCGCCGTTGACGCCGCCGCCGTTGAGGACCGTGACGGTCACGGTGGCCGGCTGGGCCGAGTTCGCCGTCGTGTAAGCACTCGGTGTTCCGATCACGCTCTGGATGAAGGCGGGCATGGCCGCGGTGTCGACCTGCACGATCGACAGGTACCCGCCGTTGACTCTGATCGTCGGCGTGCCCGAGACCGGGATCGTCGCCGAGTGGATCTTGCCCCCCGTGAGGTTGTGCAATTGTGCTGCGAGCGACAGCAGATTGAGGCCCGGGTCGGTCTCGATCGATTTGCTCACCGCGCTGAGCACCGAATGCAGTTCCACCGGATTCAGCAGTGTGCCCGCCGAGAGGAACTTGTGTGCTTCGACGGACAGGAAATACTGCTGCCGGATCACGCGGTCCAGGTCGCCGAGGGGCAACCCGTGGCGTTGCCGGACGAACGCAAGCGCCTGGCTAGCATTCAGGGTCGAGACCCCGGCGGGGAAGCTCGCACCGGAATATGGATCGTTCACGGCATGGTTCAGGCACACCGGTATCGGGCCGAGCGCTGTCGCGATGTCGTAGAAGCCGAGCAACGAAATCCGCCCGTAGTGGTCGATCGTGAGACCCGTGAGGTTCTGTACTGTCTGTATCAGCAACCGGGCACCGCCCGTTGGCCCGCCGTGCAGCATCCCGAGCGCAAATGCCGCGTTGAGCTTGTTCATGCCGTATCCGGGAATGTTGACCCAAGAATCCCTCGGCAGTGAAATGAGCGTGGAGGACGTCCCGTTGGCCGGTATGTGCAGGATCATCATCGTGTCGGTGTTGTTGCTGCCGCCGTCCTGCGTCGTTCCAAGCTGAGCGAGTTCCTGCGCCGACGCGCCCGCGGGCCGGTGGTCGTCGCCCACCAAGAGGATGTTCTGCGCCGAACCGTCGATTCGTTTCCTCGGCTGGGTCGATTTCACGATGGCATTGACGTGGGTGATGCCGTCGGTGAAGTTCAGGTAGGTGTATGTGGCGAAACCGCCGACAGCGACGAGCACGATGGCGATCGCGAAGGCGCTCCGGCGGACAATGCGCCGCGCGCGCCGGTGTGGGCGCGCCTGCTGGACGGATACCGGTGCGCGAGTGGGGCGGGCACCCGGATCGGGTCGGCGTGGGTCTGGAAAGTTGGGGCGTTGCACACGACACCATAAGCATCTCTGCCTGCGAAGCAGAGGGGCGGGCCGCGGGTTTTGGGGGAACCCATAGGGTTTATTCAGGCGGTGTCACCCGAGGGACGACCCCGAGTGCCGGGCCTGGCGCGGCGCAGTCTGGACGCACGACGGCGCAGGAACTTTGAGGGATTCGGCAGCGGGGCGAAACCGCACCATGAGAATGCCGGAATGCCGGAATGCCGGAATGCCGGAGCGTCGGAGCGCCGGAGCGCCGGAATGCCGGAGTGCTTCCGTACGTGCGCCTCGGCGAGGCCAAGGAACGATACGCGCATTCGGTTGTCTTGAGGCGCGAGGGCAATCGGCGGGTCCTTAGCGACGACCCCTTCTGTGGTGGTCTTGTCGGCGCGGCCGCGCGCCCGGTTCGGAACGTGGTTGCAGGCACGCCCACGATCCACGCCGCCTCAACCTGGCTGTAGAGCAGGGTGGTGAATGCGTCATCCTCGAGCACCAGCACGACGACAGGGTGCCAGCGACGCGCTTCTTCCCTTTGGGACGGTCCGCGGCTGGTCGAGGTCCCGATTGTGAGCTCACCGTCATGAATGCTCGCCTCGTCTTGGCCGCACATCGCGTCTATGGGGCTCCTCACTTCACCTACAAGAGTTCCCGAATGTACCCTGCCCGGGAGGGTTCTCGACGAGGCAGCCGACTCGAAACCCGCGAGATACGACACACATCGACCACAGAACGCCGCCATTGAGCGGCGAACACTGACACCGTCAGCGAAATGCCGGGATGCCGGTGATGTGGTTGCCGATCACAAGGGTGTGCACCTCGTCGGTGCCCTCGTAGGTGCGCACGCTCTCCAGGTTGTTAGCGTGTCGAAGCGGCGAATAGTCGAGGGTGATGCCGTTGCCGCCGAGCATGGCGCGGGCATCCCGAGCGATCCGGATCGCCTCGCGGCAGTTGTTGAGCTTGCCGATCGAGATCTGGTGGGGCCGTAGGGAACCGGCGTCCTTCAGGCGTCCGAGCTGTAGGGCCAACAGGGTGCCCTTATTGATCTCGAGCGCCATGTTCACGAGCTTCTCTTGGGTGAGCTGGTAGCCCGCTAGCGGCTTGCCGAACTGCAGTCGCTCCATCGAGTACTCGAGGGCGACGAGGTAGCTGTCGCGAGCGGCACCCATCGCTCCCCAGATGATGCCGTAGCGGGCCTCATTGAGGCACTCGAACGGCCCGCGCAAACCGGTCGCCTTCGGCAGCATCGCCGATGCCGGCAGGCGCACCTCGTCCAGCTCGATCTCGCACTGGATCGAGGCCCGCATCGAGAGCTTCTGCGGGATGACCGTGGCGGTGAAGCCGGGCGTGCCGGTGGGCACCACGAAGCCCCGGATGCCGTCGTCGGTGCCGGCCCAGATCACCGCGACATCCGCGATGGAGGCGAGCCCGATCCAGCGCTTCGTTCCGGTGATCACCCAGTCATCACCGTCCCGGCGGGCGAAGGTGCTCATGCCTCCGGGGTCGGAGCCGGCGGTCGGTTCGGTGAGCCCGAAGCATCCGATTGCCGTTCCCGCCGCCATCCGCGGCAGCCACTCCTGCTTCTGCTCCTCCGAGCCATGCCGGTGGATCGCCGTCATGGCGAGCGAACCCTGCACGCTCACGAAGGTGCGCACCCCGGAATCGCCGGCCTCCAGCTCGAGGGCTGCCAGTCCGTATTCCACGGCTGAGCGACCGGCGCACCCGTAGCCGGTGAGGTGCATGCCGAGGAGGCCGAGCCCGGCGAGGCCCGGGATGATCCCGGTCGGAAACTCCGCGGCCTCGTACCACCCCGCGATGTGCGGTTTGATCTCCGTGTCGACGAAGCCACGCACGGTGCGGCGCAGTTCGCGTTCGGCGTCCGTGAGGAGCGAGTCGACGTCGATGAGATCTGAGCTGTTCGGCACTGGGGTTTCCTTCGTCGTAGGTGTGGGCTATTCCGGTTTGGCCGGCTGTAGATCGGGTGCAGCGTGGGCAGTTCCACCGTCGGTGCCGGGTCCCAGATGACGATCGGCGCCGTTTCGAGCGGTCCGCGAACCGGGGACAACGCAAACCAGCCGAGGCGGGGGCGGTTCTTCTGCTCGGCAAGCCCGGCGTTGACGAGGGCGGGCGCGAACAGTCCGCCCCCGTCGAGCAGCCGATCCGTTTGGTTCATGACGCCGAGACTAGTGGCAGGCAGCCGCTTTGCCGTTTCAGTCGCCCTGGTCCGGCGGGGGATTCACGCCGGGAGGGGCGCCCGTGTCGATCGGCGGCGGCGCCGGTGGTGGCGGTGGCAGTGGCGGCGCGGGCGGCTGGTAGGTCGAGCCGCGCAGAAGGACACCTCGGGGTTCGGCGAACGCGCGTCCCGGTCCGTAGACCGCACTGGCATTCAGCGAGGCCAGGATCGGCTTCATCACGTAGGTGCGCAGATTGGACGCCAGGATTCCGCCGATGGACAGGCGGCGCATGTTCTGGTTGCCCTCGATGTTGCCGATCCACACCGCGGTGCTTGTCTGGGTGCTCGAGGCGACCATGTAGCTGTGGAGGGCCTCGGCGGTTCCGGTTTTCCCGAACAGCGGGGTGCCGTCGCGGGGATTGGCGATCCCCCCGGTTCCTCCGGGCTGCATCGGACCCTGGAGGGCGAAGGCGGCCGCGGCCGCGATCTCCGGGGAGATCACCGGGGCACAGGAGCGAGCCTGGCCCGGAAGCTCCGCCCCTCCCGGTCCCACGATCCGGTCCACCGCGATCGTCCGGCAGAGAACTCCGCCGTTCGCGACGGTGGCGTAGGCGTTCGCCATGGTGAGCGGGGAAGGATTGTTGGTGCCGAGAATCGCTGCGGGACCGTGATCGAGCTCGCGTTTGTCGGCGTTGTGAACCCCCATCGAGACGGCGACGTCGCGAATATCACAGAGATCGAGCTGGGAAGCCATATTGATGAAGGCGGCATTCACCGACCCCTTGACCGCGCTCAAGACATTCATCTGCCCCTGGCTCACCCCACTGTCGTTCTTGGGGGTGTAGCTCTCCTGCAACGGGTAGAAGCCGCCGTCGCAGCGCGCCGGAAACGACCGCGAGCGGGCGGGGTAGGTCTGGATGTTGGCATTGACCGTGTCTTGAATGCCGTGCCCGTTCTGCAGCCAATTGATCAGGGTGAAGAGTTTGTACGCCGATCCGACCGGGAAGCCGGATGACCCGCCGTGCTCTCTGTCGGTGTTGAAGTTGACCGCGGTGGTGGTGGCCGGATCGCCCTCACCGGTGTCGTCGAATCCCTTGTTCTGCGCCATGATCACGATTCGGCCGGTGCCGACCTGCACGGTCGACACGGCACTGCCGAACTTGAAACGGGTTTCGGTCGCTGGCGTGCGCTCGGCCAGATCCGCCTCGGCCACGGCCTGCTGGTCCAGATCGATCGTGGTGTACAGCGAGTAGCCGCCCTGTCGCCAGGCGGCGATGCGGTCGGCCTCCGCGGCCCCGAGGCCGGGCAGGTTCTTCACGTTCTTGATCACGTAGTCGCAGAACGGCTTTGCCGCTGCGGCGTAGGAGCATCCGTTGGTGGCCGGGCTGATCTTCACGGTCGTCGAATCGATGGGGGTCGCGATTGCCTCGGTGTACTGCGGGGAGGTGATCATCTTCTCGCCGAGCATGGTCGCGAGGATGACGTCGCGCCGCGACTTGTTCCGCTCCCAGTTGGCGGGGCTTCCCGGGTTGCGCAACGAGGGCTGTTGCACCACGGCGATGAGGCTGGCCGACTGGGCCAGGGTGAGTTTTGCTGCGGTGGTGGAGTAGTACTGCTGTGATGCCGCCTCGATGCCGTAGGTGTTGCCGCCGAATCCGGCGATATTGAGGTACGCCAGAAGGATCTGAGGCTTCGTGTAGTTCTTCTCCAGCCCGATTGCCAACTTGGCCTCCTTGAGCTTGCGGTCGAGGGTGGTGGCCTGCGCCTTCGCCTTCGCTGCCGCGAGCTTCTTGGGGTCGGCGATGCTGGCGACGGCATTCTGGATCGTCAGTTGCTTCACGAGCTGCTGTTCGATGCTCGACGCGCCCTGCAGGTCGTTGCCGGTGGCGTTGTTCACCGCTGCGCGCGCGATACCGGCGAGATCCACCCCGCCGTGCTGGTAATAACGCACGTCTTCTGCGGCGACGAGGGCGTCCTTCGCGAAGGGGGAGACCTCATCCCAGGCCACCTCCTGGCGGTTCTGGTCATAGACCTGGGCGAACGCCACCTGCTGGCCGCCGCGTAGCCCGTAGAGGGTGTTGCGCTGGGACTGGGCGCCGATCTTGATGTAGTCGGGAAGGTTTTCGAACAGGCCGACCGCGGTGCGGGTGACCTGGCTCGTCACGGCGATTGCGGGAGCCACCAGCGCGGCGATCAATACGCCGGCGAGCGCACTGAACACGCCGAGCCCGAGCACCGAGCTCAGCCTGCTGGTGGGCTTCGGATCGGTCACGATCACCCTCTCGGTCGACCTCTCAGGACTTCAGGATACCGGGCCGGACCCGGACGCGCACGGCTCCTGCCGTGCCCTGCACACTCGGTCGTGCGGTGGATCAGGCGGTGGCGAGCAGTCGGGCACCCGAGTCGAGCGCATCCGGAACCGACTCGACCCCCAACGTGCTCGGCTCCAACGGCGTGGCACCGCTCGGAACCGCAGAGGTCGCGGATCGCATCACCCCAGCCCTGCCCGATCGTCCCCGGCGAGCGCCACGAGGATGGGGAGCGGGATGACCCGGCCGGCCGGGGCATCGAAGGCGAGCGCCCCATCCGCGACGAGGTCAAACGGCGGGTCGAGGTGCTGCTCGCCGAGCTGCTCCCCGCCGAGCGAGTCGACGGGCGCTGATTGGACAACGCGCGCGAATCCCCCGCCCGCATCAGCTGAGGGGCTCGCCGAGGCCGGGGTTTCGCGCCGCGTGGGAGGCGGAGAGCACCGCGCCGATACTCGCGGCGATCACGAGGGCGATCGCGACGGCGGCAACCCAGGTGAGTTGCTGGCCGAGGATCGCGAACCCGGCCGCCGTCGCGATCGCGGGGGCGAGGCTCATCAGGATGGAGAACGCCGAAGACGGCAGCCTCCTCAGCGCGACGAGCTCGAGGGCGTACGGAATCGTGGACGACAGCAGCGCGACGGCGGCGCCGAGGAGAAGGATGCCGGGCCGGAAGAGCGCGGGACCGGCGGTCACGACGCCCAACGGAACCGTGAGCACGGCCCCGACCGTCATCGCGATAGCCAGCCCGTCGAGTCGGCGAAACCGAGCGCCGGTGCGGGATGACAGCAGGATGTACGCCGCCCAGAGGGCCGCCGCTCCGAACGCGAACGCGACGCCGACGGGATCCAGCGCGCCGAAGCTGCCCCGACCGAGCAGCACGACGCCGGCCAGCGCGAGTACCGCCCAGAGCCAACTCGAGGCGCGACGGCTGACGGCCACGGAGAGGACGAGCGGCCCGAGGACCTCGATGGTCACCGTCGCTCCGAGCGGCACCCTGGCGAGCGCTTCATAGAACAGGGCGTTCATGAGCGCAAGCGCGACGCCGAAGGCGAGGACCGTCATCCAGTCCCGTGCGGAATAGCCTCGCAGCCGCGGCCGGGCCACGGCGAGAAGCACGATCGCAGAGAATGCGAGGCGGAGCGACACCATGCCGATCGCCCCGACGGAAGGAAAGAGCAGCACCGCGAAGGAGGCGCCCACCTCCTGGCAGAGGAGCCCGATCGTGACAAGTCCGACCGCGCCGATCGGACGCGCCGCCGGTCGGGAAGCGGATGCCGTAGTCACAGTGCAACGCTAGGGCACGACGCGCTTCGCACTCGCGGTCAAGCCCCAACCGCGACCGACGGGTGGGGGAGGAAAGGTGTTAGCGTCGCCGGATGGCCCGAATAGTCGCCGTCGCCCCCGCGCTGCCGGCCCACGTGTACTCGCAGTCCGAGATCACCGACACGATCGCCCCGATGGTCACGACGGATCCGACCAGGCAGGCCGTGCTTCGTCGGCTTCACTCCGGAAGCCGGGTGACGAGCCGCCATCTCGTGATGCCGATCGAGCGCTATCGCGACGCGAGCACGTTCACCGAGTCGAACGACATGTTCATCGAGGTTGCTGCCGAGCTCGCCGAACGGGCGCTGCGCTCCGCGCTCGCCGAGTCGAGGCTCGCCCCAGCCGACATCGACTTCGTGATGTTCACCTCGGTCACCGGAATTTCCGCTCCGTCCATCGATGCCCTGTTGGTCGCCCGCCTCGGGCTGCGGCCCGACGTGAAGCGAGTGCCCATGTACGGTCTCGGTTGCGTGGCCGGTGCGGCGGGCATCGCGCGGGTCAACGACTACCTGGTCGGGCATCCGCTCGACGTTGCGGTGCTCATCGCCGTCGAACTCTGCTCGCTCACCTTCCAGCGGGATGACGATTCCACCGCCAACCTCGTGGCCACCGGCCTCTTCGGCGACGGTGCGGCCGCGGTGGTGATGGTCGGTGACGATCGCGCGAAGCGGATGCCCGCCACCGGTCCCGACGTGGTGGACACCCGAAGCGCGCTCTACCCGGACACCGAATCCGTGATCGGATTCACCGCGAGCGAGACCGGTTTTCGCATCATCCTGACCGCTCAGGTCTCCGAGGTGATCGAAGCCAACTTCGGGCGGGACGTCACCGGATTCCTCGCCGACAACGACCTCGACATCGAGGACATCGGCGTCTGGGTCGCCCACCCCGGCGGACCGCGGGTGCTCGAGCAGTTTCAGACCTCGCTCGGCCTTCCGGATGGCGCGTTCGACAACAGCTGGCGGTCGCTCGCCGCCGTCGGCAACCTGTCGTCCGTTTCGGTGCTTCACATTCTCGCCGAAGAGTTGGGGTCGCCCCCGGCCCCCGGATCTCACGGCGCGCTGTTCGCCCTCGGGCCGGGAGTCAGCGCCGAACTCGTGCTGCTGCGATGGCCGGCATGATCTGGTTCACCGCGCTGATCCTCGCGACGGGAGCGGAGCGCGTCGTCGAGCTCGTGCTCTCCCAGCGGCACGCCGCCTGGGCTTTCGCGCGCGGCGGCCGCGAGTACGGGCAGGGACACTACCCGTACATGGTCGCGCTCCACACCGGCATGCTGGTCGCCTGCCTTGCCGAGGTGTTCGTCGCCAATCGGCCGTTTCTGCCGTGGCTCGGTTGGCCGATGCTCGCGCTCGCCCTCGCCTGCCAGGCACTCCGCTACTGGTGCATCGGCACTCTCGGCCGCCAGTGGAACTCCCGCGTGATCGTCGTGCCCGGACTCGGGCGGGTCACGCGCGGGCCGTACCGCTTCTTTACCCATCCCAACTACCTCGTGGTGATCACCGAGGGCATCGCGCTGCCCCTCGTGCACACCGCATGGGTGACCGCGCTCGTGTTCACCGTGCTCAACGCCGTTCTGCTGTTCGGGTTCCGGATTCCCACCGAGGAGCGGGCGCTGAAGACGTTGGATGCCGTGTCGTGACGATGGATGTGGACGTGCTCGTGGTCGGCGGCGGCCCGATCGGTCTGGCCACGGCGATCGAGGCTCGCCTGCGTGGACTCACCGCCACCGTCATCGAATCGCGCCACGGTGAAGTCGGCGGTGCCATCGACAAGGCGTGCGGCGAGGGGCTCATGCCGGGAGCGTTGCCCGCGCTCGCTCGGCTCGGCGTGGATCCGCCCGGGTTCCCCCTCCGCGGGGTGAGCTACCGCGGCGCCGACCGACGGGTTGACCACCTATTCACTTCCGGGCCCGGCCGCGGGGTACGGCGCACCGACCTCCACGACGCTCTCGCCCGGCGGGCGCGGTCGCTCGGGATAGCCGTGCTGAGCGGCAGGGTGGATGCCCTCGAGCAGGATGCGACCTCGGTGACGGTCGCAGGCATCCGCGCGCGTTATCTCGTGGGGGCGGACGGCCTGCACTCCACCGTTCGTCGGCTCAGCGGGCTCGAGCGCGCGGTGGCACCGCGCGGCCGGCGCTACGGGGTGCGACGGCATTTCCGCCTCGAGCCGCAGACCGACCTGATCGAGGTGTACTGGACCCCACGGGTGGAGGCCTACGTCACACCGGTGGGCGGTGGGTTGGTCGGCATCGCGATGCTCGGGCGGCGGGGGCTCGACTTCGAGGCCGAGCTGGCGGGCATCCCGCCGCTGGCCGCCCTCGTTGCCGGGATCCAACCGGCGAGTGCGCTGCGCGGGGCAGGGCCGTTTCGTCAGCGCGCGACCCGCCGAGCACTCGGACGCGTGCTGCTCGTCGGCGATGCATCGGGCTACGTCGACGCCATCACGGGCGAGGGAATCCGGGTGGGGCTCGCCCAGTCCGAGGCCGCGATCGACAGCATCGCGCGGGACGACCCCGCGAGCTATGAGGCCGCCTGGACTCAGCGGACGAGGGACTTTCGGCTCCTCACGGCCGCGCTCGTGTCGGCGGCGAACTCGCCGTTGCGGGGACGGATCGTGCCGGCGGCATGCGCTCTTCCGAGGGTCTTCGGCGCGGTGGTGGAGCGGCTCGCTCGGTAGTCCTGCACGCCGGATGAGCACGCACAACCGGTTGCTGCCGACCGGGCGCATCTGTGTTCCGGACCGGCCGCGGGTCGGCGGACTCCTCCGTGAGCCGTTCGGGCGAGGTCATCCGGGCTTCGTGATCCCGCCCTGGTCCTCGGGGGGCAGGGCCGCGACGACCAGGGCGATCGCCTCGGCGGTGCCGACCCGGAGCTGACGCATCTGCGCCGCGAAACTCCCCGCCGCGGTCTCGGCAAGGCGCCTCACCGGGTCGGCGGAGTTCGCGACGAAGCTGCCGTTGCGCCCGCGGGTCTCGATCACTCCCGCGCTCTCCAACTCGCGGTAGCTGCGGGCAACCGTGTTCGGGGCCACTCCGAGGTCGCTCGCGAGCTTGCGCACGGTGGGAAGTTGCGCCCCCGGCGCGAGTGCGCCGCTGCGGATGAGCCCGACGAACTGCTGCCGGAGCTGTTCGAACGGAGGAACCGAGGACCGTGGATCGAGGACGAGCATCGTCAGCCGCCCTCTCGAGTGCGGCCCTCTCCGGTGCCGCCCTCTCGAGCGCGGCCCTCTCCAGTTCCGCCCGAGCCGACCCCGGAGGTATCCGGCACGAGACGCGGGCGGAATCGCGTTCTCGCTCGCCGGTAGCTCGGGGCGAACGCGATGGCCAGCCGCCCCCGGATGTGTGCCGGGGAGCCGACCCCGGGGCTCGGTCGCGCGCCCGAATGGGCATCCAATCCGTTCTGCATCCGGGGGATGGCGGCGCTCGCGGCCAACCACGCGACGAGGGTGCGGGACATTCTCAAGCCGCGCTTCGTGTCGATTCGAAGTGCATCGTCCCGGGCGAGTTCGAGTGCGTCCGCTGCGGGCAGTGGCTGCAGCCGAAGGCGCCACGGGCTCACGAGGTTCCCCAGCGTCGTGGCAGTGGACCGGGCGATGCGAGACGACGAATTTCAATGCCGGGACAGGCATTCGTGCAGTTCACCGTGGATGTTCGCACCCGTCGCTCCCGCCAATTGGGCGGCGGGACGATCGGCCAGGCGAATGCCCCGGACGCGATGGAGGGGTTCACGATGAGCGGTGGGACGCTTGCGGCGAGGCCGATCACACCCTCGACGGTGACGGCGGGGGTTCGAGCCGCCACACGTTCATCCGCCGTGGATGACACACCAGCGGCGAGAAGGGGAACTCCGATCTCCGTGCCGAAGCGACGGATCGCCCGCTCCCGGAACCCGGGGGTTCGAGTGAACAGGAGCATTCCCCAGAGGACCAGCGAAAGGCCGCCGCTCAGGGTCCACGCGAGGGTGCCGTCGAACACGGGACCTCACCCCCCATCAATGTATCATTACAAACTCTTGCACGGAATCGGATGCGACGCAAGACATCGACAGCGAACTCGCCCGATGCCGCGCGCCTTCGGGCGCTACGCGAACTGTGCGGCACAGAGGTCTCGAAACGCAACGCTCGGCGGCGGCGGCGGCGTCCGGTCCGGCGTCCGGTCAGGTATCCGGTCGGCCATCCGGTGCGGCATCCGGCATCCGTTCGGCCATCCGGTGCGGCATCCGGTCCGGTCGGCGGATGCCGGCGGCCGAGCCGGTGCTCGGGTCGATCGCGCGCAGTCTCCCACTCGCTCTCGTGCACGAGCGTGCGGTGGGCGTCGCCCGTTGTCGCTGCCGATCGAGATCGGGACGGACGGGGACTCCCGTTCCCCCTCGTGCGCCTCCCCCTCCCGTTTTTCTGACCACTGCGGTGTTGAAACACGACGGGGGTGAGAAAAAGGGGAGGGGGTGCCCCAATCCGCGCGCCTGTTGACGGCGCGGACTTCGCTCCGCCTACGAGACGGCGCCCGCCGCCAACCGGTCGAACAGCGCATCGAGCCGCGCATCCACCACGCGCTTCTCGGGGTGCGCGTCGTACCAGTCGATGATCTCGCGCGCACCCTCGGCGAACGTGATGATCGGCTGGAAAGCGGGCACGAGCGACTTCACCTTCGCGTTGTCGAAGATCATCGAATGGCTGCGGTCACCCAGATGACCGTCGCCCATGTCGGGGTCGGCGGCGGCGATCGCCTCGGAGGTGACGTGCACGATTCGAGGCTCGACGCCAGCGGCATCCGCGAGAAGGTGCGTTATCTGGGTCCAGCTCAACAGCTCGTCGGAGGTGATGTGGATGGCGTCGCCGATGGTGTGGGGGTTGCCGAGCAGCCCGACGAAACCGACCGCGAAGTCGCGGGAATGGGTGAGCGCCCAGAGCGAAGCACCGTGGTCGTGGAGGATCACCGGAGCGCCGCGCCGCATCCGGTCGATGGCGGTCCAACCGCCGTTGAGCGGGATGCTCGTATGGTCGTAGGTGTGCGAGGGGCGCACGATCGTGGCGGGGAACCCGCTGTCGCGGTAGGCCGCGACGAGCAGGTCTTCGCAGGCGATCTTGTCGCGCGAGTAGCGCCAGTAGGGGTTGCGCAGCGGGGTGGACTCGGTGATCGGCAGGCGCAGGGGCGGCTTCTGGTAGGCGGATGCCGACGAAATGAACACATACTGGCCGGCACGACCGCTGAACAGCTCGACATCCTGCCGGACGTGCTCCGGGGTGAACGCCACCATCTCCACCACGACGTCGAATTCGCGGTCGCCGAGTGCATCCCTCATCGCCGCGGGGTCCCGCACGTCGGCGCTGAGCACCTCGGCTCCGGGCGCGACCGGGCGCAGGGTGGACTCGCCGCGATTGAGCACCGTCACCGAATGTCCCTGCTGTACCGCCAGCGCGGTCGCGGCCGACGAGATCGTGCCGGTGCCGCCGATGAAGAGAATCGTGAGGGGAGCCATCCGTCAACGTTCCCCGTTTCTCCGGTGTGCGTCAAGTCGGTCATGTGGGTGCACGGTCACGGTCACGGTGGAGATCCCGTTGGTCCATGGCGGTGTGCGGCGGCATTGTGCGGCGGTAGTGAGCGGCGGAGTTGTTCGGCGGGGGTCCTCCCAACCCGCCCTCCGCGCGGCCGAGTGACACACGCGCCCGAAAGTTCGGGCGCGCGTGTCACTCGCGGGCGCGGAGGGCGGGCGGAGCGGTTCGGTCGAGCAGCAGCGTCTCGAGTTCCTCCGCGGTGGAAGCCGCGCCCACGGCGCCCTCCTGTTCGGCCAGGGTGCCATACCCCCACTCGACAAAGATCGTTGGCACGTTGTGCTCCGCGGCGCCGTGTACGTCGTGCTCCCGATCGCCCACCATCACGGGATTGCTCGTGTCGGCCCCGTGCGCGCGCAGCCGCCGTAGGGCCTCGGCCACGACATCCGCTTTTCGGCTGCGCACCTCGTCTTCGGACGCTCCGGTGATGACGGTGAAAAAGCGGGAGAGCCGGTAGTAGTCGAGGGTGGCCGTGGCCGGAAGCTCCGGCTTGGAGGTCGCCAGCGAGACCGGGATACCCCTCGCGTGAAGCCTGCTCAACACGGCGGGCACCCCCGCGTACACCGAGCTGTTGAAGATGCCCGTCTGCAGATAGTGCGGGCGATAGATTTCGAGCGCGTGACGCGCTTCGGCCACATTCATTCCGGCGAGATCGCGAAAGGAGTCGAGGATGGGCGGACCGACGTACACCAACAGCTCTGCACCGCTCGGGATGGGGCGGCCGAGGCGCTCGAAGGTCCAGGCGAGGCTGGCGGTGATCCCCGGTGCCGAGTCGATGATCGTGCCGTCGAGATCGAAGAGGATGCAGCTCCAGGGTGTGGTCACACGGCCAAGCCTAGGAGCGGATTGAGAGGCGTCCGGCCAGCGCTCAGAATAGTCGCTGATCGCTGTCGTCCAGTCCGCGCATGGCGTCGTAGTCGAGCAGCAGACAGCGGATGCCGCGATCCTCGGCCAGCATCCGTGCCTGGGGCTTGATCTCCTGGGCGGCGAAGACCCCGGTGACCGGGGCGAGATGGGGATCCCGGTTCATAAGTTCGAGGTAGCGGGTGAGTTGTTCGACGCCGTCGATGTCGCCACGGCGCTTGATTTCGATCGCGATCGAGCGCCCGATGTCGTCCGTCGCCAGAATATCGACCGGACCGATGGCGGTCATGTACTCGCGGCGCACCAGGCGCCATCCGACTCCGGCGAGCTCGATCTGCTCGGCGAGGAGCTTCTGCAGATGGGCCTCGACGCCATCCTTCCGAAGGCCGGGGTCGATTCCCAACTCGTGGTCGCTGTCGTGCAGGATCTCGTAGATCGAGATCACGAGAAGGTCGGCCGTCTTCGCCTGCGTGACCTTCCAGATTTCGGCGACTCCGGCGTCCGCCTGATCGTGGTCCGGTTCGAGCGAGGAGATCGTGCAGGGCGGACTCATCCAGTTGAGCGGCTTGAAGCTCAACGAGTCGGAGTGAACGAGCACGCTGCCATCCGCCTTGACGAGGAGGAGGCGTGTGGCCAACGGCAGGTGCGCGCTGAGCCGACCCGCGTAGTCGACGGAACACCGGGCAATGACGAGACGCACCCGTCGAGCCTAGCGGGAGGCCGAAGGGCCCCACCCTCTCGGGCTCCCCCGATCGCCAGCCCCGCGAACGACCCCGCCGTCCGAATGCCCGGCCGTGCGAGCCACCGAAAACGCAGGACATTCGCCCCGAATTGCCCTCAACGGCGCCGGATGCCCCCCATCGGTGGCGAATCCCCTGCGTTTTCGGCAGGCCGGGGGCGTCAGGGGCGGGGGGCGGGGGGATGCTCCCGCGCGGCACCGGAGGCGATGCCGGCGACGGCAGCGAGCACCAGCACGATCAGCAACGCGTGCAGGAGGCCGAAGTGCTGACCGAGGAATCCGATCACCGGAGGGCCGACGAGGAAGGCGAAGTAACCGATGGTGGCCACGGCGCTCACCCGAGCGGCGGCGGTCTTCGGGTCATCGGCGGCCGCCGACATCCCGACCGGGAAGCCGAGGGATGCCCCGAGCCCCCAGAACACGACGCCAACGATCGAGAGCCAGAGGATCGGCACGAAGATGACCATGACCAGTCCGATGGCGGCGAGAATCGCCGATCCGCGGAGCACCGGCACTCGACCGAATCGGTCGAGCAGGGTGACGCCGGCGAAGCGTCCGACCGTCATCGACGCCACGAAGATGCCGAGCACGAGGGCACCGGTCACCTTGGAGGTGCCGTGGCCGTCCACCATGGCGAGGGCGAGCCAGTCGTTGGCCGAACCCTCGGCGAAGGCCATTCCGAGCACGACGAGACCGATCAGCAGGGTGCGGGGATCGCGCCAGATGCTGAGCCGCCCGCGCCAGGTCTTCGAATGGTCGTCGTGCGGCACGGAGTCCTCCGCGATGATGTGCTCGGACTGCAAGAACGTCACCGAGTACAGGGCACCGCCGGCCAAGACCACCGCGATGATGAGCAGGTGCGTCACGATGGGCAACCGCACCGCTTCGGCTGCGGCCCCGAGCGCGGCGCCGATCACCGTGCCGATGCTGAAGAAGGCATGAAACACGGGCATGATCGATCGGCCGAGCACCCGCTCGTTCACCGCGCCCTGGAGATTCATGGCGACGTCGCAGATCGAGAACATCGAGCCGTAGACGATGAGACCGACCATCACGACGGCATAGCTCGGGTTGATCGACGCTCCGAGGCCGATGATGGCGAATCCGGCGGCTCCGATGGTCAGAACCGCGGAGATCGTGCGCCGCGCACCGAATCGCGCAATCACGTGACTCGAGGCGAGGAGGCCGACGATCGAGCCCGCCGCGAGCCCGAAGATGAGCACCCCCATCGATGAGGTGGATGCCGCAAGCGCCTCTTTGATCGCGGGGATCCGGGAAGCCCAGCTCGCCATCGACAGCCCGCACAGCGCGAAGATCGCGAAGAGGGCATTGCGCCAGCGGACTACCTGCTGTCGGCTGAGTCCGGCCGAGGTGACGGACAGTGGTGTTGCCATGGGCATCCTGTGGAGGAGGTGTCGAATCGATTCGATCGAAAAGATTCGACGAAGCGAGCAAAACATTCATGTGACGGCCAACGACGCCCCAGCGACACCCCGGCGACCGCGCCCCA
>JANMBI010000068.1:0-15649 GCA_031360325.1 Frigoribacterium sp. | reverse complement strand
GGTCGTGCATGTGGACCAGGCACCGATTGGACGCACTCCACGCTCCAATCCCGCGACCTACACGGGGGTCTTCGACAAGATCCGTACCCTGTTCAGCGAGACGCAGGATGCCAAGGCACGCGGCTACCTCCCCGGTCGCTTAAGTTTAAACGTCAAGGGCGGTCGGTGCGAGAACTGTTCGGGCGACGGCACGATCAAGATCGAAATGAATTTCCTCCCCGACGTCTACGTCGTCTGCGAGGTCTGCAACGGGGCTCGCTACAACCGCGAGACGCTTGCCGTGCACTACAAGGGAAAGAGCATTGCCGAAGTCCTCGACCTGCCGATCAGCGAAGCGGCGGAGTTCTTCGAGGCGATTTCGTCGATCAGTCGATTCCTCAACACCCTCGTCGACGTCGGGCTGGGCTATGTGCGACTCGGCCAGAGTGCAACGACGCTCTCGGGCGGTGAGGCTCAGCGTGTCAAGCTCGCAACCGAGCTTCAGAAGCGGTCGATGGGTCGGAGCATCTACGTGCTCGACGAACCGACGACGGGGCTTCATTTCGAGGATGTCCGCAAGCTGCTTCTGGTGCTCAACGGTCTGGTGGACAAGGGAAACACCGTGATCGTGATCGAGCACAATCTCGACGTGATCAAATCCGCGGACTGGCTCATCGATCTCGGGCCAGAGGGCGGTGCGGGAGGCGGACAGATTCTCGCGGTCGGGACCCCCGAACATCTGTCAACCGTCGAGGCCAGCTTTACCGGGGCGTTCCTGAAGGAGATTCTTCCCGGGCCGGCGGCGACGCTCAGCCAGAAGCCGTCATCGCGACGACCCAAAGCGCTCGCGACCAGCTGACGCCCATGTCGGACACCGTCGCCTGGCGCCCGAAATCGGGCGAGATCCCGCAACAGCCGGGCGTCTACCGCTTTCGGGATTCCGCGCAGCGAGTGCTCTACGTCGGCAAGGCGAAGAATCTCCGCGCCCGGTTGAGCAACTACTTCGCCCCGCTCGCGAGCCTTCATGAACGAACTCGGCGCATGGTGCTGAGCGCGGCATCCGTCGAGTGGACCGTTGTCGGCACGGAGTTCGAAGCACTCCAGCTCGAGTTCACCTGGATCAAAGAGTTCGACCCGCCGTTCAACGTGCAGTTCCGCGACGACAAGTCGTATCCGTACCTCGCCATCACCCTGGCCGAAGATGTTCCACGGGTGTTGGTCACCCGCAACCGCTCTCTCCGGGGAGCTCGCTATTTCGGGCCATACACGAAGGTGTGGGCCATCCGCGAGACGGTCGACCTCATGCTCAAGGCCTTTCCGATGCGCAGTTGCTCGGATTCGACCTACCGGCGAGCCGAGCAGACCGGGCGACCGTGCCTGCTCGGCGACATCGGAAAGTGTGCCGCCCCGTGCATCGGTCGCGTGACCAAGGAAGAGCACAAGTCGATTGCACTCGATTTCGCGTCGTTCATGGCGGGAAACGACTCGACGTTCGTCAGCGAGGTGGCTCGGATGATGAAGGCCGCCGCCGACGTGCAGGACTACGAGTCGGCAGCGAAGTTCCGCGACCGGCTCGGTGCCCTCGAGACAGCGCTGTCGAAGAACACGGTCGTGCTCGCGGAGGACGTGGACGCCGATGTCTTCGGCATCGCCCACGACGAACTCGCCGCGGCGGTGCAGCAGTTCACCGTTCGTGGCGGTCGAATCCGGGGCGTCCACAGCTGGGTCGTCGATAAGGAGCTTGATCTCCCGCTGGACGAGCTCGTCGAGACCGTCGTTCACAATGCCTACGATGAACTCGATCCGCCGCGCCTGGTGGTGGTGCCGGAGCTTCCGGATGACGCCGCCGAGTTGGAGACCTGGCTCACGGAGCTACGCGCCGAGCGTGGTGTCGGCCCGGGGCGGGTGGTGATGCGGGTCGCCCAGCGCGGCGAGCTCGCCGCGCTCGCGCTCACCGTGGCGACCAATGCGCGAAATGCCCTCATTCTCTACAAGACCCGTCGGAGCGGCGATTTCGTCGCACGCTCCCAGGCTCTCGCCGACATCCAGGACGCCCTCGGCATGGGGGAGGCGCCCCTCCGCATGGAGTGCTATGACGTCTCCCACCTGAGTGGTACCAACATCGTGGCGTCGATGGTGGTATTCGAAGACGGCCTGCCGCGCACCGACCAATACCGGCGATTCACCATCGCCGAGTCCACCGATGACACAGAGTCGATCTATCAGACGCTTACGCGGCGGTTGGCGCACCTCGATGACGACCAAGTGCGCGCGCGCGGCGACTCCGCAGAGGCGGCGGGGAGAGGGTCGGAGACCAGCGAGGCGGCGCGTGCGAAATTCGCCTACCGGCCGAATCTGCTGATCGTGGATGGCGGGCAACCCCAGGTTGCGGCGGCGGCCCGCGCCCTCCTCGATGCGGGCGTCGGCGACATCGCACTGTGCGGCATCGCGAAGCGGCTCGAGGAGATCTGGCTTCCCGGAATCGACTACCCGGTGATCCTTCCGCGCAACAGCGATGCGCTGTTCCTCATCCAACGCATTCGCGATGAGGCGCACCGTTTCGCGATCGCCTTTCAACGTCAGCGGCGTAAGCGGGATGTGGGCTCTGTGCTCTCGGAGATCCCCGGTCTTGGTCCCGCCCGCGTGAAGGAGCTGCTGAGCCACTTCGGGTCGGTCACCCGATTGCGAGCGGCCGATCCGGCCGCGATCGCCGAGGTCAAGGGTGTCGGCCCGGTGATCGCCCGGACCATCTTCGAAAAACTGAGGGAGTGACTTTGATCGATAGGCTTGACCCTCAGGCAACCGCACGGGAGTGAAGGCGTGAGCAGGCGATGACCGGGGAGAACTTCCCCCAGGTGGAACAGCATCAGGAGGTGCTGATCGTCACGGGCATGTCCGGCGCCGGGAGGTCGACGGTCGGCAACGCACTCGAAGACCTCGGCTGGTACGTCGTTGACAACCTTCCCCCGCAAATGCTCCGCCCGCTCGTAGAACTCGCCGGCAAGGCGGGGAACAACCTTCCGAAGGTCGCCGCGGTGGTGGATGTCCGCGGCGGCAGGCTCTTCGCCGATCTCGAAGCGACGGTCGAGGTGCTGCGCGAGGGTACCTCGGTGCGCGTGCTCTTCCTCGAGGCGACCGATGCCGTGCTGGTTCGGCGCTTCGAACAGGTTCGGCGGCCGCATCCGCTCCAGGGGGCCGGGACTCTGCTCGACGGCATCGGTGCCGAACGGCAGCGCATGCTCGGACTTCGCGAGTCGAGCGACATAATCATCGACACTTCCGATCTCAACATCCATCAGCTCGCGACCACGATCTCCGACAGTTTCGCCAGCGCCGGCACCCCGGGCCTTCAGCTCACCGTGCTTAGTTTCGGCTACAAGTACGGGCTTCCCGCCGACGCCGATCTCGTGGCGGACATGCGGTTCCTGCCGAATCCGTTCTGGGTGCCCGAGTTGCGCGCCCTCAGCGGGCTCGATTCACCGGTGAGCGACTACGTGCTCGGGCAGCCGGGGGCCTCCGAGTTCGTCGACCGGTACGTGCTCGCCCTCGAGCCGGTATTGGCCGGCTATCAGCGGGAGAACAAGAGACACGCTACGATCGCCATTGGATGCACCGGGGGGAAGCATCGGTCGGTCGCGGTCGTCCAACGACTTGCGACCATCCTTCGCGACCAGCCTGGGGTGGCTGTGAGCATCAAGCATCGCGACCTCGGCCGCGAATAGCCATGACTTAACGGCAGATACGAAGCACTTCGCCGGAGTCGCTCCGTGGGCGAAGTCCAGGCGATCCGCTCGCGCCAGCTCAGCAGTACCGAAAGCAAAGGAACACGGATTGGCTCTCACTGCCGATGTCAAGGACGAACTCGCCCGTATCGAGGTGAGCAAGACCACCGTTCGAGCGGCCGAATTAGCGACCATTCTTCGATTTTCCGGTGGGCTGCACCTCATCTCGGGTCGCATCGCGGTGGAGTCCGAACTCGATACCGCTCAGCTCGCTCGGCGGGTGCGGAAGGATCTCGCTGAGTTGTACGGCGTGAGGAGTGAGATCTCGGTGATTGCGGCATCGGGACTGCGCCGCACCAGTCACTACCTGGTGAGGGTCCTCGACGGCGGAGAGACCCTTGCCCGACAGACCGGACTGCTCGATGCTCGCCGTCGACCGATCAGAGGTCTTCCGAACAAACTCACCACCGGCAGCCGGGAAGAACTCGCAGCGGTGTGGCGTGGGGCCTTCCTCGCGCACGGATCCCTCACCGACCCGGGCCGCTCGGCGGCACTGGAGATCACCTGCCCCGGCAACGAGTCGGCGATGGCGCTCGTCGGTGCCGCCGGACGGCTGAAGATCGCCGCGAAGGCGCGAGAAGTGCGGGGAGTGCATCGGGTCGTGATTCGAGACGGCGAGGCCATCAGCGCCATGCTGGTGCACATGGGCGCGCAGTCAACCGTGCTCAACTGGGAAGAATTGCGTCAACGACGCGAGGTGCGAGCGACCGCCAACCGGCTCGTCAACTTCGATGATGCGAATCTGCGCAGATCCGCACAGGCCGCAGTCGCCGCCTGCGCACGCGTGGAACGGGCACTGGAGATTCTCGACGGCGACGTTCCGGAACACCTGCGTTATGCCGGTGATTTGCGTCTGCGGTTCCGGGACTCTAGCCTCGACGAACTGGGGCATCACGCAGATCCGCCGATGACCAAGGACGCCGTTGCCGGTCGGATACGCCGCCTCTTGGCGATGGCCGACAAGCGCGCGGTCGAGCTCGGGGTTCCGGGAACCGATGCCAATCTCCCACCCGACTACGAGGATGCCTGAGCGCCCCCTGCTGATCGGTCACTGAACGCGACCTGACCGACGGGGGAGCATCTGATGGGTGTCCCGGTCGTGCCGGGTACACTGAAAAAGAGCAGGGTCGGCGCGGATCTGACGCGTCGACCGGACTCAAGACAAGGAGATCGCACTATGGCCGAATACACTCTGCCCGAGCTGGGATACGACTACGGAGCCCTTGCTCCGAGCATCAGCGGGGCCACAATGGAGCTTCACCACTCCAAACATCATCAGGCCTACGTGACCGGTGCGAACACCGCCCTCGCCGGGCTCGAAGCCGCTCGAGACTCCGGTGACCTTGGCAATGTGAACAAGCTCGAGAAGGATCTCGCCTTCAACCTCGGCGGTCACGTGAACCATTCGATCTTCTGGACGAACCTCTCGCCCGACGGCGGCGACAAGCCGGTCGGCGAACTCGCCGCGGCCATCGATGACAACTTCGGATCCTTCGACAAGTTCACTGCCCACTTCACGGCCGCCGCTCTGGGCGTGCAGGGTTCGGGCTGGGCCGCGTTGGTTTGGGACTCGATCGGCCAAAAGCTGCTCATCAGCCAGTTCTTCGACCAGCAGTCGAACTTTGCGGCAGGCACGGTTCCCGTGCTCATGCTCGATGTCTGGGAGCACGCGTACTACCTGGACTACCGGAATGTGCGAGTCGACTATGTCAAGGCCTTCTGGAATATCGCGAACTGGGCGAACGTGCAGAAACGGTTCGCGGTGGCCCACGAACAGACGAGCGGGCTGCTGGTACTCTCATAGCGACATCGGCGTGGGCGGTCCGCCTCGTTTCGGCTCCGCCCGCGCCTCCCTCACTTCCTTCACACACCCCCACAAGGTCGCGCCTCTGGCGCCTCAGCAACAGGAGTCCCATTGACTGTCAAGATCGGAATCAACGGCTTCGGTCGCATTGGTCGTAACTATCTCCGCGCGGCCCTCGCGCAGGGCGCCGACCTCGAGGTTGTCGCCGTCAACGATCTCACCGACCCCGAGTCACTTGCGCACCTCCTGAAGTACGATTCCGTCGCCGGTCGGCTGTCCGAAGACGTCTCGGTCGACGGGGAATACATCGTGGTCGGTGCCAATCGCATCAAGGTGCTCGCCGAGCGCGATCCGGCGAACCTCGGCTGGGGAGAACTCGGAGTCGACATCGTCATCGAATCGACCGGTCGCTTCACCAATGCGAAGGATGCCGTCAAGCACCTCCAAGCCGGAGCGAAGAAGGTCATCATCTCCGCCCCGGCCACCGGAGACGACGGTACCTTCGTCATGGGCGTGAACGAACATCTGTACGACCCGGCCACCCAGAACATCCTCTCGAACGCGTCGTGCACCACCAACTGCCTCGCGCCCCTCGCCAAGGTATTCCTCGAGGCTTTCGGCATCGAGCGCGGCCTCATGACGACCGTGCATGCCTACACCGCCGACCAGAACCTGCAGGATGGCCCTCACGACGACCTCCGGCGCGCTCGGGCGGCCGCGCTCAACATCATCCCCACCTCCACCGGTGCCGCCAAGGCCCTCGGACTCGTCGTACCGGAACTCGTCGGAAAGCTCGACGGCTACGCGCTCCGCGTGCCCGTAGCCACCGGGTCGATCACCGACCTCACGGTCGAAGCCGGCCGCGACGTGACAGTGGCCGAGGTGAACGCCGCGTACAGGGCGGCATCCGAGAGTGGCGCGCTGAAGGGCTTCCTCAGCTACACGGAGGATCCCATCGTGTCGAGTGACATCCAGGGCGACCCGCACTCCTGCATCTTCGACGCCGGCCTTACGAAGGTCATCGGCAACCAGGTGAAGATCGCCGGGTGGTATGACAACGAGTGGGGGTACTCCAACCGTCTCGTCGACTTCACCGAGTACGTCGCAGACCGCCTGTAGGGCAGCCGGATGACGCTCCGCACGATCGATTCTCTCGGTTCGCTTGCGGGCAGGACGGTCATCGTCCGCTGTGACCTGAACGTACCCCTCGAGGGCGCTCGGATCACGGACGATGGCCGCATCCGCGCCTCGCTCCCCACGCTGAACCTGCTCATCCACGCCGGAGCCCGCGTGGTGGTGGTGTCGCATCTCGGACGCCCCGAGGGCGCCCCCAATCAGGCGTACAGCCTCGCTCCGGTGGCTCAGCGGTTGAGTGAGCTTCTCGGCAAGCCCGTGACCTTCGCCTCGGACACCGTCGGCGGCTCTGCCGCTGAGGCGGTGGCCGGCCTGGCCGACGGCGATGTCGCCCTGCTCGAGAACCTCCGCTTCAACGCGGGCGAGACGGCCAAGAGCCCGGAAGAGCGTCGCGAGTTCGCGAGCAGACTCGCCGCCTTCGGAGATGCGTTCGTGTCCGACGGATTCGGGGTCGTTCACCGCAAACAGGCGAGCGTGTACGAGCTCGCCGAGCTCCTGCCGAGCGCGGCTGGAACGCTGATCGCGACCGAACTCGACGTGCTCGACCGTCTCACCGAGACTCCGACCACGCCATTTGCCGTGGTGCTCGGCGGCTCGAAGGTGTCGGACAAGCTCGGCGTGATCGCGCACCTCCTGCCCCGGGTCGACTCGTTGCTCATCGGCGGCGGCATGCTTTTCACCTTTCTCGCGGCGCAGGGTCACCGGGTCGGCGCGAGTCTGCTCGAGGCCGATCAGCTGGATGTCGTGCGCGGCTACCTCGAGAGGGCCGAAGAACTCGGCGTCGAAATCGTGCTCCCGACGGATGTCGTGGTCGCCTCGAAATTCGGTGCCGACGCGGAGCACCAGGTGCGCCGCGCGGACGACATCGAGGGATCGCCGTGGGGGGAGTCCGGTCTCGGACTGGACATCGGTCCGGAGACGGCCGCTCGCTTCGCGGAGGTCATCCGCGGGTCGAAGACCGTGTTCTGGAACGGCCCGATGGGGGTTTTCGAGCTCGCGCCCTTCGCGGCGGGCACGAAGACCGTCTCCCAGGCGCTGACCGAGGTCGATGGCCTGTCGGTGGTCGGCGGAGGCGACTCGGCCGCTGCGATTCGGGCCCTCGGGTTCACCGATGACCAGTTCGGCCACATCTCCACCGGTGGCGGCGCGAGTCTCGAATTCCTGGAGGGCAAGAGCCTTCCCGGCCTGGAAGTATTGGGATGGACAGCACCATGACGACGCGCACCCCGTTCATCGCCGGCAACTGGAAGATGAACCTCGACCACCTGCAGTCCATCGCCTTCGTGCAGAAGCTCGCCTGGAGCCTCAAGGATGCGAAACTCGACTACGGCAGCGTCGACGTGGCGATTTTCCCGCCGTTCACCGACCTGCGTTCGGTGCAGACCCTGATCTCCGCCGACCGCCTCCCGCTAAAGTTCGGCGGACAGGATGTATCGGCGCATGATTCCGGGGCTCACACGGGCGAGATTTCCGGCGCCTTCCTGAAGGCGCTCGACTGCGAGTACGTGATCATCGGACACTCGGAACGGCGCACCTTCCACCACGAGACGGACGAGGAGTTGGCCGCGAAGGTCGCCGCGGCGATCAGGCACGGTCTGGTTCCCGTAGTCTGCGTCGGCGAGACCGCAGAAGACCTCGAGCTCCACGGCCCGAGTGCCGTGCCGGTCGCCCAGTTGCGGGCGGCTCTCAGTGCGGTGAAGCCGGGGGCCGACCTCGTTGTGGCCTACGAGCCGGTCTGGGCGATCGGGTCTGGTCGGGCCGCGAGCCCAGCCCAGGCGGAACAGGTCGCCGCCCGGCTCCGAGCGACGCTCGGCGAGCTGATCGGTGAGGAGGCGGCATCCGCGACGCGCATCCTGTATGGCGGCTCGGTTAAGGCGTCCAATATCGCGAGTTTCATGCGGGAGCCCAACGTCGACGGCGCGCTCGTCGGTGGGGCAAGCCTCGACCTCGGCGAGTTCTCGAGTATCGTGCAATTCCAGAAGCACGTCGGTACCTGAGCCGCACTCGACTCGGCGGTTTCCCAGCGAACCGAGAGTCAAGTTATAATGAACGGTGCCCGATGGAGCTCATCGGTGTGCCCCAGAAAGGCAGTTCGTGGTAATTCTTCAGTCCATCCTGCAGGTCGTCCTCGGTATCACGAGCCTGCTGTTGACCCTCCTGATCCTGCTGCACCGGGGCCGCGGTGGTGGACTGTCCGACATGTTCGGAGGCGGGGTGACAAGTAACCTCGGTGCATCCGGCGTTGCCGAGCGCAACCTCAACCGAATCACCTTGATTCTCGCTCTGATCTGGGTCTCATCGATCATCGTGCTCGGCCTCATCACCAAATTCGACGTAACCGGCTAGGAGAACGAACCCATGGCTTCAGGCGGCAGCGCTATACGTGGATCCCGTGTCGGTGCGGGTCCGATGGGCGAGCAGGATCGCGGCTACCATGCCGAGCGGATCCAGGTTTTCTACTGGTGCGCGAAGGGTCACGAGTTGAGCCCGCACTTCCTCGCCACGATCGAGCCGGAAGAGATTCCCGAGACCCTCGACTGCCCAAATTGCGGCCTGCCGGCTGGACGTGACAAAGAGAACCCGCCGTCCGTGGTGAAGGTCGAACCGTACAAGACCCATCTTGCCTATGTGAAGGAACGTCGAACGGAAGAGGAAGCCACGACCCTTCTCGACGAAGCTCTGGAGCAACTCCGCGCGCGCCGAGGTCGACTGACCCCCCAGTAGCCGGCGCGCGTCGACTGTCGACGCCCGCGCCACCGTGCCTATGGCGATGACCTCCGCGCGGTAGCCTTGCCTACGAGAATCCGGTGGGTCGGCGGCTTCGACCGCTGTCGGGATTTTCGTGCCGACACGGTGCGACCTTCCCGATTGACGCGCGAGCATTCGGAGCCGCGAGTATTCGGAGCCGCTAGTACTCGGAGCCGCTAGTATTCCGTCGCGATGAGGTCTGCGGGGACTTCGGCCGCCGCCTCGCGGTCCACGAAGAATACCGTTCGCAGTCGCCCTTCCACGCCGGCAACCGGTACCTCGTAGGTGCTCGCCCCGGCGAGGGCCAGTCCGAGCGCCGACGCCTTGTCCGGGCCGGACAGGGCCAGCCAGATGCGATCCGCGCGGTTGATCGCCGGTAGCGTCAGGCTGAGTCGTTCCGGCGGAGCCTTGGGAGCCTTTCGTACGGCGATCACCGTCGCGTCCGCGACGCGGATGCCCGGAGCATCCGGGAACAGCGAAGCGATGTGCCCATCGGGGCCGACGCCCAAGAGCAGGATGTCGAAGCGCGGTGTCGGCTCGCCGCCGCCGGCTGCCTCCGCCAGCTCCGACGCGTAATTGAGGGCAGCATCTTCGAGACCGATACCGGAGTCCGCAGAGGGACACCGGTGGATGTTCTCCGGACGAAGGGCGACATGGTCGAGAAGCGCGGCGCGCGCCTGCGTGTCGTTGCGGTCGGGGTGTCCTTGTGGCAGCCACCGCTCATCGCTCCACCAGAGCACGATCCGCGACCAGTCGACGCTGTCTCGCGCAGGCGAATCGTTGATCGCCTGCAGCGCGGCGGTGCCGACCCTACCGCCGGTGAGAGCGACGTTCACGGTGCGCTGCTGGTCGAGGAGGTCGACCACCTTGGTGATGAACCGGGCGGCAAGCGAACCGGCCAAAGCCATCTTGTCGGCGTGGACGAGCACGCGGCGCGCGTTCGTCATAGTGCAGGCACCGCGACAGCTCCCGTGACCGTCGGGGCGTCGAGCTCCGCCAGCCCGTGCTGGATCACGGCTCCGAAGAGATCGTCCGGGTCCAGGCGCCTCAGTTCCTCGGCGAGGCAGTCCCGAAGACTTCGCCGAATGAGGGAGATGTCGTGAATGGGCTGATTGGGCTGCACGAGAGTGACGATGTTCGTGTTCGTTCGCTCGAGTTCGATGACCCCCGAGGCTCGATGGAGACGCACCCCCTGAATGCCACTCGAGCCGTGCGAGGGACTCACCAGCTCATGGCGGGCCGGCACCTTGAGCTGCATCTGCAACCACGCAGCAAGGAGACCCGTGGAGGGAGAGTCGGGCGCGCCGTGCACCTCGACGCTGGTTATCTGCTCGTAGGGCGGCTGATCGAGCACGGCGGCGAGTTGTGCCCGCCACAGGGTGAGGCGGGTCCAGGAGAAGTCGGTATCACCGGGGCTGTAGGTGCGGGAGAGGTGGTTAAGGAAACCGCGCGGGTCGCGCTGTGCCGCGGCATCCGTGATTCGTCTCTGGGCGATGCGGCCGAGAGGCGACTCGGACGCCACTTCCGGCGCCACCCCGGGCCACCAGGCCACGACGGGGGCATCGGGCAGCAGCAGACCGGTGACGAGCCCTTCCTCGTCGGAGGCCGTGTCACCGTAGGCCTTGAGCACCACGACCTCGCTCGCGCCGGCGTCCCCGCCTACCCGGATCTGGGCATCGAGTCGCGGAGACTCGGACACGTTCGATCCGTCCGTCGCCGTCGAGATCACAATGACGCGCATCGGATGCTCGCGGGAGGCGTCGTTGGCCGCTTCGATGGCGTCTTCCTCGTGTCCGAGGCTGGTGGAGATGACAAGGGTCAGCACCCGGCCGAGCGCAACCGCACCTCCCTCCTCACGGATCTTGACGAGAGATTTCGAAATCTGGCTCGTGGTGGTATTCGGCAGGTCGACGATCATGGACGTCTCCAGACTGTGGTGGTCACGGGCGCCGCCAGACGCGGCCGTCGCGAGCGAGCAGGTCCTCCGCAGACTGTGGGCCCCAGGTGCCGGGCCGGTACTGCTCTGGTTGCCCCTGCGCCTCCCAGAACTTCTCGATGGGGTCGAGAATCTTCCAACTGAGCTCCACCTCCTGGTGCCGGGGGAACAGCGGCGGGTCACCGAGTAGCACGTCGAGAAGGAGTCGTTCGTACGCCTCGGGACTCGCCTCGGTGAACGCGTGGCCGTACCCGAAGTCCATCGTGACGTCACGAACCTGCATCCCCGCGCCGGGGACCTTCGAGCCGAACCGGATGGTCACTCCCTCGTCGGGTTGCACCCGGATGACGAGGGCGTTCTGGCCAAGCGCCGAGGTCTGACTCTCGGCGAACAGGTACTGCGGAGCGCGCTTGAAGACGACGGCGATTTCCGTGACGCGTCGACCGAGCCTCTTGCCGGCTCGCAGATAGAAGGGCACTCCGGCCCAGCGGCGGGTGCCGATATCGAGGCGGATCGCCGCGAAGGTCTCGGTCAGCGACTGCGGATTCATGCCGTCTTCCTCGAGGAATCCGACCACCTTCTCGCCACCCTGCCACCCGCTGGAGTACTGGCCGCGCGCCGTGGAATAGGTGAGATCCGTCGGGAGCCGAACCGCCGAAAGGACCTTTTCTTTTTCGGCTCGGAGATCCGACGCCGCGAACGAAACGGGCTCTTCCATCGCGGTGAGCGCGAGAAGCTGCAGGAGGTGGTTCTGGATGACGTCGCGTGCCGCTCCGATCCCGTCGTAGTAGCCCGCCCGGCCTCCGACGCCGATGTCCTCGGCCATCGTGATCTGCACGTGGTCGACGTAGTTCGAGTTCCAGATCGGTTCGTACAGCTGGTTGGCGAAGCGGAGGGCGAGGATGTTCTGGACGGTCTCCTTGCCGAGGTAGTGGTCGATGCGGAAGACCGAGTCCGGCGGGAAGACCGACTCCACCACGTCGTTGAGTTGGCGTGCTGTCGCCAGATCACTGCCGAACGGCTTCTCGATCACGACACGTCGCCACGAGCCATCCACCTCCTCGGCAAGACCGGAGCGACGAAGCTGCTCGGTGACCTGAGGGAAGGACTTCGGCGGGATGGAGAGGTAGAAGGCGTGGTTCCCCATGGTGCCGCGGGAGATGTCGAGTTCGTCCAGCGTCTGCTTGAGTTCGGCGAATGCTTCGTCGTCGTCGAATTCCCCCTGGACGAAACGGATGCCCTCGGCGAGCTGCTTCCACACGTTCTCATCGAAGGGAGTGCGTGCATACTGTTTCACCGCGTCGTGAACGACCGCGGCGAAATCCTCATCGACCCAGTCGCGCCGGGCGAATCCGATCAGAGCGAACCCGGGCGGCAGTAGCCCGCGGTTGGCGAGGTCGTACACCGCCGGCATCAACTTCTTGCGGGCGAGGTCACCCGTCACTCCGAAGATGATGAGGGCGCTCGGCCCGGCGATTCTGTTGAGACGGCGGTCGGAGGCCAACCTCAGCGGGTTGAACTCCGGCGTGATTTCCACCGGGGACATTCGGCTCCTAGAAAGTTTGTGTCGGTCGGACGATCAGCGGCTCACCCGATCGCGTCGAATAGCGCCGCGAGATTCTGTGCCGGGTCGGTGAGCGTGAGGGTGAGTACCGGCCGACCGTGATCGGCAAGGACACTCGCGTCGCCGGCCGCCTGTGCCTGCACCAGATATCCGTAGGAGAAGGGGCTGTCCGGGATCTCCAGATCCACCGGTGCGGTCGCGGTGATCTGGAGGAAGACTCCGGTCGCCGGTCCGCCCTTGTGGTACTGCCCGGTCGAGTGCAGGAAGCGCGGTCCCCAGCCGAAGGTGACGGGGCGACGGGTCTTCTCGGCCAGCAGGTCCCGAATCCTCGCGAGTTCGTGGTTCGCCGAACGGTCGACATAGGCCTGCACGGCGAGATAGCCGTCCGGGCCGATCTGCGCGAGAAGCGCATCGATCGCCGCCGAGACGGACTCCGCCCCGGCGATCAGACTCTGCGGACCCCGCACCTCGATGCCGTCGGCCGCAAACGTCGGCGTCACGGGTTCGGGACGGGAATCGAGCAGGGCTCGAGTGGCGATCTTGGCCGACTCGACGTCGGGCTGATCGAACGGGTCGATCCCGAGCAATCGACCGGCCACGGCGACGGCATACTCCCACACGAGGATCTGGGCGCCGAGCGTTCCGCTGATCTCGAGCTCACCCTTCCGGACCTCCCTGGTCGCCCGAGCGCTCTCCACCAGGCGCACGATCTGCATATCCGGGAGGTTTTCGGTCAGCTCGGGGGAGTGGAGGTCGAGTACGACGGGGAGCAAACCGGTGCCGTTTTTCCCCGTGGATTCCGCGATGAGCTGCTCGACCCAGTCGCCGAAACCGACGATGTAGGTGCCATCGGCGACGATCCCGATCTTGTCCCTCAGGGGGGTGGTGCCGGCGATCGCGGCTCCGAGGATCAGTCCAGGATTGTCGTGACGGTCGACCATGAGTTGCCCGGTGACCGCGGACGCCTCGGCGAGCAGTGCGCGGATGTCGACTCCCGCCAACCCCGAGGGCACGAGACCGAACGCGGTGAGCGCGGAGTATCGACCGCCGACATTCGGATCGGCGTTGAAGACGCGATAGCCTGCTGCTCGCGCCGAGGTGTCGAGGGGCGAACCCGGGTCGGTGACCACGACAATTCGATCCGCTGGGTCGATGCCGACGGTGCGGAAGGCCTCTTCATAGGACTTGCGCTGGCTGGCGGTTTCCAGGGTCGATCCCGACTTCGAGGAGATCACCACAACGGTTGTCTCGAGTCGATCGGCGAGAGCCGAGATGATCTGCCCGGGGTCGGTCGAGTCCAGAATGGTGAGTTCGACACCGGCGGTGCGGGTGATCACTTCCGGGGCGAGCGACGATCCACCCATCCCGCAGAGCACCACGTGGTTGACTCCGGACGCGTGCAGGGCGTCGCGGAGCGCGATGATGTCTCCGATCAACGGTTCCGAGGTGACAACGGCTTCGGTCCAGCCGAGTCGCTTTCCGGCTTCCGCTTCCGCGTCCGCGCCCCACAGGGTGGGGTCTTGATCGGTGAGGCGTGAGGCGACCAGATCGTTGACCAACTGCGGCACGAGGCGATTGACCGCCTCCGCCGCGGCCCCGCTCACCGTGATATCGAAACTCACTTGGACACCTCCGAGGCAGAAGCCTTCGCGGTTTCGAGCGCGGCGGTCACCGTGTCGAGAAGTTCGTTCCAGGAGACGATGAACTTCTCCACGCCCTCTTTCTCGAGAAGCGAGGTCACTTCCTCGTATGAGATGCCGAGTGCATCGAGTTCATCGAGTACCGCGTTCGCGTCGCCGTAGTTGCCGGTGACCTGGTCGCCCTGCAGGGCGCCGTGATCGAAGGTGGCCTCCAGCGTCTTCTCCGGCATGGTGTTCACCACGTTGGCGACAGCCAGCCCGGTGACATACAGGGTGTCGGGAAGCGCCGGATCCTTCACGCCGGTCGACGCCCAGAGGGGACGCTGCACGTTCGCTCCGGCGGCGAGGAGGCCCTTGGCGCGTTCACTATCGAAGGCCTGCTCGAACACCTGGTAGGCAAGACGGGCGTTGGCGATCCCTGCTCTGCTCTTCAGCGCGAGCGCCTCGCGGGTGCCGATGGCGTCCAGTCGCTTGTCGATCTCGGTGTCGACGCGGGAGACGAAGAAGGAAGCGACCGAGTGGATGGTCGACAGGTCGAGGCCGGCGGCCTTCGCCCGCTCCAACCCCGTGAGGTAGGCGTTGATGACCTCGCGATGACGCTCGAGGCTGAAGATGAGAGTGACGTTGACGCTGATTCCCGATCCGATGGTTTCGGAGATCGCCTCGAGGCCCTCGATCGTGGCGGGAATCTTGATCATCGCATTGGGGCGGCCGACCTTGGCCCACAACTGCTTGGCTTGGGCCGAGGTCGCGGCCGCATCGTGAGCGAAACCGGGCTCGACCTCGATCGAAACCCGACCGTCTTTTCCGCCGGTCGCGTCGTACACCGGGCGGAATATATCGCTGGCGCTTGCGACGTCGCTCGTCGTGATTTCAAAGACGGATTCGGTGACGGTCTTGCCCGCGGCCGCAAGCACCGCAACCTGCGCGTCATACGCCTCGCCCTTGGCGAGGGCGCTGGCGAAGATCGTCGGATTGGTGGTGACGCCGACGACGTTCCGCTCGGCGATCAGTTTCTGGAGCCCTCCGGAATTGATTCGCTCGCGGGACAGATCGTCGAGC
>JANMBI010000058.1:0-6118 GCA_031360325.1 Frigoribacterium sp. | reverse complement strand
TCCCCTCGACCCGGCCACCCTGCTGACCGACCGGGCCATCGAGACCATCGGCGGAGCGCTCGTCGGCATGGCCGTCGCGCTCGCCATCCGTCCGCGGCGAGTGCGGGAACCGACCGCCTGGGGCGAGACAATGTAGCCATGACACGATTCGTCGTCGAACACGACTCGCCCCTCAGCGCCTGGGGGCAGATCCAGCGTGATCTGCGACATCGCATCGATGCCGGTGAGTTCGCCGCAGGTCAGCGCATCCCCACCGAGGTCGAGTTGATGGCCCACTACGACGTGAGTCGCGTGACGATTCGGCGCAGCATCCGGGCGCTGACGGACGAGGGTTACCTTCGAACCCGCCGAGGGTCGGGCACCTACGTGACGGACCGCACCGTAGCCCTCGTCTGCGACCTCGATCTGGCGCGGCCCTGGCGGGAACAGCTACTGATCGACGGACACGACGCCCAGTCCCACATCGTCGAGACGACGGTGAACGCGACAGTCCCCCCGGACATCGTTGCGCAATTCAGCCGGCAGACACCCCCGACGCCCCTGACCTTCGCCCGAACAGTGCACCGGGTCGATGATGTGCCCATCGGCGTGACCGAATCGTGGCGCAGCATCCGGTGGGTTGCTGCTTCCCACGGAGGGTCAGAGGGACAGATCGGCTCCGAGGTAGTGGTCGCGGAGTGTTTCGCCGAGGTCGGGTTCGCCACCTCGCTCCATGCGAAGCTCCTGCACTCCTACCTCGACATCCCGCTGATCGTCGTCACGGCTCGAACGCGATTCGCAGCGTCCGGTGAGATTGCCGAATACGCCCGCACGGCGTGGCTCGGAAGCCGCGTCCGGCTCGCCTACACGCGTCGGCTGACCGTCGCAGAGATCGATATCGCCCAATTGATCGGCGTTGCGGGCCCGCATGCCGGTAGCAGCACCAGACCCGCGCCGAGTCGCTGATCTCGAGATGAATCCGAGTTACGAGGCTCTCTAGTCGCCACTAATCCTTCATGTTAGTTTGTTATGACATGATATGCTCACTGGCGTGTCTCATGACCTCGCGGAGGAAAGTCGCTTGAAGATCGGACTGGTCGGATTCGGGGTCGGCGGGCGCTTTTTCCATGCGCCGTACATTGAGGCCGCGGTCGGTGCGGAGTTGGCCGGGATCGTGACGCGCTCACCCGAGAAACGGGCCAGTGCCCGGTCCGATTTCCCCGGCATCGCCCTGTTCGACTCTCTCAGTGACCTAATCGATTCCGGGGTCGATGCGGTCGTGATCAGCACGCCACCGGAGACCCGGCAGCTCCTGGTTCTCGAGGCGATTGAACGGGGAGTTCACGTGATCGCAGACAAACCCTTTGCCGTGGACGAGGCCGACGGTGCCGCTCTCGTCGATGCCGCGCAACAGGCGGGGGTTGCGCTCGACGTTTTCCACAACCGTCGCTGGGACACCGACATCCGAACCTTGAAGGCCGTAATCGACAGCGGGAGCGTCGGCGAGGTAGCACGGTTCGAGTCGAGATTCGATCTCGACCAGCCCCACCTGCTCGAGGCCGGCCCGGCCGGTGGCTTGCTTCGTGATCTCGGCAGCCATCTCGTCGACCAGGCAGTGTGGCTGTTCGGACCGGCCGCGTCGGTCTACGCGCGACTCGACTGGATCGACCTTGAAGCCGGTCGAACGGACGCGGGCTTCCTCCTCACCGTGGTGCACGCCTCCGGAGTCGTCTCCCTGCTCTCCTCGACGAAGACTCGTCGCTTGACCCACCGAGAACTTCGGATCCTCGGCACCGAGGGAAGCTACGTGTCGGAGCAGTCGGACGTGCAGGCGAACGCGACATTCGCCGGGCAGCGTCCCTCCGATTCTCCGACCTCCTGGGGATACGAAATCGAGGAACGCTGGGGAACCCTCTTCACTTCCACGGGAACCAGCCGAGTTCCCTCGGTACAAGGCGCGTACCAGCAGTATTACGAGCAATTCGTGCGAGCGATTGAGGGTCGCGACGAACACCCCGTCACCGGAACCGATGCTCTCGAGACACTCAAAGTGCTCGACGCGGCAAGAAAGAGCGACCTCGAACTCCGCGTGGTTCACCAACCGTCAAGGGGCGGGCTCTTTGATGGATCCCTTGCCGACGCGGATCAGCTTCGCGGTTTTGGAGTCGATGGCAGCGGCGATCGAACCTAGGACGATGAAGATTCCCGCTATTTGCATTGGGGTGAGGCCCTCTCCGGCGACTATCCAGCCGAGGAGGATGGCGACGACTGGGCTGAGTAGGCCGAGGAACGCCGTAGTGCTTGCTGGAAGCCGGGCGATTCCGCGAAACCATAAGACATATGCGAGTGCGGTGCCGGCGACAGAAAGATAGGTGTACCCGAGGATGTTCTGCGGTGTCAACGGTGTGGAGGGGAGCCCCTCGAGAAAGAGCATGACGACCAGGAGGGTGAGTCCTCCCGTGATCAGCTGCCATGCGGTTGTCGTTAGTGGCGACGCAGGTTGCCCCCACTTCTTGGACAGCACGATCCCCGATGCCATGGAGAGGGTGCCCCCGATGGCGGCCAGTAGACCGATGCCGTCGAGGCGTGCTTGCGCCTGAAGGACTACGAGCGCTACGCCCAACAAGCCTGTCGTGCCGGCTATGACTAGGCGCCAGGTCAGCCTTTCCTGGAGTACGCGGCTCGACAGGAGGGCGACGAGTAGTGGCTGGATGCCGCCAACGATCGCGGCGACCCCGCCGGGGAGCCGGTAGGCCGCGATGAAGAGCAACGCGAAGAACGCGCCGATGTTGAGGGCACCGAGAACCCAGGACTTCCACCACCAGTCGCCGCGTGGCAACCGGCGGCAGATCACGAGGAGGAGGACTCCCGCAGGAAGCGCGCGCAGTGTTGCCGCGAGCAGTGGTCGATCTGCGGGCAGGAACAGCGTGGTTGTCAGATAGGTGGTGCCCCAAACCACGGGGGCCATGGCTGTGGTCATCAGCAGGAGGCTTCTATTGCTAAGCACTTAGGTAGTATACCTAAGTGCTTAGCGATTGCTAGTGTGGACGCATGCCAGACCATGTAGATCGAATCATTGAGCAGTGGCACGCCGAAAAGCCCGATCTCGATGTCTCACCGATGGCCGTCGTTGGTCGGTTGACGCGTGCTGCACTCGCAGTCGAATCCCGTCTGGCCACTACATTTGTGCGGTATGGCCTGGACGCTTCATCCTTCGACGTACTCGCAACGCTGCTACGAAGCGGTGCCCCGTACCGGATCGCCCCGGTGGAGCTCGCCCGCGATGCCATGATTTCGACAAGCGCGGTGGCCCAGCGTTTGAACAAGTTGGAAGCCCGCGGGCTCGTCCTGCGGGAGGCAAACCCCGACGACGGCCGCGGCACCCTCGTCACGCTCACCGGTGCCGGAAGAGAACTTGTCGAAACGGTATTGCCAGACCACCTCGAAACCGAGCGTGCGATTACCGCGACGCTCAGCAGCGGGGAGCAGGCCCAGCTTGTGGCCCTACTTCAACGGATCAGTACCGCGGCGACTTCCTGAAGACAGCGACTCCCCAGCGCCCCCAACGAGGTCATCGGGCTGCGCGTTCAGCGAACCCTCGCTGAGAACGCAGAGGCCGCTAATGTGTCCGGTTTGTGGCGTCGAGGCTCAGCGACGCGTGGATGCGACCCTCCTCGGCCGGGTGGAGCCTGAATCCGAGGCGACGCAACACGTTGAGCGCGCTGACGTTGCTCTCAGCCGTGTCCGCTCGCACTGTGCTCGCGCCGCCAGCGGTTGCTTCCAGAAGGACCGCTTTCAAGACGGCGGATCCGATCCCATGCCCTCGACGGGATCGGGTGAGCCAGATTCCGGTCTCGAACACGTGCGGTTGGTCAGCCAGCTTCAAACGGACTGAACCAATTACTTCGCCGGACGCGACGACAGCCCAGGTGGCTTCGCCCGTGGGTCCGGCAAGGCCTTCTCGATTCGCTCGATGGTAGCTGCGAAGCCACGCAATTCTTTCCGGCGTCCATTCATTTACGGCGGACAGGGGCGGTGTCACCTCGTCAGCTGAGGCGCCCACTATTGCCGCGTCCACAATTTGATCGAGCACCGCGTCATCGACAGGGATCAACTCGGGCAACAGTTGGTCGGGAAGCGTCACAGGAATGATGTTAACCGACGGGGTCATCGCTGACTCGTGCCCAAGCAGCACCAAATACCCGATTGCCGGACGGCCAGCGCGACAGATCCGGGCCAATTCACTCAACGTCCGAACGCGCCTATCCTGTGTCACTTGGGAACGCCAACCGGGTGATGTCGCGGGTTGCTGTTCCGAGGGCATTGGCAAGCTCTTCGGGTTGACAGATGAACGGGGAGTGATCCGAGGGAAGTCTCACGATCGTCGTGCACCGCTTGGACATTCGTTCCTGGAGTTCAGGGTCGAGGGCGTTGTCGTCCTCGCAGATCACATACGTCGAGGGCGCGAACGTCCAGGAGAGGGTCTCCGGCACGCCTCGTCCGTGACCTGGCGCCTGGGTGACGAGGAGACGGCGGGCGTGTTCCGCGTCCGAATCGTGGCAGTGCCCATAAAGGGCGGGGATTGCTCGGTCGGGGTCGATGCTCCTCGAACCGTCGCCGTGTTTCAAGACGGCGCTGTTCACGAGCGCACCCGGGCCGCCGCGTGAGGCGCTGCTCTCCCCGTTCGCGGGAACGAATGCCGCGACGAAGACGAGATGACTGATCCCGGTCAAACCTGTGATGACGGAACCGCGATAGGAGTGCCCAACGACGACGGGAGGAGCCTCGCATCTGTCGACGATGCTTTGGACAGCGCGAGTGTCCGCCCGCAGGGATCCCCGGTGCAGGCGCGGCGCATGGACTGTGTAGCCACGACGTCGAAGGACGGACGTGAGCGGGTCGAAGTGGGCGGGCTGGTGCCACAGCCCGTGTATTAGTACGATCTCGCGAAGCCCCACCATCCTCCAACCTTATTGACGTCTTTCCGTTGGTAGTGGGCATGCCCACAAGAAGAGCCGCCCGCAAGCCGGACGGCCAGCGGGACAAATCTGGAAAAATTCAAGGCGCGGGCTGACCCCGCCAGAGGTTGTGGCACTTAGGAACGGCGCGCTCAAACGGTCGTGAACTCGTTACCATTCGAGAGTGATCCTTCGACGTCGGACTAAACCCCGATCGCTGAGGATTCGCGCAAATCCTCGAGTCCCGACAATGGATCGATGGCCACGCCAAGGTATTGCTGGCCTCATAGGGTTGGGTCATTTGGCTGGGGAATATGTCTTCGCCGAGCTATTGGATGACCGCACTACCTATGTGCTGCACCTTCCAGAAGAGAATGTCTTCTCCGACGACGGCATTCACATCATGGACGATGGAGTTACGGGTGAAGTGGCTCTCGAAGTGGGTGGATTGATAGATGCTCTAACCGTGGAACTCGGCGTTACGTGGTTCGTCGATCAGGCGATCGTCGACCAGATTGACAAGCTTTATCGACCTGAGAATGACTTCCATTCAGCCGCAGAATAGAGCGAATCTCTTGAGCGTGTGGAAGCACCACGAATTCCGTGTTGCGAGCAGCAGACTCGATCGAGCGACTCTATTCCGCATGCCGAACCTCAATTGGGATGGAGGTTTCGTCCCACCCTTTGAGGTGGCCGGTGGTCAGATGCCTGAGTCGTCGAGGAGGCGGTTGAGGGTGCTGCGTCCGAGCGCACTTATCCGGGGGTTACTGGTCTGGTAATACCAGACCAGTCCCATCGCTTGTTGGAGTGCCCATGCCGCACCACGACGCCATTCGAGCGTGTCACAGTCAAGATCGGTGCGGAGTGTTTCGCGTGCATCACGGTCTAGGAGGTGCCACGCCGCGACGAGGTCAAGGGCCGGGTCCGCTGCTGCGAAGGTTCCGCCGTCGAGGACCCCAAGGAGCCGCTCCCCTTCCACGAGAAGGTTCGCGGGAATCAGATCGCCGTGAGTCATGACCTCCGGTCCTGAAGGGGGAAGTCGGAATTTGTCAAGGTGGATGAGGCCAGTGGGTCTTTAGGCGGCTAGTTTCGGTGCGGGTTCCTCTCCGGGTTTTTGTTCGGCTGGCTTGTTGATCCAGGTGGTGCCGGGCAGGGCGAGGATTTTCGGATCGACGGTGCTG
>JANMBI010000232.1:0-2691 GCA_031360325.1 Frigoribacterium sp. | reverse complement strand
GAGGGATTCCGCTGCCCAGGCTGGTGGGATAACTGTGGGGTCGAGGGCGGGATCGGCCGCCGTCGACCGGTGAAAGGACAGATCATGGCAAAGAAGTCAATCGAGCAGGTCAGTTTCAACCCCATCCGTGAGGCCCATGCCCTGGGGTTCCGCAGCAATCATGCGTACGCGCTCGGTTTCGCGTCGATCGGGCTGTCCCTGCTGGCATGGCTGGCGTCTCGACTGAAGAGGAGCGACGACAAGGCGCAGTCCGATCGCTGGGGCATCTTCGTCGGTCACTGGGCACCCACGTTCTTCGCAATCGGACTTGCGCTCAAGACCGAAGAGTAGGTGACCGGGCGCCGGTGGAGCGGGCACCGGCGATCCGGTCCTCGTCCGCCACGACGGACCGGATTCCGCGCACGTACACTGTCCCCATGCCAGTCAACGTGCCAGCGACCGTGCAAGCGAACGTGCCGGCGAACGTGCCGGCGAACGTGCCAGCGACCGTGCCGGCGACCGTGCCAGCCCAACGCCCGCTCAACCGGAAATTGGATGCCGCACGCGACGCGTCTGTCGCGCTCGCGGCAGCGAACTCCGACCTCAAGAATCGGGCACTCGAGGCGATCGCCGAGGCGATCGTTGACCGAGCCGAGCGGGTCGTCGCGGCCAACGATCTCGACCTCGCCGCCGCTCGGTCGGGCGGTCTGAGCGCCGGGATCCAGGATCGTCTACGGCTCGACCAGAACCGCATTGCCGGGCTTTCCGAGTCGGTACGCCTCGTCGCGAGCCTGGCCGACCCGGTGGGTGAAAGCCTGCGCGGGCAGACCCTCCCCAATGGGCTGCGCCTCAGCCAGGTGCGTGTGCCGTTCGGAGTCGTCGGCGTGATCTACGAGGCACGCCCGAATGTGACGGTCGACATTGCGAGCCTCGCGCTCAAGAGCGGTAATGCCGTGGTGCTCCGCGGGGGGAGCGCGGCCGAGAACACCAACCGGGAGCTGGTGGCGATCATCCGCGGTGCCATCGGCGCGGTCGGTCTGCCCGAAGACTCCGTGCAGACGATCGACGAGTTCGGTCGTGAGGGGGCCGGGCAGCTGATGCGGGCGCACGGGCAGGTGGACGTGCTCATCCCGCGGGGGAGTGCCAGCCTCATTAGCGCGGTGGTGGCCGAATCGACGGTTCCGGTGATCGAGACCGGGGCCGGGATCGTTCACATCTTTCTCGACGCGTCCGCCGACGACGACTGGGCGCTCGACATCGTGCTCAATTCCAAGGTTCACCGGCCGAGTGTCTGCAACGCGCTCGAGACCCTCCTCGTGCATGAGGAGGCAGCCGAGCGGCTGTTGCCCTCCGTGCTTGCCGCCCTGCGGGCATCCGGGGTCACCCTTCACGTCGACGACCGCGCGCGGTCGATCTTCCCGGATTCCGTGCCGGCGACCGAGGACGACTGGGCCACCGAGTACCTGTCGCTCGATCTCGCCGTGCGGGTCGTCAGTTCGCTCGACGAGGCAATCGACCACATCCGCCGGTATTCGACTCACCACACCGAGTCGATCGTCACCAACGACCTGGGCAATGCCGAGCGTTTCCTGGCAGAGGTGGACTCCGCGGTCGTCATGGTCAACGCGTCGACTCGCTTCACCGATGGGGGCGAGTTCGGGTTCGGAGCCGAGGTCGGAATCTCCACCCAGAAGCTGCACGCTCGCGGTCCGATGGGTCTGAGCGAACTGACGAGCACCAAGTGGATCGTGCGTGGCGCGGGTCAGGTCAGGCAATAGACATCCGTTGGCCGATAGGCTTGCCTCTTCGCTAGGCCTAATCGTGATTGGTGGATGTCAGTGCTCAGCACAATCGTTGTGGCCGCTGAAGGGGCCAAGATCGCCCTCTTCTTTCCCAATTGGGTGTTTCCCCTCATCGCCGTTGCGGTGTTCGTCGCGCTGGGCTTCGTGGTCTGGAGCTTCCGAGACGTCGCCAACCGCCACAGTCAGAAGACCGGCGGCTCGGCGGCGAGTGGACACACGACCGATCATTAGCGCTCACGACGTGTCGGCGGAGAGCCCCACGCCGCGTCCGAAGGTCGGCGTGATGGGCGGCACATTCGATCCGATCCATCACGGCCACCTCGTGGCGGCGAGCGAGGTCGCCCAGTCCTTCGGTCTCGACGAGGTGATCTTCGTCCCCACCGGGACGCCGTACCAGAAACCGGGTGCCACCTCGAGTGAGCACCGTTACCTGATGACGGTCATCGCTACCGCCGCAAACCCCGATTTCACTGTCAGCCGGGTGGATATCGACCGTCTCGGCCCGACCTACACCATCGACACACTCCGCGACCTTCACGCCGAAAGGCCTGATGCGGAGCTATTTTTTATCTCCGGCGCGGATGCCATCACCCAGATTCTTGACTGGAAGGACGTGGCGGAACTCTGGTCGCTCGCCCATTTCGTGGCGGTCACGAGACCCGGGCATTCGTTGACCATTTCCGGTTTGCCGGAGTCGGACGTAAGCTTGCTTGAAGTGCCCGCGCTCGCAATCTCCTCCACTGATTGTCGCAGCCGGGTGAGCCGGGGTTACCCGGTGTGGTATTTGGTCCCCGATGGTGTTGTTCAATACATCTCCAAACACCACTTGTATCGGAGTCTTACATGACAGCCTGGCACGATCAGCCGCCCGTTAGTCGGCGGCACATTCGAGAAACCGAACGCGACGGGA
>JANMBI010000184.1:0-4200 GCA_031360325.1 Frigoribacterium sp. | reverse complement strand
GTTTTTTGGCCTTGTACTTCGTTTTCCCGGTGGCGCGGGGCCCCTCCCCCGCGGCCCACCCCACTGTTCTCCCTCCTGCCTGGGCAGCGGAATCCATCGATGAAATTCCCAGCGACCTCACCGGTCACGAACCGTCGGCGTCACACCCGGGGCGGCGCCGCCGCGAACCAGGTGCCGAGCTCGGCCCCGTCGAGGGCCGCGGCGACGTCGTGCGTGGAGGCGAGAAGGACCGGGGTGCCGGATGCAGCGGCAAGCTTGGCTGCGGCCACCTTCGTCCCCGCTCCCCCGGTTCCCACCCCGGCCACACCGATGTCGCCGAACTCCACACCGGCGAGTTCGTCGTCGAACGCGACATCCACGATGCGGCGGGCCGCCGGATGCTCCGGCGGTCGCGTGTACAGGGAGTCGATGTCGGAGAGCAGCACGAGGAGGTCGGCACGCACGAGCTGCGAGACGAGTGCCGCAAGCCGATCGTTGTCACCGAATCGGATCTCGTGGGTCGCCACGGTGTCGTTCTCGTTGACGATCGGCAAAATCCTCAGGTCGAGCAGCCGCTCCATCGCCCGCTGCGCGTTTCCCCGGTGGGTCGGATTCTCGAGGTCCCCGGCCGTGAGAAGCACCTGGGCGGCCACGATGGAGTAGCGGTCGAGGCTTTCCTGGTAGCGGTAGATGAGCACGTTCTGGCCCACAGCCGCGGCCGCCTGCTGGGTGGCCAGGTCGGTGGGTCGGCGCTCCAGCTTCAGGTAGGGCATGCCCGTGGCGATCGCCCCGGAGGACACCAGGATCACCTCTGTTCCGCGCGCATGCGCGGTCGCGAGGGCATCGACCAAGGGGGCGATCCGGTGCGAGTTGGCCCCGCTGATCGACGAGGAGCCGACCTTGACGACGATGCGCCGGGCCGCGGTGATGTCGGCCCGCGAGAGAACGCGATCAGTCATCCGCGGAGGAGTCCCCCGTGATGACCGTGTCTCTCTCGGCGACGGCGAAGCCCTCGTCGTCGTTCCACATTCCCGCCTCGCGCTCGCGCACAAGCTCCGCCCGCGCCGCGGCCTTCCCATCCATGCGATCGAGGTACTCCTGGCGTCGGGTCTTGGAGGTCGGTCGGTCATTCTGCACCAACCGCGGATCCGTTCCGCGCGGGGCAGTGAGCAGCTCCGCCGTGGAGGTGAGGGTCGGCTCCCAGTCGAAGGTGACGGGGCCGATGATGACCGTGGACCCGGCGACCGCACCGGCCTTGAACAGCTCGTTCTCTACGCCCGACTTGGCGAGACGATCGGCTAGGAAGCCGATGGCCTCCTCGTTGTTGAAGTCCGTCTGGGCCACCCAGCGCTCCGGCTTGCCGCCGACGACGCGGTAGAGGTTGCCCGCGGAGCCGCCCTCCACCTTCACGGTGAACCCGGCGTCTCCCGAAGCGCGTGGACGCAGAACGATCCGCTGTTTCACCGGCAGTGCGGCCTTCTGCGCCCGCTCGCTGTCCACGAGCTCGCCGAGCGCGAAGGACAGGTCGCGCAAACCTTCGCGGCTCACAGCGGAGATTTCGAACACGCGGTAGCCGCGCGCCTCGAGTTCGGGGCGCACCAGGTCGGCGAGTTCGCGCCCCTCCGGAACATCCACCTTGTTCAAGGCGATCAACTGCGGGCGCTGGAGGAGCGGTAGCTGGCCGTCGGGCACCGGATAGGCGGCCAGCTCGCCGAGGATGACGTCGAGGTCGCTGATCGGATCGCGTCCCGGTTCAAGAGTGGCGCAGTCCAACACGTGGAGGAGGGCTGAACACCTCTCGACATGGCGGAGGAACTCGAGACCGAGGCCCTTGCCCTCGCTCGCTCCTTCGATGAGTCCGGGAACATCCGCCACGGTGAAGCGCGTCTCGCCCGACTCGACGACGCCGAGATTCGGGTGAAGCGTGGTGAACGGATAGTCCGCGATCTTGGGCTTGGCGGCGGAGATCGCCGCAACCAGGCTCGACTTGCCGGCCGAGGGGTAGCCGACGAGCGCGACATCCGCCACCACTTTGAGCTCGAGGTAGACATCACCCTCCCAGCCGGGGATGCCGAGAAGCGCGAACCCGGGTGCCTTGCGTTTCGTGGAGGCCAGGGCGGCATTTCCGAGCCCGCCCTGCCCGCCCGGGGCCACGACGTAGCGCATTCCCGGTTCGGTGAAGTCGATGAGCTCGTTTCCCTCGGCGTCTTTGACGACGGTGCCGAGCGGTACGGCGAGTTCGACCTCCGCGCCGTCGGAGCCGCTGCGGTTGTCACCCATGCCCTGGCCGCCCTTGTCGGACTTGCGGTGCGGGGCGCGGTGAAACCCGAGCAGGGTCGTGACCCCCGGTTCGCTGACGAGAACGATGTCTCCGCCGTCGCCGCCGTTGCCGCCGTCGGGTCCGGCGAGAGGCTTGAATTTCTCTCTCTTCACCGAGACGCACCCGTCGCCGCCGTCGCCGGCACTGAGATGGAGGGTCACCTGGTCAACGAAGGTAGCCACAACGCATCCCTTCGCTTAATGTGCTGCTTAACAGGCGAGAGCGAGCCGAAGCCCGCTCGAACCCGCGAAATTTTCCGACACCGATCGATTCGGTGGTCGAGTAGGTCGCCTGACGACCGCTCGGAGGCCTGAGGCCTAGGCGGCCACCACGATGTTGATTACCTTGCGGCCACCCTTGGCACCGAATTCGACCGCACCTGAGGCGAGGGCGAACAGGGTGTCGTCGCCGCCACGGCCGACGTTGACGCCGGGGTGGAAATGCGTGCCGCGCTGGCGGACGATGATCTCGCCGGCGCTGACGACCTGGCCGCCGAAGCGCTTCACGCCGAGACGCTGGGCGTTGGAGTCGCGACCGTTACGGGTGGAGCTTGCGCCCTTTTTGTGTGCCATGAGTAGTCGGCTCCTCTACTTGATGCTGGTGATCTTGATGCGGGTGAGCTCCTGGCGGTGGCCCTGGCGCTTCTTGTACCCGGTCTTGTTCTTGAACTTCTGGATAACGATCTTCGGCCCGCGAAGGTCGCCGACGACCTCTGCGGTCACCGTCACCTTCGCGAGGGCCGACGCGTCGTGCGTGATGGTGTCGCCGTCGACCAGCAATACCGGCACGAGCTCGACGTTGCCGTCTTTGTCGGCCTTGATGCGATCGAGAACGACGATGCTGCCGACCTCGATCTTTTCCTGCCGACCACCGGCGCGCACAACTGCGTAAACCACTTGGGAACCCTAACTCTGAGAACTGTTGCCGATGAATTCGACAGAAGCCTTGGTGTGCATTCGGTTGCGGGCTTAGCCCAGCACACACCGAAGGTCAACAGTAGTCGATACCGGGGGTGCGGTCAAACAGCGCGAGGTGATGTCAGGCGGTGTCGACGACTCCCACGATCTCGTGTTTCGACGGATGCCGTTCGAGCCAGATGCGGAGCAGCACCCCAACGAGGATCACCAGCGGCGAAACGTCGAGGAACTGGCTCCCGGCGGTCGCAATGGCGTAACCGAACGACCAGAGCAATTGCTCGCCGGCGATCTGTCCGAACCGCAACTGACCCATGAGACCGGTCGTGACGAGCAACAGGGCGGACCTCAGCACCAGCGTGAGAAGCACGAGAACCGCACCGACACCGGCGGCGAGAACCGATCGGGTAACGACGTGGACCACGTGCAGGTCGGGCCCGATGGGCGCGATGAACCACAGTGCGACGATTACTCCGATCGAGAGCGGGAGCTCGACCGTCCCGAATTGCTCGGCAAGGCCCGCCCACCGGAACCCGGGCGGTGGGCCCGCCGCGCCGAGGCTGCCCAGCTGGCCGACAACTCCGCCGAGCACGGCCTGCAGGAGCCTCACCGCCGCCACGACGAGCCCGGCGACCAGCGCGACCAGAAAGCCGTGCTGGTGCACGACGCGGCGGGCGAGTGTAGTCATCTGCGGTGCTCCGTGTCTAGAATCGCGCCATGGCGATCCTGATCGACCAGCCTAGATGGCCGGCGCACGAGATGCTCTGGTCGCACCTCGTGAGCGACAGTTCTCTCGCGGAATTGCACGATTTCGCGAGCAGAATGGGCATCCCCCGACGCGGGTTCGATATCGACCACTACGACGTTCCGGAACACCGCTACGACGAATTCGTGGCCGCGGGAGCGGAACCGGTGGGTATCCGACAACTGGTTGAGCGCTTGCGCGACAGCGGGTTGCGGGTCTCCCAGCGCGAGCGTCGGGCGCCG
>JANMBI010000196.1:0-5089 GCA_031360325.1 Frigoribacterium sp. | reverse complement strand
CACCCGCTACAAGTTCTTCCGCGGACACTTCGACTTCGCGACATCGGTGGGACTCGGCATCGACACTGTGGAGACGCTCCAGCGCGGAGCATCCGACCACATGCCCATCATGGTGAGCGCGTCCTACCGCGAGGATGCCGTGACTGCCGTTTGAGCGGACCCCTCGGGGTTCGGTGAAGGGCTCGGAAACGAACCGCCACGTGCGAAAACCCGGACCTGTGGACTCCGGCAACACGGGCTGGCTCGACGGTTGCCGAACGGATCGCGGGGTGAGCGGCGCACCGGGTCTTCGACTAGGGCTTCCAGACCATGAGAACCACCACGGCGACCAGCATCAGGGTGGCCAGCCCTGACCCTCCGGCGATCTTGCCGTAGCCGACCGGGCGGAGCTCCGCGGGATCGGCTGGCGTGGCAACCGCTTTCGCAACGCTGCGCAACGCCGGGACGGTCACCGCAAGGGTGATCGCCAACGCGACGACATAGAGGACCATCGACCAGATGATCCACGCGGACGCGAACGAGAATTTCTCCTTCGGGTCGCTCGTCCCGAGAGCGGCGAACCCGAGAAGAAAGACGACGAGTGAGAGGAGGCTGAAGGTTCGAGTCGCCTTGGCGAGGGCCCCAACCTGATCGCCTTTCCGTCCCCGGGCCGCGCGCATCGCGATCATCGGCAGGATGGCCATGGGACCAACCACGAAGACTGCGGAGACGACATGGAGAACGGCGAAGGCGATGGCCATGGTGACCTTTCGTTGGGGGCGGTCAGGTGATCCTACCCGCATCCACATGAACGGGCGGTGACAGAATCCGAACGTCCCGCAGCCCCTCGGGTCGCCCCATCGGGGTCGCCCCCGAACTGCTCTCCACGCGGCAGATCCCGACCCCACCGATTCTCACCGACTGGCATTTCGAGCGTAGTATGACTTTTCATCGGAATTGCCTCTACCGACCCGAGCGATGCCCTCGCCGTGCGGCGCGAGGGATAGGCAAGCGGATGTCGTTTCCCGAGCCCGCGACCGCGGCCCCGGATGTCCGCTCCATCGAAGCGGTTCACCCCCAGCCGCTCGCCGACGTGGCGAACTTGCGTGATCCCGCCGAATTCTCGGGGGCGAGGCTCACCGCCCCGAGGGAGTCGATTCGCGCGGTGGCGGGGGAGATGCAGACGCGTCCAACCGCGCAAACTGCGGTCGGGGCTTTGATCTGGAAGCACGGCGGGCGCGCAGCGCGGGCCACCACCGTAGACGGGCGCTCGGTCGGCGAGTGGACCGAGCGTGACCATGAGGCGGGCGGAGCGTGGTCAAGCGCCGGGTCGGCGGAGGCACCGGGCCTACAGCGGTTTTGCTACTGGCGAATCGATCTCGCATCGGGCCGGTACCCCGTGGCCGTGCCGACTCCCCAGTTCCCCGTCTCGCTCCTTCTCTTCGGTCACGAGCGCCGCTGTGAGGCCCGGTGTGGCCCGAAGTGAGCCGTCCGGCGCCACCGTGAGCACATCGACACTCCATCGCTCGACGATGGACGCGAGAGCGCTCGGCCCTCCGGCGACGATCGCGGTCGCGAGGACATCCGCCGTCTCGATGTCATCGGCGACCACCGTCGCCTGCACGTAGGTGCTGTCGATGGCGGTCGCCAGCCAGATGTGATCGCCTCGCTCCGCAGTTCCCGATGTCGCGACCGCGCGACGAGGGGATTCGACGGAGATGGCAAACAGCAACGATCCGCGGTCGGCCGGATCGACCACCCCCACCCGCCACGCCGTCCCGTCGGGTTGATGTCCGGCACAGAGCACGTCACCGCCCGCGTTGAGACACCAGTCGGAGAAGCCGGAGTCTAGAAGCGTGTCGGCGGCGGCCTGCATCGCAAGGGCCTTTACCGTGCCGTTCAGATCGACCACCCCGTCCGGGCGATGTGGGGTGAAGGATCCGCCGGTCGCGTCGCGCCACTGCAGAGCGGCGGCATAGGTGGAGCGTAGTTCATCACTGGCTGCGGTGAGGGGGATCTCGCCGCTGGCCACTCGGGCGAGTTCGGAGTCGGAACGATACAGGCTGTATCGCTCGTCGAACAGCCTAAACTGCCGCGTGGCCTCCGCCACGGCCGCCTCGGCCGCCGGGGAATCCGGCAGGGTGAGGGACACCACAGTGCCCATCGTGTCGAAGACGTGCGCCCTCACCGCTTAGAGACCTGCCTTGGTGAGCGCCGCCTGGAGAGAGGTGAGGTAGGCGTCACTTGTGTATGTCGCGCCGCCGACCGAGGACACGTTCACCGACTGGGACTGCAGCACCTCCGACTTCAGGATCGGCACCGCATAGTTGCTGATTTGAACCGAACGGCCACCGCTGTCGGTGAGGTGCAGTGCCTTGACATCGGTGATTTTCCCATTGGAGACGACAACCTGCACCTGGACGTTGCCAAAGGGGGTGTTGGTATCGCTCCCGGTGAAGCTTCCGCTTGCCGCGGCCTTCGCCGGGGCCGCAGACGTTGCCTGGGTCGCGGCGGTGGCCGGAGCGCCTGCGGCGGACGGAGTCGCCGCCGGCGTTCCGGTGGTGGTGCTCGAGCCGGGCCGCGTCGCGGAGGACGTCGAGTTTGCGGAGGTCACCGCAGCCGAGCCGGCCTGCCAGCCGACGACGAGGATGGCGACGGAAGCGAAGATTCCGCCGAGGGTTGCGCGTATTGTCACCAGTCGAACCTTTCTGTGTGAAGTTGATGTTGAGGGATTCCCGCGCGTCGCGCGTCCCGTTCGACGAGGTCGAGCCAGGCGGTCGGGCCACAGACATACAGGTCGGAGTCCATCAAATCCGGAAACACGCTGCGGAGAGTCACTCCCCGTGAGGCGTCGGCCTGAGGCATCCAGCCGGGGCCGCTCGTGGCCCGCTTGCCCAGCATCGTGTAGAGGCGTGCACCCTTTTCTCGCGCGAGTTCGGAGATCTCGTTCCAGAGGTAGGTCTCGTCCGGGCTGGAGGCACGAAGCAGAATGGTGGTCTCACCCGGCCGCACCCGGGAGTCTTCGAGGAAGGCACGCACCGGGGTGATGCCGATACCGGCGACCACAATCGCGAGGCGGGGCGCAGTGCGTCCGGCATCCGTGAACATGCCGTACGGGCCTTCGAAGGACACCCGGGTGCCGGGGCGCACGGAGCTGATGGCGCTGCTCCCGGTGCCGAGGTCGCGCACCGTGATGCGCGCGCTTCGCTCGGTCGGAACGGCGGAGAGGGAGATCGGATGCGAGTGCCACCAGGTGCGACCGGTCCAAAATCGCCAGACGAAGAACTGGCCGCCGGCGGACTCGAGCGACCGGAGCTTTCGACCGGAGAAGTGGATGGAGACGACCCCGGGGGCCACGGTCTCGACTCGAGAGACCTGAATGCGGTGAACGAAGGTGGCGATCACCGGCTCGGCGAAGCGGTAGGTCGCGATCGCTCCGAACGCCAGCACGTAGAGGGCGATCCAGTAGACGCGCTCGAAGGTGCCGCCGGCGAGGATATTGCCGACGCTCAACTGGTGCGGCGCGGCCACCAGCACCGCGATGTAGCTGAGGAGGTGGACCAGATGCCAGCCCTCATAGCTGAATTTCTTGCGCACGGCGACTAGCGAGGTGACGACGACGACGAGGAGAAGACCGAGCCCGACGAAGGCGAGCGGCATGTCGGGCAGCGAGAGCATCGGGCCGATCTCGGCGATCGGATTGAACCCCGAACTCATTCCGTACCCGATGAGCAGGAGCACCCCGTGGGCGAGCAGCAGGTAGATGGCTGGCTTGCCGAGAGAACGATGCACGGCAATGGCGCGATCGTGGCCGATGGTGCGGTCGATCAGCGGGATCCGGGCGGCGAGCACCAGCATGACCAGAATGAAATCGGTGCCGATGAGGCCGGTGATGATGCCGATACTCGTCACGGTATCCGCGATCGTGACAAACCTCGCCCCCCCACCAGCGGCGAGAAAGAGCGCGACAGCCACCGCACCGGAGGCCCAGAGCGAAGTGACGAGCAGGTCGGAGGTGCGTGACCGCCGGCGGTACTGCTGGCGTCGATCCGGCGCAGCCGGACGCGAGCGGCCGGCCGTGACCGGACTGGCGCGGGTGGTGGAATTCGCTGACATGACTACAGCTTCTGGCTGTTTGCTATGCGCTTGCCGTGAACGGAGCGCCGCTCCCGCGTGAGTTCTCACATCTTGGGAATGGACACCGTCACTACCAACCCGGAACCGGTGTTCCGCAGCGAGACGGTGCCGCCCGCGCCCGTCACGATGGCGCGAACGAGCGCGAGCCCGAGCCCGCTCCCACCCGTGCGGGACGTGCGCGAGTCGTCGGGGCGGGAGAACCGATCGAACGCGTGCGGGAGGAAGTCCTCGTCCATACCCGGGCCGGTGTCGGTCACTCGGAGCTCGAGCGTTCCCGCGTGCTCCGTGATGTCGGCATCGACCGCGCCGCCTCGGGGAATGACCGCGAGGCTGTTCGCGAGCAGATTGTCGACGATCCGGGCGAAATTCTCCGGGCTGATCGCGAAGCGCGCGGCCGGATCCGGCACCGGGACCGAGAAACCGACCTCGGCGTCGATGTCGAGTCCGATCATCCGTGCCCGATCGATGCAGCCCATGAGCTCGGAGACGAGTTCTTCCGTCGAACTCGGCCCCACCGGAGCGTGCTCCGATTCACGGCGTGAGAGCTCGAGGAGATTGCTCGCAAGGGACGAGAGCCGGGTTACCGATTTCTCTGCCGCCACGATCTGGGTTGCGAGAGCGGGGGCGTCGTCGAAGTCATCGTGGGCGAGCTCGAGTTGGGTCTTGAGCGCGGCGAGGGGAGTGCGCAGTTCGTGCGCCGCATCCGACACCACCTGCTGCTCTCGCGCAGCGGATGCCCGGACGCGGCCGAGAAAGGCGTTGTGGGTGGTGGCTAGTTCGGAGAGTTCGTCCTTGGTCGCAGCCACCGGGAGCACCGCCGACGAGTTCACTGCCAGCGACTCCGCCCGCTGCCGCATTCGGCGCACCGGGGCAAGGGCGACCGCAGCCAACAGCCAGGATGCGAATCCGAAGGCGATCAGAAGCACGAGTGCCCCGACGACGAACGCCACATCCAGGCTTCGCATCGCCAGAA
>JANMBI010000156.1:0-33643 GCA_031360325.1 Frigoribacterium sp. | reverse complement strand
GGTCGCCCGCGCGCCGCCCGGCGGGGCGCCCGCGCGCCGACCGCGCGCCGGTTTGTCGGCCATGCGGTCTTTCGTTCGGGCGCACGGCCGACAACAGGCCGCGCGGTGGAGCAGGTGACCGGGGCAACCCACCGGGCGTTTCCGCGCTAGCCGCAGCTGATCAACGGGGAACTTGAGCCCACCGTCCCAGGCACGTGGGACCCGTACTGGTGGATCGACCCTCCCGCGCACGGGGCGGAGAGGATTCCGTACCAAATGAGCAACATCGTCACGAGGAATCCGACCGCGAAGTTGATGATCAGAAAGTGCCTCCAGCCACGGTTCGCCGTCGCTGCGGCCGCATCCGTGATGTTCCAGAAGGGGAGAACGATCAGCACATAGGGCACCACGAAGATCGCCGCGAAGGGTCCCGGAAAGCGCGTGAACAGCAGCAGGATGCTCGCGGCCAGATATGCCGAGAAGGCGACGCGCACGGTCGCGCGGCCGCCGATGAACGTGGCCACCGAGGCGATGTCCCCCTCACGGTCCGCGACGATGTCCTGCACGGCGCCGAACGCGTGCGATGCGATCCCCCAGAGGAAAAATGCGGCGAGCAGAGCCACTAGCGGGGGCGTGAAAACCGCACCGGCGAGCACGAGACCGTAAATCGCCGGAGAGACGAAGTGTGTGCTGGAGGTGAGCGAGTCGAGGAACGGTCGCTCCTTGAATCGCATTCCGGGAGCGGAATATGCCGCGACGGCGAAGACGCTGACCGTGAGCACCAGCCAGGACAGGGGGCTGCCGACCGCGATGAGGTACACCAGGAACGGCAGATTGAGGATGACAGCCGCCCGAAGCGTGAGTCGGTGAACACTCGGTTCGAGCAACGCACCTTCCGCGCCTCCCTTGCGCGGGTTGCGCAGGTCGGATTCGTAGTCGAAGACATCGTTGATTCCGTACATCGCCAGGTTGTAGGGAATCAGGAAATAGATCGTGCCGACGACGAGCACCACGTCGACCTGTCGGGTGGACATGAAGTACGCGGCCGCGAACGGGAAGGCGGTGTTCACCCAGCTCAGCGGGCGGGATGACACGAGCAGGCTCCTAAGAGTCCTCATGAGACCTCCCGGGCAACAGCAGCCACAGTGACGGCAGCAGCACGACGGCGGCTACCGCGTAGGCGAAGTCCTCGAGGGGAGCGGCTCCGATCACCGCCCCACTGATCTTGGACGGGTCGTACCCGACCAGCCCGATACCGATCATCACGTTGTCGAACACCGCCGTGATCGCCAGCAGCACGAGCAACAGGATACCGAGGGTGCCGACGATCGGCAGCACCGGCCGGGTGCCGCGCGACCTCACGAGCGCGAGGCATCCAGTCACCGCCACGACAGTGAGAAAGATCGAGTTGAGCTGCCAGTAGTTCACGCCCGGCCCTCCCGGCGGTGGCGGCCGAGGAAGCCGAACAGGTTCATCGTGACATAGCAGAGCAGGGTGAGGAAGAACAGCTCCTCCACCGGGAGTTCGGGAGCGACCACGAGGCCGGTCATGAACGGCGTCTCCCCCCGGAAGAAGATGCCGAGACCAATGCCCGAGAGGTCCCAGATCAGGAAGAAGACCAGTCCGATGGCGAGAACGATCGTCGCCCGGGGGGCATCCCTCCAGAAGAAGAGGGCGAATCGGCGATCGAGCATCACCATGCCGGTGAGAGCGATTCCCAGGCCGAGGAGATACAGGATGCCCATCAGGGCACGGTGCGCCGAAGCGGCTCGGCGAGCGCTTCGGTCGACCGATCCCCGCGGATGCGCTTGAGCACCACCTCCGCGCTGATCAGGCACATCGGCAGTCCGATTCCGGGGATCGTGGAGCCCCCGGCGTAGAAGAGTCCCTCGATCTTGCGACTCTTGTTGCCCGAACGGAACATCGCGCTCTGCGACAGGGTGTGCGCGGGACCCAGCGCCGTCCCCCGCCAGGAGTTGAGGTCACTGGCGAAGTCTCCGGGACCGACTGTGCGGCGCAGGGTGATGCGCGCCGCGAGATCGGGGATGCCCGCCCACACCGCAATCTGCGCGATCACTCGATCGGCCAGCGCCTCGATGCGCGTGTCGCCGTCCCCGTCGACATCCCCCTTGCCGAATCTCGGATCGGCGGGAATCGGAACGAGCACGAACAGGTTCTCGTAGCCCTCGGGCGCCGTGGAGGGATCGATGCCGCTCGGTTTGCAGACATAGAGAGATGCCGGATTCGGTATGGAGGGGTTCACGCCGAAGATCCTTTCGAATCCGGCCTTCCAATCGCGGGCGAAGAACAGCGTGTGGTGCTCGAGTTCGGGCAATTCTCCCTCGACGCCGAGGAGGACGAGAAGCGCGCTCGGACCGGGCACCTTCTCCTTCCAATACTCCTCGGGGAAGGTCTGAAGCTCGCGCGGCAGGAGCGCGGTCTCGGTGTGGTGGAGGTCCGCCGCGGAGACCACGATGTCGGCGACCAGGGTGCGAGTGGCACCGCGGTCGTCGCGGTAGTCCACCCCGGTCACGACGCCATCTCGCGAGTTGATCGCTGTGACGGGGGAGTCGGTGAGGATCGTGACGCCCTCCGCCTCCGCGAGCGCTTCGATGCGGGCGATGAGTTCGGTGAATCCCCCCATCGGGTAGAGCACGCCGCCCTCGAGGTCGAGGTGGCTCATCAGGTGGTACATGCTCGGAGCGATATAGGGCGAGGAGCCGAGAAACACCGCGGGATAGCCGAGGATCTGTTGGAGTCGGGAGTCGGTCACGGTTCGCCGCACCAGCGTGGCGAGGGGGCTGAACAGTAGTGCGGCGAGCTTCGCCGAGCGGGTCAACACGTCTCGGCGCAGCAGCGGGCGGATGCCCGCGAAGCTGGTGTAGAGAAAGCGCCGCTTGGCGATGTCGTAGACGTCGCGCGCTGAGTCGAGGTACCTCTCCATGCGGCGGCGCGATCCGGGCTCGATGCGCTCGAACAGCTCGAGGTTCTCCTCCCGGCTCGCCGCGATATCGATGGGCTCGGCCACGCCCTCGAAAAGCACACGATAACCGGGATCGAGGGTTACCAGCCGCAGCTGCTCTTCGGCGGTGCTGCCGAGCAGTCGGAAGAAGTGGTCGAAGACCTCCGGCATGAGGTACCAGCTCGGCCCGGTGTCGAATCGAAAGCCGTCGTGTTCCCACGAGCCGGCCCGCCCCCCGACCCGAGCGCCGGACTCCAGCAGCGTCACGGTGTGGCCGTCCCGCGCGAGGAGTGCCGCGGAGGCGAGCCCGGCGATGCCACCGCCGATGACGACGACGGTGCTCACGACGCGGCTTTCGGTTTGGGAGTGGGGGTGGTTGGTGCCGTTCGCCGGGTGCGTCCGGCCATCGCCTCGGCCATGATCCGCAGCTTGACGGGCCCCGGTACGCGCACGCGGGAGGTCGCGAGCCGCTCGGCCGGGGTGGCCCGAAGACGTGCCGACAATTCCGCGAACAGGCCCTGGGCGAGGGCAACGGCCCGTCTAGAGGTCGAGGGGAGCAGGGGGACGATGGCCGCCGAATCACGCAGATCGGCATCGATGTCGTCGAGCAGCAGGGTCTTGTCAGCCTCCGAGAACGAACGGACCGTGATCCCGGGGAAGTAGCTGCGGCCGAGGGTCTCGAAGTCGGCGGATAGGTCTCGCAGAAAGTTGACCTTCTGGAAGGCGGCGCCGAGCTTGCGGGCTCCGTACTCGAACCGGGCGAGGTCGGGGGGAGTCACCTCGACACCGTGGAGGAAGGTGCGCAGACACATCAGCCCGACGACCTCCGCTGACCCGTAGATGTAGCGGGTCAGACTCTCCGCATCGTGCTCGGACCTCGAGAGATCCATGCGCATCGACTCGAAGAAGGGCTGGGTCAGCTCCCGCCCGAAGCCGGTGGCCCGAGCCGTGCGGGCGAAGGCATGGATCACGAGGTTGGTGCTGTAACCCTGATCGAGCGCGGCGTCGGTGTCGCGTTCGAAGTCGTTGAGCACGCGTGCTGCGGCGATCGGATCGAGTCCGGCATCCGCCGCTCCGCCGTCGACCACCTCGTCCGCCACCCGCACCAGCGCGTAGATGTTCTCCACCTGACGTCGGATCGATGGGGAAAGCAGGCGCGACGCCAGACCGAACGACGTGGAGTAGCGGCGGATGACGACGCTCGCGGTCTCGTCGGCGACCCGGTCGTACAGGGTGGGGTCGGTCACGCCGCCGTCCCGCTCCCCGCAGCGGAGGCTAGGCTGGAGCGACGGCTCAGCACGGCCTCCAACCGGTATCCGCTCCCGCGCGCGAGAGCCCGCAGGTTGTGGCCGGTCACCTCACCAGGGTAACGGACACACATGGATAGCAGTACAGGGATCGTGCGGAGTGATACTGAACTTGTCATTCTTCTTGACGAATCCGGCTCGCCGATCGGCGAGGCCGACAAGCGGCTCGTCCACGGCAGGGCAACCCCCCTCCACCTGGCCTTCTCGTGCCATGTCTACGACCCCGCCGGGCGTGTGCTGGTCACCCGCCGAGCCCTCTCGAAACTCACCTGGCCGGGAGTCTGGACCAATTCGTTCTGCGGGCACCCCTCGCCGCGGGAATCGCAAGAGAACGCGATCGCCCGGCGCGCGTCCGTCGAACTCGGCATCACGGTGACCGATCTCGAGGTCGTCCTCCCGGACTTCCGCTATCGCGCCGTCGACGCATCCGGCATCGTGGAGAACGAGGTCTGCCCGGTCTATCGTGCCGTGACGAGGGATGCGGTGATCGCGAACCCGGCGGAGGTCGCAGAGTTCGCCTGGCTCGACCCGACCGCCCTGCGGAGCGCCGTGGCCGCCGCGCCGTTCGCCTTCAGCCCATGGCTCGGCTGGCAACTGGAGCAACTCGGCTCCTGACACGCGCCGATCCAAGGACGCCCCGCACCGGGACCCAGGATCAGTCGAGCCGGCTCTCCGCCCGCAGGATATCGGTGCGATGGAAGTTCTGGAACGAGCGCGAGGCGGTCGGGCCGCGCTGTCCCTGGTAGCGCGACGAGTGCTCCGCCGAGCCATACGGCTTCTCCGCCGGGGAGGTCAGCCGGATGAAGCAGAGCTGCCCGATCTTCATGCCCGGCCAGAGCTTGATCGGCAGGGTCGCGACGTTGGAGAGTTCGAGCGTGACGTGACCGCTGAACCCGGGGTCGACGAAGCCGGCCGTGGAGTGGGTCAACAGGCCGAGGCGGCCGAGTGAACTCTTGCCCTCCAGGCGCGCCGCGACGTCATCCGGAAGCGTGACCAGCTCGTAGGTGGATCCGAGCACGAATTCGCCCGGGTGGAGAATGAGGGGCTGATCGGGAGCCGCCTCGACCAGCCGGGTGAGATCCGGCTGGTCCTCGGCAGGGTCGATGAACGGATACTTGTGGTTGTCGAACAACCGGAAGAAGCGGTCGAGCCGCACATCGATGCTCGACGGCTGGATCATCGCCGGGTCATAGGGTTCGAGCCCGATGCGTCCGGAGTCGAGTTCGGTCCTGATGTCGCGATCCGAGAGCAGCATGAACCGAGCCTACCGAGTCGCGGCTGCGGGGGGCTGGTCCCGCCGATCGGGGCTCGGACCTTTGCGTTCGGAGGGCGTCCTCGGCTCATGACCCGGGCACGGAGAGTGGGCGCTCGGAATTGGTAGGATGCTGGAGTGCCGCATCGCGGTCGCGCGAGCGTAGTTCAATGGCAGAACTCCAGCTTCCCAAGCTGGTAGTGCGGGTTCGATTCCCGTCGCTCGCTCCAGATGGGCACCTGTTGTCGATTGTTGATTCTCACCCCAGCGGTTTTCGCCAAGGCGGTTCACCGTTGGCTAACCGAATTGACTTAGTTCTTGATCGATATTCGACCGTAGACGCTGACGTGTATTGTGCCGCTACGTTATGTTCATCAGGCTCCGGTAAAGAGCGTAGGAGGAGTTCATTCCGTTCCAGCACTTTGCCGTCGAGAGCCGACGCGTGATCTGCGGCACTAACGCCATCGATTGTCTCGACGCCTGATACCGGCGGGAGGTGCGGTCCAAGCCCAATGGAAAGGTGCGCGGGAGGCCCGCCCTTAGCGCAGTCACCAACACCGTCCCAGACGTAGGTCACTCACCGGAAACCTGGTGATGAAAGCCGCCGGAACCACCGTTGCCGACATAGGTGCGGGCTTGACCGGCGCGTGCAGGCGCCAAAGGCGTATGCGATTAATGATCAAGTACGGCAAAACACTCCGAGGCAAGGCCTCTCTGCTTAGGGTGCATGGCAGGTCAGCTTCACCGATGTTGACACCCACGCTGGTTGCTCCTAGCATCGGTTCTAGTTTCCGATATCCTATAGGAACTACGAAAGGACCTCGCATGACCAACGCAGCTCAGGCGGCATCAACTGTAGGAAATATGCGCTGGAAGCGGTTGATACCAATCGCGATCATCGTTTACATAATTTCGTTTATGGATCGAACCAACATTGGGTTCGCACTCACCGGACTACACAATGATCTCGGCATAAATGCTGCTCAGCAGGGTCTGGCTGCCGGCATTTTCTTCATCGGGTATCTCGCCCTTCAAATCCCAGGGGGCTATCTTGCCGAGCACTGGAGCGCCAAGAAATTCGTTGGCATCATGGTGCTTGTCTGGGGCGTGCTCGCAATCCTTTCCGGGTTCGTCCAGAACTTCGGTGAATTGCTCATCGTTCGGTTCTTTCTCGGTGTGGCCGAGGCCGGTATTTGGCCGGCAATTCTCGTCCTCATCAGCCACTGGTTCCCGGCAGCGGAACGGGCCCGGGCCTATGCGTTCTGGATCATGAACATTGCCATCGCCTCGATCATCACCGCTCCGCTGTCAGGCTGGATCATCTCCTTCGCCGACTGGCGCTGGCTCTTCATCATCGAGGGAATCTTTCCGTTCGTGATTGCGGCGCCGCTCTGGTGGTTCTTCATCGCCGACCATCCCCGCGAGGCGAAGTGGTGTTCGCCGGAAGAGCGCGCGTACATCGAAGCCGGGTTGGCTGCCGATCGCGCGAACGAGCCAGAACACAAGCAGTTGGGGATTCGCAACGTTCTCTCAAACAAAATTGTTTGGCGACTGACGCTGGTTTACTTCCTGATCCAAATCGGCTTCTACGGCATAAACATCTGGCTGCCGCATGTGGTCAAGACGATCACGTCCGGGTCATCGCTGGAAGTCGGATTCATCACCGCAATTCCCTACGTCTTGGCGATGTTCGGCCTGTGGTACAATGCGAAAGCGGCCGATCGCTCCGGTCGGTATTCGACGCATGTGCTCCTGTCGATGGCAGTGGGCGCTGTTGCTCTCGTGATCTCGGTGGCAACAGGGAATGCTTTGCCCTTCGTCGCGATTGCCTTCATCAGCATCGCGGTAGCTGGTGCGCTCTCCTACGATGGGCCGTTCTGGGCATCCGCCTCCAGGGTCATGCCCGTGGCAGTGGCGGGAACCGCCATGGGACTGATCAACGCCGTTGGCAACCTCGGCGGTTTCGTCGGCCCGTATGTGGGCGGCTTCCTTCAGGACGCAACGCACGGCAGCTTTCTTGCGACGTCGATCTTCCTTTCGGGTTGCCTGCTTGCGGCCGGGTTGGTCATGCTCACCCTCCGACGCGGTGGAGATCGCCCGGTCAAAGTCGAGGAGCCAGAAGTGACCATCTCGGCCGGTCGGCAGTAGCCGACGCGACGCCAGAAGATCAGGAGGTGGCCTCTACCCGACCAGCTTGATTGGGTAGAGGCCGCTCGCTTGCGTGCGCAGAACTTCGTCGCAACAGATTCAACGGGCGACAGTGAGTGATCACGGCGCGCTCTTGCGGAGCGTCTACGGCATCCTCCCCAAGCCTCACCTCAGGACAGGACGTTTCGTAATGCGCGCGCTCGTGCTCCAAGAATTCGGCCGGATGGCCGTGGTCGAGATGGCTACCCCCACGGCGGGACCCGGGGAGGTACTGCTGCGAATCTACGCAACGGGGATCTGCGGGTCGGACCTGCACGGGTTCACGGGCGAGAATGGGCGCCGTGTTCCCGGCCAGGTAATGGGCCACGAATCGGTCGGCACCGTCGTCGGCGTTGGTGTCGGGGTCGATGCGGCGAAATTCCCCGCGGGGCACGTCGCGACGTTCAACCCCGTGCTCGTCAACGACGATGATGCCGTCAGATTTGCGGGCCGCGAGCAGCACGCGCCCGGAAAGAAGGTGATCGGCGTCGCGTCTGAACTCGTTTCATCGTTCGCGGAATACATCTGCGTACCCCAACGAAACGTCGTGCTTCTCTCGTCGGAGATGCCGATCAGATATGGCGCACTCATCGAACCGATCGCCGTCGCGCTTCACGCGGTGCGACGGCTGTCTACCAAGCCCGGCGACAAACTCCTCGTCATCGGTGGCGGACCCATCGGGCAGAGCGTGGTGCTCGCCGCGCGCTCCGAAGGAATCATCGACATCATCGTCAGCGAAGTTGATCACCAGCGCCGACGACTCTGCGAGAATCTCGGGGCGATGGTCATCGACCCGACCGTTTCCGCGATTGCCGGACAGGTGACCGGCATTTTCGGTTCGCTCGCGGATGCCACCGTGGACGCGGTGGGAATCACGCGCACGGTCGCCGACGCCCTCCTCGCGACACGATTCGGAGGCTCGGTCTGTCTGGTCGGAATGGGCGCGCCACGACTGGACCTCGACGCGTATCGTGTCAGCACCGAGGAGCGCACGCTGATCGGCAGCTTCACCTACAACAACAAAGACTTCGCGGACGCGGCACACTGGGTTGCCGGCGGCCATCGGGAGCTGGGCTTCCTGATCTCCCGAGAAGTTTCCCTCGAAGACGCGCCGGCGGCTTTCGCGGCACTCGCCGCCCTCGATGGAACCCCGGGCAAAGTGCTCGTCCGGCTCCATTCCGAAGGAGAGGGAAGCTAATGGCTCTCGAACACACCATCCGCGAAGTCCGTGCGTACACGATTCGCGGCGGGGGGGCTGACTATCATGATCAGGGCCCGAAACACTGGATCGACGATCACATCGCCACCCCGATGGCGGTCTATCCGGAGTACCGCGCGTCCCGGCAATCATTCGGATTGAACGTGCTCGGTACCCTCGTGGTCGAAATCGAGGCGGATGACGGCACCGTCGGATTCGCCGTCACAACCGCAGGGGAGATCGGCGCCTTCATCGTGGAGAAGCACCTTGCGCGCTTCCTCGAGGGGGCGAAAGTCACCGACATCGAACGCATCTGGGACCAGATGTACAAGTCGACGATCTTCTACGGTCGCCGCGGCATTGTGCTGAACGTCATCAGCGGTATCGACCTTGCCCTGTACGACCTTCTCGGAAGGCTTCGCCAGGAACCAGTGTTCGCACTTCTCGGCGGAAAAGTGAGAGATGAACTCACGATGTATGCCACCGGTGCCCGGCCCGACCGCGCCAAGGAACTCGGCTTTATCGGCGGCAAGATGCCGTTGCACCACGGGCCGGCGGAGGGTCCGGATGGCATGCGCGAGAATCTTGAGATGCTCGCGGATATGCGCAGCAAGGTGGGCGATGACTTCTGGCTCATGCTCGACTGCTGGATGTCGCTCGACGTCGACTACGCAACACGGCTTGCGATCGGCGCGGCAGACTTCGATCTCAAATGGCTCGAAGAGGCCCTCATGCCCGACGACTACTGGGGCTACGCGCGGCTCAAAGCGAACGTGCCAAAGGGCATGCTCATCTCCACCGGTGAGCATGAAGCCACGCGTTGGGGATTCCGGCAGCTTCTGGAAATGGGCTGCGCCGACATCCTCCAACCCGACGTCGGGTGGTGCGGGGGGATCACGGAACTGATCAAGATCTCTGCTCTCGCCGACGCACACGGCGCAATGGTCATTCCCCATGGCTCCTCGGTGTACTCGTACCACTTCGTGATCACTCGAACGAACAGCCCGTTCGCCGAGTTCCTGATGATGCACGAGACCGCAGAAGAGATCGTGCCGATGTTCTCCCCGATGCTCATCGGCGAACCCGTTCCGGTAAGCGGCAAGCTGCAGCTCGCTGACACCCCCGGGTTCGGTGTCGAGCTGAATCCAGATCTGGCGCGAGAGCGCCCGTACACCCACTGACACCAGAAAGCACGAACGTGGAACTTCTCCGACTTGGCCCGCTGGGCTCCGAAATCCCGGTCGTCAGAACGGAAGACGGCACCGTCTTCGATCTCACGCCCATCACAGCCGACATCGACGGGGCCTTTCTGGCTGCCGACGGCATCGCTCGCGTGCGCGAAGCTCTCACTCGCCCCGGGCAGTTGAACGCCCTGCCGCATGCCGAGTCTCTCCGCGTCGGCGCCCCCATCGCCCGCCCCGGGGCAGTGCTCTGCATCGGGCAAAATTACGCGGCGCACGCGGCCGAATCGGGAAGTGCGCCGCCAACGGTGCCGATCCTTTTCTTCAAGCACCCGAATACCGTTGTTGGCCCGTACGACGATGTTCTCATCCCGCTACGCGCGAAGAAAGTCGACTGGGAGGTCGAGCTCGCCATAGTCATCGGCAAACGTGCCAGCTACCTCACCTCGCCCGACGAAGCCCTGAGCCATGTCGCGGGGTTCACCGTGAGCAACGACGTGTCGGAGCGCGCGTTTCAGAAGGAACTGTCCGGTGGCCAATGGTCGAAAGGAAAGTGCGCCGCGACGTTCAACCCGCTGGGTCCGGCCCTCGTGCCCGTCGAAGAGGTTGCAGATGTGCAGTCACTGCGACTGTGGTCGAGGGTGAACGGCGAGCCGAGGCAGGACTCGAACACGGCCGACATGATCTTCTCCGTCGCTCACATCATCTGGGACCTGTCCCAGTATCTGGTACTCGAACCGGGCGACCTGATCAACACGGGAACGCCTCAGGGCGTCGCACTTTCTGGGCGCTTTCCCTACCTCACCGCCGGCGATGTCATGGAAATCGGCATCGATGGACTCGGGATTCAACGCCAGACGCTGGTCGAGACGGAGCCGGTCGCGGGCTGAGGCCGTTACGAGAGTGGCCAGAAATCGGGTGGTACGGTCCTCCGTCGTCCCGGATTTCAACTCGCGAGGCTACTACCCGGTGGATGCCGGACGCGCGGCCCAAGAGCAGCGAGCGCTTCGTCGATGACGGTCCCCAGATTGGCCGGGTCGTGGGCAAACCTGCCGAGGAACAGGCCGTCCACCGTCGGCAGTCGGTCGAGCAGTGCGGGACCCGCGGCTCCGCCGTAGATGATGGCGATGTCGGCGGCTATGGGCTCCGGAAGCGCGGCCCGGAGGGCCGTGACCACCTGGTTCACATACGCGGGGTCGGCCGGCGCCGGTGCGCCGATGGACCAGAGCGGTTCATAGGCCACGAGCAGGGGACCCGATCCGGACCGTACGCGACCGTCGCGGTCGACAAGCGCCGCGGCGACCTGTTGGGCGCACACGCGCGCGGTCTCCTCGGGCGCCATCCGTTTGCCCTCGCCGACGCACAACACGGCCGTCAGCCCCGCGGTCAGCGCGGCCGAGACTTTCCGCGCGATCACGGCATCGTCTTCGCCGAACAACGAGCGCCTCTCCGCGTGCCCGATTTCGACGAGACTGACGCCCATCTCGGCGAGCATTCCGGCACTGACCTCGCCGGTCAGCGGGCCATCCCCCCAGCTGCAGTTCTGCGCCCCGAGCCGAACAGGAAGTCCGTCCAGGATGCGTCGCGCACTCTCCAAAACGGGGAAGGACGGAATCACAAACACGTCGACGGGGCCGCCAGCCCGCAAGGACGGACGAGCCTCGATCACGTCCCGAACGCCCTCCAGCCACCGAAGGCTCGCCTGGTATCCCAAGTACATCTTGGTACTGACACCAATGTGGACGGTGACGGCCGGGCCTTCCGTGGAGGAGTTTCGATTCATCGTTGTTTGTCGTCCCAACAAGATCACTCACGTCGGCAGTTCATCCGCCTTGTACTTGAACCTGCGCGTCCGGAACATCAGGAGCGCCGCCGGGAAAGGTCGGAACCCGAGGGGCCACACGCCGGCCGAGCCGTGTGTCTTTAGTGCATATAGAGGCCGCCGTCGACGTTCAACGTCTGGCCGGTGATATACCCGGTGTCCTCGCTGATGAGGAAGGCGATGGCCGCAGCGATGTCTCGAGCCGTCCCCACCCGGTTGACGACCATCTCCTTCACCATCTCGTCCTTGCGCTCGTCGGTCAGCGTGCCGCCCATGATGTCCGTGTCGATCGGTCCGGGCGAGATGGCGTTCACGGTCACGTCGTATGGGCCCAGTTCGCGCGCCACCGCGCGGGTGAGCCCGATGACTCCGGCCTTCGCCACGGAATACGGCGTCTTGCTGAACGTGCCACCGCCGCGCTGCGCGGAGACGGACGAGATGCTCACGATCCTGCCGATCCGGTTCTTGACCATGGTCTCGGCGACGCGCCTCGTGGCGTAGTGGACTCCGTTGAGGTTGATGTTCATCACCCGGTCCCATTCGGCCGCATCGAGTTCCAGGTACGGCACCGGCGAACTGACTCCCGCCACGTTCGCCAGCGCGACGATCTGGGGAAGGACGGCCTCCAGTTCATCGACTGCGGCGCGCACGGATGCCTCGTCGGCCACGTTCGCCCCCGCCCCGGCCGCTTTGACTCCGTAGGCGGCGCTCAGTTCCCGGGCAAGCGTCTTGCACGCGGCGTCATCGAGGTCGATGATGCCGATGTTCCAGCCGAGTTCGGCCAGGTAGTTGACGGTCTCCCGTCCGATGCCGCGGGGCGAAACCGCCCCGGTGACGATCGCGGTGCGTTCTGCGGGAAATCCATTCATGTGCGTCTGGCTCTCTTCTGGCTCGATCGGTGGAGGATGCGTGGCGGCGCCGGGATGCGTCCGGGCGAGGTCTATCCGGGCAGACTCCGGGCGATGGGGGCGGGGCCAAGCTCGTCGAGGAGTTTCTGCATCATCACGTAGGCACGGTTGCGATACGCAATGAGCTCGGGGATGCGCTCCGCCGGCACGTCGAGGAACCCGCCGCCGCTCTTTGTGCCGAGCTTGCCCTGCGCGACGAGGTCGGAGAGCACCTTGGGGGTCGCGAAGCGTTCCGGGAATCCCGTCTGCAGCGACTTGTAGCAGAAGTCATAGACGTCGAGACCGGCCATGTCGGCGATCGCGAACGGGCCGAAGATGGGCAGGCGGAACCCGAACGTCGTGCGAACGAGCGTGTCGATGTCCTCGGCGGTGGCCGTGCCATCCTCCACCAGCTGCGTGGCCTCGTGGAAGAGCGCGTACTGCAGCCGGTTCAACACGAATCCGGTCACATCCGAGACGGCGGCGCTCGACTTGCCCGAGGCGTGGATCAGGTCCCTGGCCGCGGCGATGACCGCCGCATCTGTTCCCTCGTGGGGGATTATTTCGACGCCCGGGATGAATGGGGCCGGGTTGCTGAAGTGCACGCCGAGAAACCGGCCGGGGTTCGTCACAGCGGTCGCCATCGCGCCGATCGAAATCGTGGACGTGTTCGAGCCGATGATGGCGTCTGGCTTTGCGGCCGCGCTGATCTGGGCGAGGATGTCGTGCTTGATCGAGAGGATCTCCGGCACGGCCTCCTCGATGTAGTCCGCGTCGGCGACGGCGGCGGCCAGGCTGGGTGCCGCCCAGAGGTTCGCCTCGAGTATTTCGGTCGCGCCGGGCGGGAAGAGTCCGTCCGCGACGAAGTCCCGCGACTCCGCAATCAGGCGGTGGTAGTTCTTCTCCGCGACTTCGGCGCTGACATCCGTGAGGGCGACCCGCGCTCCCGCGAGGGCGAAGACCTGGGCGATGCCTCCGCCCATGTAACCGGAGCCAACGACGGCAATATTCTTGATCATTCTTCTGGTTCGCTTTCGGTTCGGAGTCGGGGGCCGGAGTCGGACACGGTCTCGGTCTCGGTGAGGTTTTCGTAGGACGAGATCGCGTCGACCTTCTCGGCCGACGCGGAGCTCGGGTCGAATCGGTAGCCCAGCCAGTCATTGACTAGCCTCTTGGCAAGTTCGAGGCCGATCACCCGCTGGCCGAGGGCGAGAACCTGGGCATTGTTGCTCAGCACCGATCTCTCGACCGAGTAGCTGTCGTGCGCGGTGGCCGCGCGGATTCCCGCGACCTTGTTGGCGGAGATCGCCATGCCGAGACCGGTACCACAAATCAGCAGGGCCCGATCGGCCTCCCCGGCCGCCACCTTCCGCGCGGCCGCGACGGCGACGTGCGCATACGGAGTGGAGTCGGAGGAGTCGACGCCGACGTCCACCACCGATGCCACGCGATCGTCGGCGATGAGGAGGGCCATCAGGGCGGTCTTGAATTCCACGCCGGCCTCGTCGTTCCCTATGAGAATGCGCCACCCTGCGGTCATCGTTGCGCTCCCCTGCTCGTGACCTCGTCGTAGTTGTCCGCCAGCGCCTGCACGATGAGGCCGAAGGACACCGCCCCCGGGTCGGGATGGCCGAGGCTCTTCCCGGCGAGCGGACGAGCGCGGCCCTTCTTCGGGAGAAGTGCTGCGGTGCCATCCGCGGCGGCCACTGCGGCCCCCGCCGCGACGGCGAGTGCGGCTCCCACCGGCGCTCCGCCGTCGAACTCGGCGGCGAACACCTCGACGAACGGAAGGAGCGCGTCGACCATGGTCTTGTCGCCCGGCTCGGCCTTGCCGAGGTCGGAGATGGCATTGGCGAAGGCCCTGGCCGCCGTGACGGCGTCGGCCGGGCTGTAGTGCTCCCGGTTGCCCAGCGCCGTGCCCGTGGCGATGAGGGCGGTGCCCCACAACGCCCCCGACGTTCCGCCGCCCCGTTCGCTCCACGCTTCGCCGGCGCGGACGAGCACATTGCGCACCCCCGTGCCGGCCGCGTCTTCGCCCGCCGCGGAAGCGGCATCCGCCCCCCGGCGCATGCCGATTCCGTGATCGCCATCCCCGGCGAATGAGTCGAGACGGCCGAGAAGTTCCTCGTGTTCGGCGACCACGTCACGCACCGTTTCGAGCGCGGCACCGGCGAGGAGTCCGAACCGGATCGCCTGTTCGGTTGCCTGTTCGGTTGCCTGTTCGGTGTCGGCAACCGCTTCGGCGATGAGCCTCGGGTCGCGGGGCGCGCGCGGCACGGCACCCCCCTTGCGGTAGGCGGGGGTGTCGGCCGGCGCGGCCCAGTAGCTCTCGAGTTCGTCGTCCAGCCAGAACAGGGTGAGGGAAAGGCCGGACATGTCCAGGCTCGTCACGAGCTCGCCGCACTCCGGCTCGACGATGTCGAGACCGGCTCCGGCCAGCAGGGCGGCTATTTTGCCGTAGAGGAGGAAGAGTTCCTCGTATTTCACCGTGCCGAGACCGTTGACGATCGGCACGACGCGCGTGCCGGAGCCATCCGGCCGTTCGGCGAGGAGGCGGCCGACGAGCAGTTCGGCCAACTCGGACGCGGTCGGCAGGTCGTGCTCGGAGATACCGGGTTCGCCGTGGATGCCGAGGCCGAGCGCCATCCGGCCCTTCGGCACACGGAAGAGCGGTTCGGCCGCCCCCGGGAGGGTGCATCCGTCGAACGCCACGCCGAGGGAACGGGTACGGTCGTTGGCCTTGTTGGCGAGCCGTTCGACGTCGTCGAGAGACAGTCCGGCCTCTGCCGCGGCACCGGCAACCTTGAAGACGGTGAGGTCCCCGGCGATGCCGCGGCGTTTGGCGAGTTCGCCGATCGGTGCGCTGGCGATATCGTCAGTGACGAGCACCGTGCGGGTGTCGACGCCTTCGGCGCGCAGCCTCTGCTGAGCCTGGCCGAAGTGCAGGACGTCCCCGCCGTAGTTGCCGTAGCACAGCAGCACTCCCCCGCCCATGGCCGCGGCCTTCACCACCCGGTAGATCTGGCCGGCCGCCGGGGAGGCGAACATGTTCCCGCATGCGGCGGCGGCGGCAAGGCCGACGCCGACGAGTCCGGAGAACGCGGGGTAGTGCCCCGACCCACCGCCGATGACGAGAGCCACTCGCCCCCTGTCCATTTCGGCGGAGCGCACCACGCCGCCGTCGACGCGAGCGACGTACTGCCGATTGGCCGCGACGAAGCCGTCGAGCGCCTCGTCGGCGAAGGCCGCCGGGTCATCAAAAATCGAAGTCATGATTCCTCATCGAATCCAGGGATGAAACGGGTGATCGTCTACAGGGCGGCCTGTGCGGGGGCGTCCGCGGCCTGACGGCCCTGCGCCACGAGGCTCTCGCCCAGGACATAGGAGCTCGTCTTTGGCAGCACCTGTCGGCGCAGGTAGTCCTGGTTGCGCGCGGACACGCTCAGGCCATCTCCGCCATAGTGCTCGGTGCAGATGATCCCCTGAAAGCCCACCGAAATCGCAGTGCGGAAGGCCTCGCGGTAGTTGATCAGGCCGCTCTCCATGGGCGCGGGAACGGCCGTGTACTGATCGCGGGCCACATCCTCGTCCCTGGCGTAATTCTTCACGTGCCAGTAGTTGGCGTACGGCAGGGTCTTGTGGACGATCTCCTGCCAGGCTTCGACCGGTCGGTGCAGCCGGATGAGGTTGCCGATATCCGGATTCAGCCCCACGTTGGTCAGACCGATGTCCTGCACAAGTTGCACCGCCGAGTCGGCGGAGCCAAGGTAGGTGTCTTCGTACAGTTCGAGGGAGAGCAGCACACCGACGGAGGCCGCGTGACGTCCGAGTTCTCGCAGTCGCGAGACAGCCTTTCCCCAGGTTTCGGGGTGGCCCACCGGATCCTTGTGGCCCTCGACCGTCCAGAACCAGAGCTGCTTCCGCTGTTCGGCAGTCAGCGCCTGGTGCAGGCCGAAGGAGACGACCTCGCAGCCGAGATGAGCGGCCGCGTCGATGGTGCGATGGCTGTAGGCCAGGTTCCCTTCCCAGTTCGCCGCCTCGATGACGCTGCGGCGGATGGCCGAGATCACGGGTAAGCCGGTGCCCGCTGCTGCTGCAGCAGCAGCAAGATCGTCGAGCCTCGCCTCGGACAGGTCGCCGGGTTGCACCCAGCTGTCGGTCAGGTCAACGTTCGCGAAGCCGGCATCAGCGACCTCCTGGAACACGCCCTGCCACTCGGCGGGTTCCGCGTCGTTGACGTGGTTACCGTGGGCATCGGTCGCGGGGAACTGCAGCAGCGCCGCTGAAATCGGCCAGTCCTGTGCGGTGAGCTTTTCGGCGGCGAGCCCGTGCACTGTGCTACTCACAAACTACTCCTTCGCCGAAAACCTGTTTCCTATAGGAAACATGATCGGGGCAGAGTTGTCAACTGCGGCGGAACTCACTGGCGCGTCGTCGCGGCGGCTATGCGGCGCCCGCGCTGCTGCGTCTACGCGCCGCCGGTCCGATCGTTGTCAGGCTTGGTGGGCGACATCGTCGATGGCCCGTTGCTTGACTGCCTTGAGATGCAAAACCATGGCATCGCGTGCCTTCTCGGGGTCCGCATCGGCGAAGGCCTCGAGGATCGCGGAGTGCTCTTCGATCGCGTAGTCCCCGTCGGTGACCCCGAGCCCTCCGAAGAAGCGGAACCGCTGGATCTGGCCGCCAAGAGAGTTGTAGGCGGACAAGATGAACTGGTTTCCGGCGTTCTCGGCGATCAGGCGGTGGAAGCGTTCGTCCGCTTCCCAGTAATCCCGGAACTCCGCAAACAACGCGCCGCGCGGCGCGGCGCGGAGATCGCTGATGGACCGCTCCAGCGCGCTATACAGCTCCGGGCTGACCCGCTCGCAGGCACGAAGCGCGGTGACCGGCTCGATCACGAGCCGGGCATCTATCAGCTCCGCCAGTTCGTCGCTTGTGAACAGTGGCGCGACCCGGTAGCCCTTGAGTGCCACCCGTCGCACCATCCCGGTCGACTCAAGCCGGGCCAGTGCCTCACGGATCGGGGTCGGTGAGACGTCAAGGTCCCTGGCCAGGCCGTCGATGGTGATGCTCACCCCCGCCTCGAGGGTGCCGTCCATGAGCGAGGCCAGAATCTCCTGGTAGACGTGGTCCGCCAGTACCTGCCGGCTCACTTTCCTGGGTTTGGTTGATTCTGCAGACATGGTGAAATCCTATAGGGTCGTGTCTCAGTCCGGGCGCTTGACCGGCGCCACGACAGTGGTCAGGTCTTTTTTGGTGGTGTAGTGAAATCACGGTGACCCTTCGGTTGGTCTCCACGTCACATCGTCGAACGCGCGAGTTGCGCGATTGTCGAAAGCGCACTCAACTGGTTGAATCCCGCAATCGCATCGCACGAGGAGAACAGCATGTCCGTCATCGTCACCGCCATTTTTACGCCCGTCGAGGGAGCCCACGACCGCGTTGTCGACGCCTTGAGCACCTCGATTCCGGCCGTCCACGAAGAAGCGGGCTGCGACCTATACACAATCCACGATTCACCGACAGGCGCCATCGTGATGATCGAGAAATGGCAGAATGCGAAGCTCCTCGATGAGCACGGATCGGGGGATGCAGTGCGTGCCCTCACCGCCCGCCTCGATGGTCTGCTCGCCGGCCCGGTCGAGGTCACGCGACTCATCGCCATTCCCGCTGGCAGGCCCGAAAAAGGACTCCTTTAGGTGCCAGCGGCGCCACCCGTCGCCCCTTGGTCTTCATGGGCGTCAGCGGCCCCACAGTAAATCGACCATCGGCTTCGCGCCGGTGGCCGGCACGCTGCGCTCTTCCGAACGGTGCCAACCTGCATCAGGTCGCCGCAGTTGAGTGGGACGCCTGAACACTCGATGTCGAGGATGCTGGCACGCCGACACACGGGACACGAAACGGCGCCAAATGGGGCTTCGCTCATGGCCACAAGCAACCAAAACATCCCGTAAGTACGGGGAATACTGGCGCTGGGGGACGGGTTCGATTCCCGGCGCTCGCTCCAGAACTGCCCCAGAGGCGCCCACGGCTATGTCAGGAGAGCCAGAGCATTCCTCCACAGTGGGGTGTGTCGGAGCGCTGTGCCGGTACCGGATGCAGAACACTGTTGCGCAGTTGCATCCGGTCCTTCGCTTCGTCGAGCCGTCCACTCGCTGCGATGACGTCGCCGGTCTGGACCAAGTGGCTCCCAAATAGAGGCTGGATCCGTGTTGTGGTGGTGCGAGTAGGCTGCGGCCGTGGCTAAGAACAATGGAAACAGTCCGGCGGGAGTGGTCTTCCATCTCGACGAAGCAGATCCAGCCAAACATGCCAGTGTGCTGCGTAACGTTGGTCATCTGCTCGACGAGTTGGCGGATGGGAGCCCGATCGAGCTGGTTGTGCACGGGCCGGGACTGGCTGCGGCGGTAAGGGATGCGCCGCACGCCGACCAGATGCGGGAGTTGCTTGGCCGTGGTTTCACGGTGGCGGCATGCGCCAACACGATGAAGGAAATGGGTGTGTCGGCCGACCGGCTCCTCGACGGCGTGTATGTGGTGCCGGCGGGCATTGCGCAGCTGGTAAGGCGACAGCGCGAAGGATGGGCCTATGTCCGGCCGTGACCGCCAACCCGACCTAGCCCGATTTGCTGCCGCACCGTTCGACGCGGTCACTGACCTGTGCGGAGACCCAACGACTACCGGGCTCCGGGCATTGTTTGCCGGCAACCAGTACATGGCGTTGCCTGATCTCGTGGCCGACTTCCTCAAGGTTTATCCTGACGTTGGCTCGGTGTTCTACGAAACTCTCCCGCCCGGCGTCGTCGTGGCGCAGCTGCGCCAGGGCGGATTGCGGATGGGATCACTGGAGCTGCGCTTCACTCCCGATATCATCGCGGCCAGCACCCGCGCCCTGAACGAACTGCACGCTGACGGATTGGTGGAGCCTCCTCGCGTCTACGCCAGCAATGTCTTAGCCCTGTTGGTTCGCGCGGGCAATCCCACCGGGATCGTGGCAATGACGGATCTCGCCCGACCCGGACTGCGCGTCGCTTTACCGGACCCGCTGACGGAAGGAATCGGCCGGCTCGCGCTACACGCGCTGTCCGCAGCCGGGGGCGACCGGCTGCACGACGAAGTCATCGAGGTAAAGCGCCGAAGCGGACAGACGGTCCTCACAACGATTCACCATCGCCAGAGCCCTGCCTGGCTTGCCGAGGGAACGACGGATGTGGCTGTCGTGTGGGAAACGGAGGCTCACCATCTGATCGCAAGCGGCGCTCCGGTCGAACTGGTAGCGATCGACGCGGCGGTAAATCAACGCGGACAATACGCTGCCGCCGTGGTCACCGCCGCCCCGCACCGCGACGTCGCCGAGGGTTTCCTCGACCACCTCACCGGGGCGGCGGGAAGGGCCGTGTACAGCAGGTACGGCTTCACCGTCGAAACCCAATAGTCGCTTCGCGCCATCACGTTGCGCCGCAGCTCTCTCGAGATAGCGGAAGGCGAACGGCCGGGACCGCGCCCGATCCCCTCCCGTCGACACCTCCAACACCGGGGTGTTGTGAGCATCCGCTCCGAATGAGTCCAGACATGGCAACAAACACCATTCGCCGGGCACGTGCCGCAATCACTGCTCGAACCCGTCGAGTCGTTCACTTCCGTTTCGTGAGCTGACCACGGTAGCGGGCGCTGATTGGGTGCCCTGCCCGGGCGAGAGTCGCGGGCGGGAAGCACTCCGGGCTCCAACGCACCCACGTCGGAGTGGTGGATCATTCACCGGTTTGGGTTGCGATGGCTGGCCATAGCTGTTAGTCCTGAGGGAACGTGCAGGACCGCTTCCGGTCGCTGCTTTGGAGCACGGGAAGTACAGGGAGAGTGGCCATGGTGCGCGAGAATCCTCCGGTGAAAGAACCCGAAGAGAGCGAAATCGAGGTCGGGAAGCCGAAGAACTGGGCCGCCGGAATGCCAGGAGTCCTGCACTCAATGATTCCGGCCATTGAGCATATGGGTGTGGAGCGGACGCGAAAGACCCTGCTGTCCATGAACCACAAGGACGGCTTCGATTGCATGAGCTGTGCGTGGCCGGATCCGGATCATCGCAAGGCCTTCGAGTTCTGCGAAAACGGCGCCAAGGCCGTTACCTGGGAAGCGACGCCCGTTGTCGTATCTTCCAGTTTTTGGGCCGAGCATTCGGTCAGCGACCTGCTCACGCGCTCAGAATATTGGCTGGGAATGCAGGGACGACTGACCGAACCCGTGTACAAGCCGGCCGGCGAGGACCACTATCGGCCCGTCAGCTGGGACACGGCGTTCTCCATCGTCGGCAACAAGCTCAACAGCCTGCAGTCCCCCAACGAGGCAGCCTTCTACACCAGCGGCCGCGCCTCCAACGAGGCCGCCTTCGCATATCAGCTTTTCGTTCGCGGCTACGGGACCAATAATCTGCCCGACTGCTCCAACATGTGCCACGAATCCTCCGGCTGGGCGATGGGCCAGACCATCGGCATCGGCAAGGCGACCATCGCCTACGACGATTTCGGCAAGGCCGATCTGATCATCATCATGGGACAGAACCCGGGCACCAATCATCCACGCATGCTCACCGCGCTGGAGGAAGCCAAGGGCAACGGCGCGGAAATTGTCGCCGTCAATCCCATGCCGGAAGCGGGACTGAAAAGGTACAAGAACCCGCAGCAGGTCAAGGGCATCATCGGCCACGGGACAGAAATTGCCGACCAGTTCATTCAGATCCGGCTGGGCGGGGATATGGCCCTGCTGCAGGCCGTCTCCAAACGCGTGCTCGAGGCAGAGGCCGAGAACCCGGGGACGGTGCTTGACCACCAGTTCCTACACGAGCACTGTGAAGGCCTGGAGGAGCTCAAACTGCACCTCGCGGAGCTGGACGAGGACGCAGTCCTGGAGGCCACCGGCCTGCGGGTGGAGGAGATCGACGAATTGGCGGCCCGCTACCTGAAGGCAGAAAGGGTCATCATCACCTGGGCGATGGGTTTGACCCAGCAGAAGAAGGGGGTCGCCGCCATCAAGGAGGTCATCAACCTGCTCCTGTTGCGCGGCAACATCGGCAAGCCGGGCGCCGGCGCTTCCCCGATCCGTGGCCACAGCAATGTCCAGGGCGACAGGACCATGGGTATCTGGGAGCAGATGCCGCCGTCATTCATGGCCGCGCTCGGCAAGGAATTCGGCTTCACGCCGCCAATTGACCACGGCGCCGACGCGGTCAAGACAATTCAGTCCATGCGCGAGGGCGACATTAAGTTCTTCATGGCCTTGGGAGGCAATCTGGTCGGGGCGATCGCGGACACCAATGCCGCCGAAGCCGCCATGCACGGCACGGAGATGACCGTCCAGATCTCCACCAAACTGAACCGCTCGCACGCGGTGGTGGGCGAGGAAGCGCTCATTCTGCCGACAATGGGCCGCACCGAGATCGACCGGCAGGCGTCGGGGGAGCAGTTCGTGTCCGTGGAAGACACGGTCTGTGCGGTGCACCCGTCCTTCGGCAAGGTTGAACCGGTGGCGCCCGGCCTGCTTTCCGAGGTCGCCATCGTCTCCCGCCTGGCGCGGGCGACCATAGCGGACAAGACCAGTGCCGATTGGGCCGGTTTCGAGAAAGATTACGATCTGATCCGCGAACACATCTCGCACGTGGTGGGAGGCTGCGAAGACTACAACACGAAAATCCGGAAGGATGGCGGCTTTGTGCTGCCGAACGGGCCGCGCGACTCGCGCACCTTCCACACACCCACGGGGAAGGCCGTGATCACCGTCAACAAGCTTGAGTTTCTCGACCGGCCGGCCGGCACGCTGATCCTGCAGACCCTGCGGTCCCATGACCAGTTCAACACCACCATCTACGGTTTCGACGACCGTTACCGCGGCATCAAGAAGGGCCGCCATGTGGTCTTCGTTAATCCGGAGGACCTAGCCGAACTGGGGTTCACAGACGGCCAGCGGGTGGACGTACACGGGGTGCACCATGACGGAGCGCAGCGAGTACTCCGCAATTACCGCGTGGTCTCCTATCCGAGTGCCAAGGGGTGCGCTGCCGCCTACTATCCCGAGGCGAACGTACTCGTTCCCCTCGACAACGTAGCGGACGGCAGCAACACCCCGGTGTCCAAGGCCGTCATCGTCCGGCTGGAACCCGCCAAGGGTACGGAGTCCCACCCCACCGTCCCGGACGCAACGGCCGCGGGGAGGTAGGGGCGACAAACGCCGAGTGGCGTCGGGGCCGGGTTGCACGTCCTGGCCCCGATTGGTGTTCGCTACTGGGCGGTGCCCGCCCAGCCGTCTCGTCCCCAATGTTCGTTCTCAAGCAAGCGCTCCGCAACGTTGATGGCGGAGTTCACTGACGCCTCAACACCGGTCTTGCCGTTCGTGGCTCCCTGCCCGGCAGCGAAGCCGACCAGGAAAGCACTGATCGGCCCGGCTGACGGGCTTACCGCGCCCGACATTTTCTCCGCAAAATCCAGGATCGTCTGATCTTCCACTTCCAAATCCAGGATCTGCAGCGCCTCGGCCAGACTGCGGCTCCACTGACTCAACTCGCGCTTCTCATCGTTTGACTCCGTCATGGCCTCTCCTTCATCCGTCTAATCCGCGAAAGCGGTCCTCCGCCGGTATATTCACCACCGAAAGTAGCGTTGTCCTCAACCCTTGCACCGGGACGCTCTTTGTACAACGCAGGCGGCGGTACCAGACCCCATCCTCGGAAAGCTCGCAGCGACCCGATGACCGTTCGAGCCACGGACCGGCCGGCGACTCGGATGGCTCTGGATCGCCGGCCCGACCACCCCCTGCCGTGGGCGGCGCGCAGGGATCTCGGCGAGGAGTTGACCGTTGGGCCGGAGACGCTCCGCAAGACCGCGTGTTCCATCTGTGGGTTGCGCGCGTTTCGGGCACGTTTACCATTCGTTCAACATCGCATTGAATCCTTCAACGGGGGGAACAACCGCCCCAAAAATCAACGAAGGAACGCACTCCGTGACATCACGAACCAAATCGACCGTGGCTCTGGCCGTGGCCGCCCTCGCTTCGATCGCGCTGGCTGGATGCGCTCAAAGCAGCGGCGCCTCGACTCAGGGAAACGCAACCGCATCCCCGGCAAGCAATACAGTCAACGTCTTTATCAGCGGCGACACCAACATCCAGGGTCTCTGGCAGAAGAGCCTGGTGCCGGCGTTCGAGACCGCGAACCCGGGCTACACCGTCAATGTCACTCTCGACCTGCACGGTGCACACGACGCGCAGACGATGGCGAAGCTCACCTCGGCCACAACGGCGAAGCAGGATCCGGGAATGGACCTCATCGACGGTGCGTTCATCCCCACCGCGTCGCAGGCAAACCTTCTCACCACGGTGTCGGCGAAGAACCTGCAGGCGCTCTCCGGCATCTCGAAGAGCGTTGTTGAGGCCGGCGGCACGGGCGGAATCCCGTACCGCGGATCATCCGTGCTCCTGGCCTACGACAGCAAGACGGTGTCGTCGCCGCCCAAGACTCTCAACGACCTTCTCGCCTGGATCAAGGCAAACCCGGGCAAGTTCGCATACAACTCGCCGTCGACCGGTGGGTCGGGCGGCGCGTTCGTGTCGACCGTGCTTGACAGTTACGTGCCGGCCGCAGACCGAGCCAAGATGACGGTCGGGAATGCGTCATCGCTCGAGGCCGACTGGACGCAGGGCTTCAACGCGCTCAAGGGGCTGAACCCCTACCTGTACCAAAAGGGTGTTTTCCCGAACGGCAACCAGCAGGTGCTCGACCTGCTCGCGAGCGGGCAGATCTCGATGGCTCCGGTCTGGTCTGACATGTTCACCACCGGCGTGACGAATGGTGCGATCCCGGCGGCCGTCAAGTCGGTCCAGATCAGCAACCCGTCCTTCACCGGTGGCGCCGCGTACCTGGGGATCCCGAAGACCAGTCCCCACCAGGCCGCCGCGCTCAAGCTCGCCAACTTCGTGCTCTCGCCGGCCGCGCAGGTGATGATCGTCGCGCAGATCTCCGGGTTCCCGGTCATCGGTCTCGACAAGCTCCCGGCCGACATCGTCAGCCGATTCAAGAATGCGGACACCGCGAACCTTCGCGCTCCGTACTTTGCGGCAATCGGTAAGGACATGAACAACCAGTGGGATCAGAAGGTTCCAGGACAGTGACCGTCGCGCTCGCAAAGCGGGCGTCGACCTCGCGCGCGGCCCGGGCGGTATCCGCCCGGGCACGTGGCGCGTTGGGGTTCGTCCTGGCACTTCCCCCGATCATCTTCATCTCCGTGTTCGTCGGTTTTCCGATTCTGTTGGCATTCGGATTCAGCATCGGCCTGGTCGGCGGTCTCAATAGCACCGTTGCCCTGATCGGGCAGGGCGTGCACCGCGCAACCGGCTGGTGGGGGACGCTCGCTGCATACCGGGAGATGTTCACGAGTCCGAGGTTCCTGCTCGACCTCCTCGTCACGGTCGTCGTCACCATAGTGAGCACCGCCGTCGTCATCTTTCTTGCCCTCGGGATCGGACTGTACCTCAAGCTCACGGGCGGAAGGATCGCGAAACTGCTCTCGGGGCTCGCCATAGTTCCGCTCTTCATCCCGGTCGTGATCGCGTCCTGGTCGATCTTGACGTTCTATTCGGCCACCGGGTTCCTGCAATCCGTCTTCGCTCAGTTCGGGATGAGCTTCCCGGTCTGGTCCTACACGATCGTCGCGATCATCATCGGATCGGTCTGGACGTCTCTGCCGTTCGCCGTCCTGATGGTGAGCTCGGGCCTTCAGGCGATCCCGGATGCCCTCATCGAAGCAGCACGGGATGCCGGGGCCGGCTTCGTGCGGATCGTCACGTCCGTCCTGGTTCCGCTGGCATCCGTTCCGATCATCATCGCGACCACGTTCACGGCGATCGGCGTCGTCGGCTCCTTCACGGTGCCCTACTTCACCGGGCCCACCTCGCCAACGATGCTCGGCGTCGCGATGTCGAACTCCTTCACCGCCTTCAACCAGCCGCAACAGGCCGTGGTGATGGCGTTCGTCGTCTTCCTGATCGCATCCGGTATTGCCGCACTGTACGTCTGGGCCAACTTCCGCTCGGCCAAGGAACCGGGGAGAAGCTGATGACCGCATCCGTCAATCCGTCCGCTCACCGGGCGCCGTCGGTGCGCAACGTGGCAACGCCGGTCCTCATCGGAGTCTTCGTGCTCGCGATGGTCGTGTTCATCGTCGGCCCGCTGCTCTGGTTGGGCGTGCGCGCCTTCGCCAGCACCTGGACGTACCCGAACCTGTTCCCGGACGGCTGGACGATGCGCTGGTGGGGGGTGGTGTTCAGCGACAGCCAAATGGGTGTCGCGGTGCGGAACTCGCTGCTTTTCGCCCCGCTCACCGTGCTCATCTCCGCTGTTGTCTGTCTTCCGGCCGCCTACGCGTTCGCACGGTTCGAGTTCCCGGGTCGACGCCTCTTCCTGATCGGTCTGTTTGCGACCAACGCCTTCCCCAAAATGGGGCTGTTTGTCACGATGGCGTCGCTGTTCTACGCGCTCAATCTGATGAACACGGTCCTCGGCGTCCTGGTAGTGCATGTGCTCGGCACCGTGGTGTTCATGACGTGGATTCCGGCTGCCGCGTTTGCGGCGGTACCAAAGAACCTGGAGGAGGCCGCGCGGGATGCCGGCGCATCCAAGCGGCGCGTCTTCTTCAGCGTGACCCTGCCGTTGGCAGTTCCGGGCATCCTGGTTGCCGCAGTCATGTCGTTCCTCGCGTCGTTTGACGAATCGCAGGGCACCTACCTGGTCGGGGCACCCACCCTGATGACTATGCCGACCGAGATGTACAACCTGGTGTTGAACTATCCGGCCCAAGTGGCAGCGGTCTTCTCGATCCTGCTCGCCATCCCGTCGGTCGCGCTGATGGCTGTGGCCCACAAACACATCCTCGGTGGCCAGCTCGCCGAAGGATTCCAAATCAAGTAGCGCGCAAGCGCCAAGTGAGGCAAGAAATCTCATGACAACGGTAAAAGAAGCACGAACCACGAGTGACCGACCGGCGCGGCAGGGCGAGCACCCGACGGAGGAGGGCGGCCTGCGTGTGCGCGGCCTGAACAAGGTCCTCGGCGGACGCACCATCATCGACAATCTCGATCTGACCGTTCGCGCCGGTGAACTGGTGTCGCTCCTCGGTCCATCCGGATGCGGCAAGACCACGACGCTGAGGATGATCGCCGGCTTCCTCGAGCCGGACGCGGGTTCCATCGAGGTGGCGGGACGCGAGGTGTCGCACCTCGGCGCCGAAAAGCGTCCAAGCGCGATGGTGTTCCAGAACTACGCCCTCTGGCCGCACATGACCGTGGCCAAAAACGTGGGCTTCCCGCTGAAACTGCGAAAGCTGGCCAAGGCGGAGGTGGCGGAGCGGGTCGATGCGGTGCTCGGCCTGGTCAACCTGCTGCACCACCGCGACTCACGCCCGGCGCGCATTTCCGGTGGAGAACAGCAGCGGGTCGCGTTGGCACGCGCGCTGGTGCAGGAGCCGGAGCTTCTTCTGCTGGACGAGCCGCTCAGCAACCTCGGCGCGAAGCTTCGGGTCAAGGTGCGCGAGGACATCCGCGAAATCCAACAACGACTCGGCATCACGACGGTGATCGTGACGCACGACCAGGAAGAAGCGATGTCGATGTCGGACCGGATCGCCGTGATGAACGCGGGCCGGGTCGAGCAGTTCAGCACGCCGGCCGAGCTCTACGCCCGGCCGCAGACCGAGTTCGTCGCGACCTTCATCGGCAGCGTCAACCGGATCGAGGGCGATTTCGTGGACGGCGCACTCGTCGGCGGAAGCAATGTTGTCGGCATCCGCCCGGAGGATGTGATCTTCTCCGCAGAGCGCACCGACGGTGCGCTTCCCGCAACGGTAGAGAGAATCGTGCCACGCGGCCATTTCTTCGAGGTCTACCTCCGTCGCCCGGATGCGGTGCTTCGCAGCTTTGTCACCGGAGAAGTCCCGCTCATCGGCCAGCAGGGATTCGCCGCTGTGCGGAAGGTCATGGTCTTCAGCGACGGAAGGCGTGTCACCGGGACGGGAGCGGCGGCATGACCTCCCCCAATACGGACCAGCTCACGCACGTTGCGGCGCACCGCGGCGACTCGAGTCGGTTCCGCGAGAACACGCTGCCGGCAATCCGATCCGCCATTGCGGCCGGAGCCGACTTCGTGGAGATCGACGTCCGGGTGAGTCGCGACGGCCAGGTCGTCGTGCTTCACGACTCGACCCTCCTGAGACTCTGGGGTCTCGATCGCGCCGTCGACGATGTGGGCTTCGACGAGATCCAGCGCCTCGGTCAGGGCGATGAGCGCATCCCGCTGCTCTCCGAGGTGCTCGAGCTCTTCCGGGACTGCTCGGCTACCCTCGTGGTCGACTTGGAGGAGGAGGCTCCCGCGGCCGCGGCATCGGCGGTCGTCGCGGCATCCGCGGTGAGAGTGTCCTGGTGCGGCAACCTCGAGGGGATGCGCACCGTGCGTTCCCTGGATGCCGACGCGAACATCTGGCTGCCCTGGAATGAGCGCGCAACCCCTCCGGCCGAACTGCTCGCCGAGCTGCGGCCCGAGTTCGTCAACTCGGAGTTCGTCGTGCTCACGCAGAAGATCGTGGACGAGATCCACGCCGCCGGCTCACGGGTGGCCTGCTGGACCGTGGACGAGCGCGAAGACATGTGCTGGGTGCTCGAGCTCGGTGTCGACTCAATCACAACTAACCGGCTGGAGTTTTTGCAGGCCATCGTGGCCGACGACCCGGCGACCTGGCGAGGGGCCGGACGGCCGTGCCGGCTGACCGGGGCCGAGACGCTCGAGGCACTGGCGGTCGCGAACGAACTGGCTAGCTGGGCGATAGAGTTCACCCGATCGGCAGACCGCGGAACGATCTCCACGAAAGCGAACCCCGGGGATCTGGTGACCGAGATCGATGTCGCCGTCGAACGCCACGTGCGTGAGGTGATCGCGGCGCGCCTTCCCGGCCATCTCGTCGTCGGCGAGGAAATGGGTGGCGCGGCGGAAGACGGCGTTCCGTGCTGGTACCTCGATCCGGTGGATGGCACGACCAACCTCGCGAACTTCTTGCCGTGGACCGCCTTCTCGCTCGCCCTTGCCATCGATCGCACACCGCTCGTCGGCATCGTGGGCGACCCGTGGCGCGGCGACATATTCGAGGCCGTCGCCGGGCACGGTGCGCGCCTGAACGGCGACCCGCTGTCGCTGGCCCCGGCCTCCGCGCGGCCGATGTCACTTGCCGGGAAAGTGGTCGCCACCGAGCTCGCCGGCCACCTTCCGTGGCCCGGGATGCTCGAGCTGCTTGCCGAGTTGGGGACGCAGCACAGCATCATGCGGATCATGGGTTCGGCGACCATGACGGTTGTCGGGATCGCCGCCGGACGCGGTGCCGCGGCGGTCATTGGCACATTCAACCCGATCGATCACCTCGCGGGAACGCTGATCGTGCGCGAGGCGGGTGGCGTAGTTGTGGATGCTTCGGGTCAACCGGACGCGTTTCCTGCAGAGGGCGGCGTGTTGGTGGCGACACCCGGCGCGGCCGACCAGGTGTATGAGATGTGGAGCCGGGCTCGTGAGGCCGCACGCGAGCAGTAACGAGGGCAGGCCCACCTGTCTGATGGACATCACTGCGGCCGTGCGTGGACTCGACCGCGGTACCCACTGGGAGCTGGTCTCCCATCATCCGCTCTCCTTTCCAACCCACCATCCGCAGGGTCTTGCATTCGGCGGTGGACGCACCTTTGTATCCTCGGTGGAAATCACCGACCGGCCACGACAAGCCGCCGATCCGGCGCAGCGATCAACCGGCGCAGGCGTGGGGCACCTGTTCGTCCTGGAGAAGGGAAATCTCATCCATGACCTGAAACTCGGCGATGGCGCAATGTATCACCCGGGCGGCATCGATTTCGACGGCGAGAGCGTCTGGGTGTCCCTCGCCGAATACCGGGCGAACAGCAGGAGCATTGTCTACAGCATCGATCCGATCACACTCGACGTTCGTGAGCGCTTCCGGGTGGATGACCACGTCGGCTGGGTGGTTCGCGATCCCGAGCGGGATGTGATCCATGGCGGGAGCTGGGGTTCGCGACGCTTTTACACCTGGACGCCGGACGGGCACGAGGTGGACAGGTGGGAGAACCCGAGCAGCTTCGTCGACTACCAAGACTGCCAGTATGTCGCGCCAGGGCTTCTCCTCTGCGGTGGCATCGCGATTGTGCCGCAACCGTCGGCCGGCCAGTACGAGCTGGGCGGAATCGCGCTCGTGGATGTCCTGAACCGACGGATCGTCCACGAGCTGCCCGTCCTCGAGTTCAGCGATACGGGCCATGTCGTGACTCGCAACCCGTTCGCTGTGACGATGGGTGAGGCCGGGCTGCGGGTGCACGTCGCCCCGGACGATGGCGACGACCCCAACGGGACGGAGCTGCTCACCTACGTCGCCAGCACGCCAGGGTACCTCAGTGGCACTGCCCAGCCAGATTGGGCAACCGGCTGGTGAATCCCGGAGCGGTGTCGCTTCCGGGTCTGTCTCCGTGGGCGGCGCTACCGCCCACCGCACTATCACTCAGCGCACTATCGCTCAGCGCGCTGTCGCTCAGCGCGATCGTGCCGGGTTGGTCGTGCGCGATCTCCCGACCGTTGTTGTGTACGAGCGTGTGGGGTGCCGGCGGGGGAGGACTCCGCGCTCGAGGTCGGGTTGGCCGGGGTCCCGATGCCAGCGGTCGATGTGGTGGCTTCGCACCGTCTCGGTGGTCGGTCGCAGCCGGGGACGAGGCATCCGCCGTCTCGGGCGGTCAAGAGGCGCTGTCCGCGGCATCCGATCCGGCGCGGTCTTCGACGCTGGGGAAGGTGTCGCTGCCGTGCCTCGGGACGGTGACGCGCTCGTAGAGGTCGTCCCGGTCCGACGGTCGTGTTCGCGAAATTGAGCCGACTCGTGGCTCTCCTGTCGTATCCGTGGGTTGGTCCCGGCCGGGGAGGGCGGCTTCGTGGCCGCCGAGGGTGAGCATGGCGAGGGCGATCAGGGCGTCCGGAGACGTGCAGCCGAAGGCGATGCGGGTGATGAGTCGCATCTTGGTGTTCAGGGAGGAGCGCGGCTGCCTCCAGCTGGATCGGCACCGACCCTGCGTCCAGACACCGCCAGCGGCGACGACCGTCGCCAAAGTCGAAGCGGGGGCAGCGCGTGCGACGGGCCCCGCAACGGTTTCGGATCGACGAGATCGGCCGCACCGATGCGGCCAAGATCCCGGCTTCCGGGTTGAGATCGACGTCGTCGATACCCATTTTCTCGATGGCGAGCGGAGTTCGTCATAGTGGTGTGTTTTGCGCGCCGTCTTCCGCGTCGCGGCCGAAGGCAGCGTCACACCGAAGCAGCTCGCCCGAAAGACCCCACGGTTCCGGTACACCGATTCCACCAGATCGTGGCCGGGGGTGAGGGAGTCGGATGCCGCGACGCTTCCGGATCGGGCACCCGCGGACCGGATACCGGGTCGCGACGTTCGTCAGCTGGCGAGTTCCACCGGCGCGCTGACGGTCTCGAACTCGGGCGTCTCGAACTCGGGCGCCTCGGTGACGGACTCGCCCTCGGCGCGCGCGACCCGCCGACCTGCCGACTGCTTCGATTTCTCGGGGGCACCAAGGCCGAGGTCGAGAAGTTGGGCTTCGGTCCAACCGGCGGTGATCGCAGCGTGGCGGGCAGCGTTGACCGCGGCGATCGTCGCTTCGAGCGCGCTCAACCGCACGGCGAGCTGATGCACACTCTCCATCCGCGTAGTCATCTCCGCGTCGAGGATCGCACGCGCCTGGACCGTCGAGTCATCGGGGTCGAAGGTGGTGCGAGAAAGGTAGTGAACCTGCGCGTCGGGACTCATCGGATTCCTTCTCTCGAACAAAGCGGGAGCCCTTTTCGGGTGATAGAACAGTGGGTTCCCTGTGACCACGATGCTGCATGCGCGCGCTGAGTCACAGTCCCCAGTAGAGGGGACAATGTTTGTACCCCGCTTCATCGAGTGGTAAAGGCTCGGCGAGTGGCGCCTCCTGGCGCGACGCGGGCTCGGATAGAGTGACCTTCATCGAGACCACTCGTCGTTTTCCAAAGGGTCGGTATGTCACAACTCGTCCCCATTCCCTCGCCCGGAATCCCCCGCTATTTCGGTGGCCCTAGCCGAGCCATCGTGATTCTGATTCACGACTGGTACGGCCGGCTCCCCTGGCTCGAGAGCTACGCCGCGGCGTTGGCAAACCAGGGCTACCGAGTCGCGGTACCCGACTTCTACGACGGCGTGGCCGCCGTGGAGGCGTCTACCGCGGAGCAACTCATGGCACGGCTCGATGTGGCCGGGGCGCTGGCGGAACTCGATGACATCATCCAGCTCGCCCGGGCAGATGGGTCGATTCGTGTCGGGGTCGTCGGTTTCTCCCTCGGCGGTTGGCTCGCCCTCCTCCATGCTCAAAGCGGCGATGCGGATGCGGTCGTCGCCTACTATGCGACACTGAGCCCCGCACAGCACGGCGTCATTCCGGCGCCGGTGCTCCTGCACCTGGCCGAGATCGATGAGTGGGACGACGGGGAAGACCCCGAATCGTTCATCGACCGGCTCAAGGATCACGGCACGCCGATCACCGAATGGACGTATCCGGCCACCGTGCACTCGTTTGCGAACGCGAGCGTCGCCGACCGGGTGGATGTCGATGCGGCCGCGCTCGCCTTCGCCCGGACCTCGTCCTTCCTGGAGGATCACCTTCTGCAGTGACCGACATCCGAGCGGTCAGGCGCGCACATCCCATCGGTGGTGCACGAGGTCATGAGCCAGATAGACCGCGAACGTGGCGACGGTGAAACCGGCACCATCGCTCCGGCGCCCCCGGCGATCCCACGAATCTGCCGACAGTCCATCGAAGTCGTCTGCGAGCGCGCTGGCGGCGGCCAGGATCTCCCGACCGACGGTCTCCGGATCCTGCTCCCCGTAGCGCTCCGCGATCGCGGTCTCGTCCTGGTCCCAGTTGGGGTAGACCGGGTCATTCTCACGCATCATGAGGGCCAGGCGGGCGCGATAGAGGCGAAGGACATCGCGCACATGTGCGGCGTACTCGAGCGGAGACCAGGTGCTGTCATCGGGTCGGAGTGCGACATCCGCGCGCTCCAGCACAGTCGGCCACGCCGTCGCATTGGCACGAAGGATTCCGGCGACGTCCCGCGGGGCGATGGCCGAGGGATCGAATTCGCATTCGGGGCAGGGGCGTTCGACCACCCAGGTCCAGTTCTTGGTGTCGGGCATGATCGGCATCCCCCTATCGTGGCCCACCCGCGCCGGAATCGCACCCGGTCAAACCGAATGCGTGCTGCGCGCCCGCTGGACAACGAGTGTACGTTGCCTACCAAACCCTTCCGCCACCCGGGCCGAATACCTAGACAAAGCGCGACGCCCGTCGCGCTGTTGAGGAGAAATATCATGTCCAAGTCCCCAAACCGCCTGCTGGCGACCGTCTTCGGCGCGGTCTACCTTCTCGTTGGTCTGCTCGGTTTCACCGCGACCTCAGGAATCGGATTCTTCGACGTCAAGGGTGGCCTGCTGCTCGGTATCTTCGAGGTGAACGTGTTCCACAACGTGGCTCACCTCCTCATCGGTGCCGCACTGCTCATCGCCGGCCTGTCGAACGTTCGCGCCTCCAAGACGGTCAACACCATCGTCGGCGCGGCCTATCTGCTACTCGGCATCGTCGGACTGTTCATCCTGAACTCGGCGGCCAACATCCTGGCAATCAACTCGGCCGACAACCTGCTCCACTTCGCCAGCGCCATCGTGCTGCTCGGTGTCGGGATCGGGGCCGACAAGGGCCTTCGCGCACGCACCGCGG
>JANMBI010000155.1:0-2666 GCA_031360325.1 Frigoribacterium sp. | reverse complement strand
CAGGCTTTGGCCGTACCCGGCCGCCGCTTCCGATGAAGAACGGCCGAGGGCGGGTCACCAGTGAGATCGTTTGTCTTGGCCGACGCTGTTCCCGTCACTCGTTTGCTCCCTCGCGCGCGGGCGAGGTCGAAACCCCGTGGGACCTTCGGCACTACATCCGGCCCCCGGCGGAGGGACCCTTGATACAGCGTCGCCCTCTGGGCGTTCGCTCCCGTACCGGGAACACCACGCATCGGAAAAGCCGAATGACGATATCCCATAGCTGCTTGTAGGGATCACTCGGCACCGCTAAGGAGTCAACATGCTTTCGGCCCAATCCCGCCCCCTCATCGAAGCCACTCTTCCCCTCGTCGGTGAGCGTATGCCCGCGATCGCTCGCAACTTCTACAGCCGCATGTTCACTGCCCATCCCGAACTCTTCGACGGGTTGTTCAGTCGCTCGAATCAGAAAAACGGATCCCAGCAGCAGGCCCTGGCTGGCAGCATCGCAGCCTTCGCGACGCACCTGGTCAATAACCCGGAGACCACCCCCGAGGCCATGCTCTCGCGCATCGCCCATAAGCACATCTCCCTCGACATCCGACCGGAGCAGTACGACATCGTCTACAAGTACCTCTTCGAGGCGATAGCCGACGAGCTCAGGGACGTGATCACCAGCGAGATCGCCGATGCCTGGGCCGAGGTCTACTGGCTGATGGCGCACGCTCTGATCAAGCTCGAGCGCGGGCTGTACTCCGGGGCGTCGAGCGATCGCCCCCTGGCGCCGTGGATCGTGGTGGGGAAGGATGCCGCGGGAACCGACGCGGTGACCTTCACTCTGAAGCCGGCAGATGACACCCCCGTCACGCCGTCACTGCCTGGCCAGTACGTGAGCGTCACGGTGCGGATGCCCGACGGTATCCACCAGGTGCGCCAGTATTCCCTTTCCGCCGGCACGGGAACTGCCACGCGGGTGTTCACGACGAGGTTGGATGCGGACGGCGAGGTCTCCCCGGCCCTGCACCGCGATGTCCAGATCGGTGACCAACTCATCCTCTCCAACCCATGCGGGGACGTCACGTTGAGCGCGGGAGACAACCCCCTCGTGCTGGCCTCGGCCGGCATCGGCTGCACGCCAAGCGCATCCATCCTGCGATCCCTGGCCGAGCAGGGATCCACCCGCGAGGTGCTCGTGCTGCACGCCGAGAGCACTCTTGAGCGATGGGCGCTGCGTGACCAGATGCGCGAGGATGTCGCCACGCTCGAGGCGGCCGAACTCGAACTGTGGCTCGAGGTGCCAAGCGACGGAGACGAGGCGCACGACGGTTTCATGTCCCTGGCAAACGTGACGATTCCCGACGACGCATCGGTGTATCTCTGCGGCCCGTTGCCCTTCATGCGCAGCCTCAGATCTCAGGCACTCCGATCGGGAGTCCCGGCCGAACGCATCCACTACGAGATCTTCGGACCCGACCTCTGGCTCGCCGACGCGTAGGTCTTCATCGACCACGGTGTAGCGGCGGCTGTCCAACCCCGACCGGAAGCCCACCCGGGCCCGTCCCACACCGAAATCTGCGGCGGGAAGCGGATGATCTTCTGAAGAAGGGTCCAGGTTTTGAGCCAACGGGCAGAATGCGCAAGACCTGAATTCCCGCGGGAATCAATGGCCGGACTCCGCACCGTATCGGTCGAGCAGCATGGTTTGCGGGTGCCGATCTACACCGTTTAGGTTGGAGCGAGAGGAGCAACCGTGAGCGAACATCCCGTCGGCGTTCGTCGTGCCTACGATGCGCCCCTCGCCACGGACGGTGTTCGGGTTCTGGTCGACCGAATCTGGCCCCGGGGGCTCAGCAAGGGAAAGGCTCACCTGGACGAGTGGTGCAAAATGGTCGCCCCGTCGACTGATCTTCGAAAGTGGTACGCGCATATTCCCGACCGATTCGAGGAGTTCACGACCCGTTACAAGGAAGAACTGAAGGAACCGGAACGAGCGGCGGCCCTCCAGCACCTGCGCGAGCTCCTCGGGAAAGGTCCGGTCACACTGCTCACTGCTACCAAGCAACCCGAGATCAGCGAAGCCACCGTTCTGGCGCGGCTTCTCACGGACTGACTGACGTCACAACTCCGGCGATAGTGTCGCCGGAAGCCACCGATGCTTGACGACGGTGAGCAAAACGGCCGAATCTCTCGAATGCCGGTTGCGAATCGGGTGCATACCGTCGGACATCAGACAATCACCGCATCATCCGAGTCGTTGGCGCGAGCCCCCTAAGCACGGAGCGCTGATTACCCCAGCGGTTTCGTGACCGCGAGGAATAGGGGTTGGATGCTGAGCGCTGTCGGTGACGCACGAATGCGAACGAAACGGGACCACGACCCGGTTCGCCGAGTTGGATGTCGCGACCGGCCAGGTCAGCAGTGGGTGCCTGCCTAAACATCGGCATCCCGAGGTCTTGAAGTTCTTGAAGTTCTTGAAGCGACGCTGTCACCGGCCCGGCCCGGCCCGGCGCGCGAGAAGCTAAGCTCGGCCTCTGGCGCTCGCCGACCGCCGATGACCGCTCCGGCCCGGATCGCGAGTTCGGCCCAAGGCCGTAGCGGCATCCGATTCCTCCCGGATGTCAGCTCCGCGCCGTACACTCGGTGCATGGCACTCAAGGCGGACGAGGTTTACGAGGCGGGGCTCGAGC
>JANMBI010000147.1:0-13975 GCA_031360325.1 Frigoribacterium sp. | reverse complement strand
GCGATCGACGTGCCCGCCCGGATGGCCGCCGTGTATGCCCCGGGACTCAGCCCGATGGACTTCCACGCCGTCGCCGAAGCCTTTGTCGACGGGCGCTGGCACGTGGTCGATGCCACACGACTCGCCCCGCGCCAGAGCCTCCTGCGCATCTCCACCGGTCGGGACGCCGCCGACATCGCCTTCCTCACCAACCACTGGGCCAACCTCACCCTGCTCGATCTCCGGGTGCTCGCCATCGTCGACGAGTTGCCGGTGGATGACTTCGAGCAGCTGGTGGAGTTGCGCTGAGCCGGTCGATGGGACGCGACGGGTCTAGTTGAGTGCGCCGAGAGCGGCCTTCAGAAGCGGGGACGCGTCGCCGGCGGATGCGAAGTAGAGGGATGTCGCGGTGAGCCAGTACGACCCGCGGAACACATCAACGCGCCCGACCCCGCCGCTCGTGGAGAAGTAGGCTGCGTCGCCGAATCCTGCCGCAGCCGTTCCGGTGGCCGCCTTCGCCCGGAGGGAGGCCAACTCGGCGACCGCGGGCCGCGCGACGGACACGGTGAAGGTGTCTCGACTGGTCTGGTTGAGCCAGTTGCAGGCCGTGCCATTTGCGGCGGCCGCCGTCGCGGCCGCTGTTCCCCCTCGGGGTGTGAATGCGCTGTCGAGGCCGAAGTTCGGGTTGAAGTCGTAGACCACCTGCGCCGGGATCAGGGTGCCGCACGGGATTTTGGTCGGGGTGCCCGCGGCCGCCGCGGTGGGGCTGGGAGTGGGAGTCGGCACCGGAACGGCTGTTGCCGTGGGCGTCGCCGAAGCCGACGGGGACGCGCTCGGGCGTGGGGTCGCCGACGGTCCGGGGTTCGAAACGCACCCGGCGACGCCGACGGCGACCGCCGCGCCCAGCGCAATCAACAGTGTCGTCGAGCGCAGTCGCGCGCCAGCGAGTGGTGTCATGGTGTGAAGCCCCCTGAAATCTGTAGTCCCATCATCACCCAATCCGCTCCGGCCTGCGGCGGGACGCGCCAGCGGTCCGCCCAGCGAGCCCGGATAGGATCGATGTTCGTGACCCCCGCCGAACTCTCCCTCCAGCTGCTCGCCATTGTCACCGGCGCGCTCGCGCGACGGGGAGCGGATGCCTCGGGTGTCACCCTCGACGACCTGAAGGTGGATCGTCCGAAAAACCGTGACCACGGCGACTGGTCGTCGAACATTGCCCTGAAGCTCGCCAAGACGGTGGGCGCGAACCCCCGGGAGTTCGCACACGAACTGGTCGAGGGCATCCGCTCGATCGACGGCGTGTCGGCGGTGGATGTCGCCGGCCCCGGTTTCATCAACATCTCACTGGATGCCGCGGCGGCCGGCGCTCTCGCCAAGACGATCGTCGAGCAGGGCGCGCGCTACGGCAACGGGTCCCTGTATGAGGGGATCGCCATCAACCTGGAGTTCGTGTCGGCGAATCCGACCGGCCCGATCCATCTCGGCGGTGTGCGCTGGGCCGCGGTCGGCGACAGTCTCGCCCGCATCTTCCAGGCCGAGGGCGGCATCGTCACCCGCGAATACTACTTCAACGACCACGGCGGCCAGATCGACCGATTCGCCCGGAGCCTGCTCGCGAGCTACCTCGGCGAACCGACACCCGAAGACGGCTACGGCGGGCAGTACATCGCCGAAATCGCCGCACGAGTCGTCGAGAGGGCCACGGCACATCTGGCCGCACTCGGGCGGGACGACCAGCAGGAGGTCTTCCGTTCGATCGGCGTGGACCTCATGTTCGGGGAAATCAAGAAGAGCCTCCACGAGTTCGGTGTCGACTTCGATGTCTTCTTCCACGAGAACACGCTCCATGAGAACGGCGACGTGGAGAAGGCGATCGCGCGGCTTCGCGAGCTCGGTCACATCTACGAGTCGGAAGGCGCGACCTGGTTCCGCTCCACCGACTTCGGCGACGACAAAGACCGGGTCGTCATCAAGAGCGACGGCGAGGCCGGTTACGTCTCCGGGGACCTCGCCTACTACCTCAACAAGCGCGAGCGTGGCTTCGAGCGCAATCTGATCATGCTCGGGGCAGACCACCACGGGTATCTCAAGCGTTTGATGGCCATGACCGCCGCATTCGGCGACACCCCGTACGTGAACCTCGAGGTGCTCATCGGGCAGATGGTCAACCTGCTGAAAGACGGCGCCCCGCAGCGCATGAGCAAACGCGCCGGAACCGTGGTGAGGCTCGAGGACCTCGTCGAAGCGGTGGGAGTGGATGCCGCGCGGTACGCCCTGGTGCGCTCGTCCAGTGACTCGCAGCTCGACATCGACCTGGACCTGCTTACGAAGCGCACCAATGACAACCCGGTGTTCTACGTGCAGTACGCCCACGCCCGCACGCGCCAGGTCGCGCGCAACGCCGCGGAGTGCGGGATCGACCGCAGCGTCTTCGACGCGTCGCTGCTCACCCACGAGACCGAGAGCAGTCTGCTCGGGATCCTTGCCGAGTTTCCTCGAGTGGTCACCCAGGCCGCGGAGCTTCGCGAGCCCCACCGGGTCGCGCGCTACGCCGAGGAGCTCGCGGGCGCTTACCACCGCTGGTACGACAACTGTCGGGTCACGCCTCTGGGCGATGAGGCCATCGGCGATGTGCATCGCACCCGCCTCTGGCTGAACGACGCGACCGGCACGGTGCTCCGCAACGCCCTCCGGATGCTCGGGGTCTCGGCGCCGGAGCGGATGTAGGCAGGATGATCGAGCGGGGCCAGGGGATATCGCCCGTCGAAAAGCAGCCGCGCAAGCGCCGCCGCGGGCTCGGCTTCGGCATCCTCCTGGGCGGTATCCTGCTCCTGGTCGTCGCGGCGATCGTGCTCGACGGTGTCGCCAGGGGATACGTCGCGACCGTCATCCAGAGCAAAGTGCGTTCCTCGCTGTCCCTGCCGGCCTCGACGCCGGTCGAGGTGACGGTCGGTGGCGTCTCCGTCTTGCTGCAGCTCGCCACCGGTTCTCTCGAGCGGGTGGATGTCGCGGTCAAGTCCCTCCCGGTTGGCACCCTCACCGGCGACGCCACCCTCACCGCCACCGGCGTCCCGCTCGATACCAGCAAGCCGATCGCCAAGGCTCGGGTCGTCTTCTCGGCGGGAGTCGACCAGGTCAAGCAACTACTTGCGGGTTACGGGTCGGTGCCGATCGGTTCGGTCGCCCTCGCAAACGGAGCCCTGCAGGTCGGTACGGAATTCTCGGTGCTCGGAGTCGCGCTGCCGGTGTCGGTCGCCCTCACACCGTCGGCCGTCGGCGGAAAACTCGCCCTCACGCCGCGGGAGCTCACGGTCAACGGTGCAATCCTGTCTCCGGCGAAGATTCGCGCGAATTTCGGATCGATCGCCGACACGGTGTTGGCCACTCGCACGATCTGCGTCGCCAAGTACCTTCCGAAGTCGTTCATCCTCGACGCGGTCGCGGTGAAGGGTACGCGAGTGGAACTCGCGGTGATCGCGTCGTCCGTGCTGGTGAACTCGTCACTCCTCAGCCAGAAGGGGAGCTGCCCGTAGCAAGGGGGAGCCACGGTGGTCCGCGGCGTTCGCTACGATTGACAGGCCAATGGGCCCGCTCCAGTCCACTCATCGTCCGCGAGGGTTTTTCGTGTCATCCAGTCCGCTCGCCCCCGCCTGGCTCGTGTTCCCCGACGACGCGAACGAACTCGCTGGGAGAGCCTGGTCGCGGAACGCCGTGCGGGCCCGATCCGGTGAGCTCGAGATCGCGGGAGTGAGCGCGTCGCGGCTCGCCGCGGAATTCGGCACGCCGCTGTACGTGGTCGACGAAGAAGACGTCCGCTCGCGCGCGCTCGAGGCCCGCGAGGCCTTCGAGCGGGAGTTCTCCCGCGTCGGCAGCTCGGCGAAGGTCTATTACGCTGGCAAGGCCTTCCTCTCCACCGAGGTTGCACGCTGGGTCACGACCGCGGGTCTCTACATCGATGTGTGCAGCGGGGGAGAACTCGCCGTCGCACTGGCGGCGGGGGTCGAGCCCGCGCGACTCGGCTTCCACGGCAACAACAAGTCACTCGCCGAGATCGACCGGGCGGTGGGCGCCGGCGTCGGGGTGCTTGTCATCGACAGTCTCATCGAGATCGAGCGGATCGCGGATGCCGCGGCCCGCCACTCACGCGTTCAGCCGGTGCGACTTCGCCTCAACACCGGGGTGCACGCCCACACCCACGAGTACCTCGCCACCGCGCGCGAAGACCAGAAGTTCGGCATCACGATCGCCGATGCGCCGGACGCGGTTGCGCGCATCCGCTCCCGTGCGTCGCTTCGGTTCCTCGGGTTGCACTCGCACATCGGCTCGCAGATCTTCGAGACCGACGGCTTCGTCGAATCCGCCCGTCGCCTGCTCGCTCTGCACGCGGAGCTGCTGCTCGGCGGACCGATCCCCGAGGTCAACCTCGGCGGCGGGTTCGGCATCGCCTACACGGCGGTCGATCGGCCGATGTCGATGCCGGGGATCGCGGCACGACTTGCGGAGATCGTGGCGACCGAGTGCGCGAGACTCGGCATCGCCGTGCCGGTTGTCGCCGTGGAACCCGGTCGTTCGATCATCGGCCCCTCCACGGTCACCCTCTACGAGGTCGGCACGGTCAAGGACGTCGAGGTGACCCTCTCCGAATCGGTCACCGCTATCCGCCGGTACGTGAGCGTCGACGGGGGCATGAGCGACAACATCCGCCCGGCCCTGTACACCGCGGACTACTCCGCGCGTCTCGCCAACCGCAGCTCGACCGGGGCCCCCGCCCTCGTGCGGGTCGCGGGCAAACACTGCGAGAGCGGGGACATCGTCGTGCTCGCCGACTACCTGCCCGGTGACGTCGCGCCCGGAGATCTGCTTGCCGTGCCGGCCACCGGGGCCTACTGCTGGTCGATGGCCAGCAACTACAACTACCTCGGTCGACCCGCGGTGGTCGCCGTGCGCGCCGGGGCGGCGCGCGTGATCGTGCGCGGGGAGACCGAAGCCGACCTGCTGTCTCGGGATGCCGGCATTTCCGAAGAACACCGCACCGAAGAAGGAGCCCCATGATCGAGTACCGCAACCTCCGAGTGGCCCTGCTCGGTGCCGGCTCGGTCGGCGCTCAGGTCGCCTCGCTGTTGCTCGAGCACGGCGCCGAACTGGCCAACCGCGCGGGAGCCGGGCTCGAACTCGTGGGCATCGCCGTTCGCGACCCCGATGCCGAGCGCACGGCCGAAATCCCGCGGGAACTTCTCACGACCGATGCCGAGTCCCTCATCCTCGGAGCGGACCTCGTGATCGAGCTGATGGGCGGTCTCGAACCCGCCCGGACGCTCATTCTCCAGGCCCTCAATTCGGGAGCGGACGTGATCACGGGCAATAAGGCGCTGCTCGCGACCCACGGCCCGGAGCTCTTCGAGGCCGCCGAGCAGGTCGGCGCGCAGCTGTACTACGAGGCGGCGGTCGCGGGGGCGATTCCGATCATCCGCCCGCTGCGCGACAGCCTCGCCGGAGACCGCATCAAGCGAATCCTCGGCATCGTGAACGGCACGACCAATTTCATCCTCGATCGCATGGACACGGCGGGGGAGTCACTCGAGAGCGCCCTCGCCACGGCCACGGACCTCGGCTACGCCGAGAAGGCGGATCCCTCCGCGGACATCGAGGGCTTCGACGCCGCCCAGAAGACGGCGATCCTTGCGAGCCTCGCCTTCCACACCACGGTGCCGCTTGAGGCCGTGTATCGGGAGGGCATCACCGGAGTCACCCTCGAACAGGTCGAGGCGGCTCGGAAGGCCGGCTACGTCGTGAAGCTCCTGGCCATCTGCGAACGGCTGACGGACGCCGACGGCGTCGAGGGCGTCTCCGCCCGCGTGTATCCCGCACTTGTTCCCCGTGACCATCCCCTCGCCGCCGTGCACGGGGCCAAGAACGCCGTGTTCATCGAGGCGGAGGCCGCGGGTGATCTGATGTTCTACGGTGCCGGTGCCGGTGGCGTCGAGACCGCCTCGGCAGTGCTCGGCGACCTGGTCTCGGCCGCGCGTCGCCACGTGATCGGCGGACCGGGCGTTGCCGAGTCGACTCACGCCAACCTCCCGATCCTGCCGATCTCCCATGTGATCACGCGATATCAGATCACACTCAGTGTGCTCGATGCCCCCGGCGTGCTCGCAGCGGTCGCCGCCCTGTTCAGCGAGCACGGAGTCTCGGTCGAAACACTCACGCAGTCCGTGTACGCGGGCGGGGCCACCTCCATCCCCACCGCTACCCTGGTGATTGGCACCCACGAGGCGTCCGAAGCCGATCTTGCGGCGACCGTTGTCGAACTCGAGTCGAGCGACGTCGTCGTTCGTGTCGCATCCGTCCTGAGAGTAGAAGGATCATAATGGCCCACCAGTGGCGCGGAGTCCTCCGCGAGTACGCCGACCGTCTCGATATCTCGGATGCCACCCCCATCGTCACGCTCGGGGAGGGCGGCACGCCCCTATTGCCCGCTCCCGCGCTGTCCGCGCGCACCGGGGCGACCGTCTGGGTGAAGTACGAGGGCATGAACCCCACCGGGTCGTTCAAGGACCGCGGCATGACCATGGCCGTATCGAAGGCCGTCGAAGCCGGCGCGAAGGCGGTGATCTGCGCGTCTACCGGAAACACCTCGGCGTCTGCGGCCGCCTACGCGACCCACGCCGGGATCAAAGCGGCCGTGCTGGTGCCGGAGGGCAAGATCGCCCTCGGCAAGCTCGCCCAGGCCATCGCCCACAACGCCGAGCTGTTGCAGATCCGGGGAAACTTCGACGACTGCCTCGACATCGCGAGGGACCTCGCGGCGAATTATCCCGTCCACCTGGTCAACTCCGTGAACAACGACCGCATCGAGGGGCAGAAGACCGCGGCCTTCGAGGTGGTGGAGGTGCTCGGCGACGCCCCCGACATCCACATCGTGCCGGTCGGCAACGCCGGCAACTACACCGCCTACTCTCGCGGGTACGGTGAGTCCCTGGCTCGCGGCGACTCGACGAAGCGTCCACGCATGTTCGGCTTCCAGGCCGCCGGAAGCGCACCGATCGTGCTCGGCCACGTCGTGAAGAACCCCGACACCATCGCGAGCGCGATCCGAATCGGAAACCCCGCGTCCTGGGAGCTTGCGCTCGCCGCACAAGAGCTGACCAACGGATACTTCGGGGCGATCTCCGACGCGAACATCCTCGAGGCCTACCGCATCCTTTCCGCAGAGGTGGGCATATTCGTCGAGCCGGCCTCGGCGATCAGCGTTGCCGGCCTGCTCGAGCGGGCGGCGGCTGGGCACATTCCGAAGGGGTCGACCGTTGTGCTCACGGTCACCGGGCACGGCCTCAAAGATCCGCAGTGGGCGCTCAAGACCGCCGACGGATCGGATGTCGCCCCCACCGTCGTCGCCAACGACACCGACGAGGTGGCCGGGGTGCTCGGTCTCGCCAAAGTCTCGGTGTGAACGGTCTCGGGGCGAAGGGTCTCGGTGTGAATGCATCCGTCGTCGAGCTCGTCGGTCGATCGGTCTCCGTTCGTGTTCCCGCGACAACGGCCAACCTCGGTCCAGGTTTCGACACGCTCGGCCTCGCACTGTCCCTCTATGACGACCTCACGGTCACGGTGCGGGCCGCCCCGGGTGCGACGGTCGAGGTGATCGGGGTCGGAGCCGGGGAGGTGCCGACCGACGAAACCAACCTCGTCGTGACGGCCATCGCACACACCTTCGCCGCATACGCGCAGCCGCTGCCCGGCCTCGACCTGGTGGCACGCAACAACATCCCTCACGGGCGGGGGCTCGGGTCGTCGGGAGCCGCCATCGTGTCGGGCATCATGGCGGCAAAGGGACTGCTCTCCGGCCTCGTCGACATCGACTCCAATGCCCTTCTCGCGCTCGCCACGGCGCTCGAGGGACACCCGGACAACGTGGCGCCTGCCCTGTTCGGTGGCCTCACGATCGCCTGGACGACGGATGCCGGTCCGCAACACAAAAAGCTGATCGTGCACCGCGGCGTCTCGCCGCTCATCGCCGTGCCGCAATCGACTATGTCCACCGAGCTCGCACGGAGCCTCCGCCCGACGTCGGTGCCGCACGAGGACGCGATCTTCAACGTGTCTCGATCCGCGCTGCTGATCGCCGCGTTGATTCAGAGTCCCGAACTTCTGCTCGCCGCCACCGAAGACAAACTGCACCAGAGCTATCGGGCGGCGGCCATGCCCGAGACCGAGTCCCTCATTCTCGCCCTTCGTTCCGAGGGTCTGCCTGCGGTCGTCTCGGGGGCAGGCCCGTCGATCCTCGTGCTCTGCAGCGACCCAGCCCAACGGTTGGTTGCGGGCGAACTCATCGCGGCCCATCCCGGCTCGCCGTGGCAGTCGCTTCTGCTGGCCGTGGACTTCAAAGGTGCTACAGTGACACTGCACCCGGTAGAAAATTCGGCTTAACCGAAAACCCCGGGCAGCACAATCACAAGCAATCGCTTCGATATTCACTGTTGCTTTTCACCGCGTGGTGCGACTCGTCGCATCGACGCTACCCGAAGCGAAAGCACCGAACGTCAAACTCTCCCGCAAGGTTCATTCGCACCTGTCAGGTGCGGAACTTGTTCGGGGAAAGGAACCCCCTTAGTGACTGACCTCACTGTTCGTGCCCCGGGCACGGACTCTATCGCCCTCGCCAAACTGCGCCTTCCCGAGCTTCAGGCTCTCGCGGCGGAACTCGGCCTCAGCGGCTCGTCCAAACTTCGTAAAGGAGAACTCGTGGATGCCATCTGGGAGATCCAGAACACCACCGAAACGCCCGCAGCACCGGCCTCTCCGCCCGCGGAACCGGCCGAGGCGTCGGCGCCCGTTTTCGAGCCGGTTCCTCTCACGGAACCCGCCCCTGCGCCCATCGTCGCCAAGCGTGCGTCGCGCCGGGCCAGCACCTCCATCGTGGATGCCGGCGCCGCTCACGCACCGGTGATCGAGGCGACGCAGCGCCCGGCCACGGCGCGCCGTGCCGCACCCAAATCGGTCGGCGGGCACGCCAACGGGGCCGAAAGCGGCATCGACCAGATTCCCGGGCAGGCGACCGATCGAGCCGCCCAACCCGAGGCGCAGGCCCCCGAGGCGCCGGCTTTCGAGAAGCAGGTACCCGACGCGCAGGTACCCGACCTCCAGGTACCCGACCTGCAGGCCGGCGACGGCTTCGAGCGGCGCCCCCCGCAAGCCGTCGACGCGGAAGCCCCCGCGGAAGAGTTCGAGCGCCCCAACCGCAACTCCCGCAATCGCAATCGCAACCGCGGTGATCGCCAGCAGGCAGACAGCGCTTCCGGCCAGTCCAACCAGGGCCAGGCCAACCAGGCGCAGAACAATCAAGGCCAGAATCCCGAACAAACCGACGGACAGCGCACGGGCGCTCGCAATGCCAACAACCGCGCCCCGCAGAACCAGCAGGGCGATCGCCAGCAGAATGTCAACCCTCGCCAGCAGAACGCCGACCGACAGCAGAACAACGACCGCCAGCAGCTGCTCGATGACGGTGACGACCGCGGCGGACGCAATCGCTACCGCGATCGCAAGCGCCGCGGCGCGGTCGGTAGCGACGACTTCGAGCCCGAAATCACCGATGACGACGTGCTCATCCCGGTTGCGGGCATCCTCGATGTGCTCGACAACTACGCGTTCGTGCGCACGAGCGGCTACCTCCCGGGCAACAACGACGTGTACGTGTCGCTCGGCCAGGTGAAAAAGTACAACCTGCGCAAGGGCGATGCGGTGGTCGGAGCCATCCGCCAGCCACGCGAGAACGACAATGCCGGCCGCCAGAAGTACAACGCGATCGTGAAGGTCGACTCGATCAACGGACTGCCCGTCGAGCAAGCCGCGGACCGTGTCGAGTTCGGCAAACTGACCCCGCTCTACCCCACCGAGCGCCTACGGCTCGAGACCGAGTCGGGCAAGCTCACCACCCGCATCATCGATCTGGTCTCGCCCATCGGCAAGGGTCAGCGCGGGCTCATCGTCTCGCCGCCCAAGGCGGGCAAGACACTCGTGCTTCAGGCCATCGCCAACGCCATTGCGAAGAACAACCCCGAGGTTCACCTCATGGTCGTTCTCGTGGACGAGCGTCCGGAGGAAGTCACCGACATGCAGCGCACGGTGAAGGGTGAGGTCATCGCCTCGACTTTCGACCGTCCGGCCGAAGACCACACCACCGTCGCCGAACTCGCCATCGAACGTGCCAAGCGGCTAGTCGAGCTCGGCCACGATGTCGTCGTGCTTCTCGACTCGATCACCCGCCTCGGCCGGGCCTACAACCTCGCCGCGCCGGCCTCCGGCCGCATTCTCTCCGGTGGTGTCGATTCATCGGCGCTCTACCCGCCGAAGCGTTTCTTCGGCGCCGCTCGCAACATCGAGGATGGCGGATCGCTCACCATTCTCGCCACGGCGCTCGTCGAGACCGGTTCCAAAATGGACGAGGTCATCTTCGAGGAGTTCAAGGGCACCGGGAACATGGAGCTTCGACTGTCCCGTCAGCTTGCTGACAAGCGCATCTTCCCCGCGGTCGACGTGAACGCCTCCGGTACCCGTCGCGAAGAGATGCTGATGGGGGTTGACGAGACAAAGGTCAACTGGAAGCTTCGGAGGGCACTCGCCGGGCTCGAGACCCAGCAGGCCCTCGAGCTGGTACTCACCCAGCTGAAGGACACCTCGTCGAACGTCGAGTTCCTGATGAAGATCCAGACCTCGCTTCCGGGCGCATCCGGGTCCAAAAAGGACTGACGCGTGTTCGAGTCAGTACAGACACTGCTGGCCGAGCACGAGGATCTCCAGGAACAGCTCGCTGACCCGGAACTCCACTCCAACCCGGCCAAGTCGAAGAAGGTCAACCGGCGATACGCCGAACTGAGCCGAATCGTCGATGCCTACCATCGGTGGCTCAAACTCACGAACGACTTCGCTGCCGCGACCGAGATGGCATCAGAAGACGAGTCCTTCGCCGAGGAACTGCCCAAGATCAAGGCAGAACTCGACGTGATGGAGGAACGACTTCGCCGCCTGCTCATCCCTCGTGACGAGAACGACGGTCGCGACGTGATCATGGAGATCAAGATGGGGGAGGGCGGGGCGGAGTCCGCGCTCTTCGCCGGAGACCTGCTTCGCATGTACCTGCACTACGCCGAGTCCAAGAAGTGGAAGACCGAGATCATCGAGCAGACCTCGAGCGACCTCGGCGGCATAAAGGACGTTCAGCTGGCCATCAAGGGCAATTCGAGCGATCCGGCCGAGGGGGTCTGGGCCCACCTCAAGTACGAGGGAGGGGTACACCGGGTGCAGCGCGTCCCGGCCACCGAGTCGCAGGGACGCATCCACACCTCCGCAGCCGGAGTGCTCGTCTTCCCGGAGGTGGATGAGCCAGAAGAGGTCGAGATCAGCCAGAACGATCTGAAGATCGACGTTTACCGTTCGAGCGGCCCAGGCGGTCAATCGGTGAACACGACCGACTCGGCCGTTCGCATCACACACCTCCCTACCGGGATCGTGGTGGCGATGCAGAACGAGAAGTCGCAACTGCAGAACCGCGAGGCCGGAATGCGCGTGCTTCGCGCCCGCGTGCTCGCGCGCCAGCAGGAGGAGATCGACGCCGCCGCCTCCGTCGTCCGCAAGAGCCAGATCCGCACGATGGACCGGTCCGAGCGCATCCGCACCTATAACTTCCCCGAGAATCGCATCGCCGATCATCGCACCGGCTACAAGGCCTACAATCTCGATGCGGTGATGAACGGTGCGCTTGACCCGGTGATCCAGTCCGACATCGAGGCCGATGAAGAGGCGCGCCTGGAAGCGTTGTCGGGCGACGCCGACTGAGTTCCGCCCCTTTCACTCAATGAACTCACCGTCGGCCCGCACCATCGCCTCCGCACTCTCAGCAGCGGGCGATCTGCTCGAGCGCGCCGGTGTTCCCACGCCCGATGTCGACGCGGAACTGCTGATCGGCTTCGTTCTCGGGATGAGCCGGGGGGAGGTTCAGGCGAAGGCCATCACCGGTACCGCGGTGTCGGGCGCCGACGACGCGACGATTGCGGCGCTCGTCGAGCGGCGCGCCGCTCGCGAACCCCTTCAACACATCACCGGCCGGGCTCCGTTCCGCTCGCTCGAGCTCTCGGTCGGGCCGGGAGTCTTCGTGCCGAGGCCGGAGACGGAGCAGGTCGCACAGTTCGCCATCGACGCACTCCGTGCGGCCGCGGGTCCCGAGCCGATCGGCATCGACCTCGGCACCGGTAGCGGAGCGATCGCGCTCGCTCTCGCCACGGAGGTGCCGCACGCCTTCGTCTACGGAGTGGAAAATTCCCCAGAGGCGTTCGTCTGGACGACGCGCAATTTTCGGCAGATCGGTGCCGAAAATGCTCGAGCGGTGTTCGTCGATCTCGCGGTGGCACTTCCCGGGCTCGACGGCACGGTCGCCGTCGTGATCTCGAACCCGCCTTACATCCCGCTCGCCGCCATCCCGCGCGATCCTGAGGTGCGGCTGTTCGATCCCGAGCACGCGCTGTACGGCGGAGAGGACGGGCTGGATGTCGTCCGCCAGGTCTCGCAGACGGCGCGGCGTCTTCTCCACCCCGGCGGTACACTCGTGCTCGAACACGGCGAGCTGCAGGCCGCCGCGATCGCGGGCATCCTCACCGCCGACTGCTGGCGCGCGGTCGCAACCCACCCCGATCTTCTCGGGCGCGACCGGGCCACCACAGCCCTCCGCTGAGGGGACGCCTGCACCATCGCTGGCCGCCCGTGTGCGACTCGCCTCCGCGCCCGTGAGTGACACTCGCGCCCGCCACTTCGGGCGCACGTGTCACTCGCGGGCGCGGCGGGTCGGCCGGAGCCCCAACGACAGCAGTTTCGTGCGGAGAACGGACAGAGATCGGGCCTCTTGCCAATCCCACCGGGCGACGGTGGTGTTCTGTGCACGAAGTCGGTTCTCACGATTTTTCTCGTCGATGACGACCTGGGCGGGTGTCCTCCCGTGGGTGTATTCGTGGCGGACGTACTTCCCTTCTCCATCGAACTCCCCGATTCCTCGCACGTCGCGCCACCAGAAGTCGACCTCCATTTGGCCCCTCCTGTCGGTGAATGCCACCTGGAGTTCCGGTGCAGGAAAGCCGAGACGGTGGATGTTCACCCGGCTAAGTGACTCCCCGGCAGACCCGGACAGACCATCCGCGAACTCCCGAACCGCCCGCGCGCGGGCGTGCCCGGTTGTTGGCGACAGTGCCTCAAGTTCCTCTTCAAGTGTCTCCTTTGTCACTCTGGCGGCGAGGGATCCGGCCTCGCCCGCCTGGGGGAGTCGGAGGCCGAAATCCGTCATCGCCACGGCAGTCTCAAATTTCTCGGTTCGTGCGACGTCCACGAGAGTGCGACCGAGGCTCGTGATCGCGAAGTGGCCGAAGTCGACGACAGAGTCCGGCAGGTCGATGCCGTGCCGGATGAGTGAGCCAGTCGAGCGACCACCGTTGGCTGTACCCGAAATCACTGCGGGGCGCAGCGGCGGGCTTCCGATGAACGGCAATCTCCAGAGGATTGCAGCAGACAGACCGGACAGGATGAGCGGGCCTGGTTCCACAGCGATCGCGGCGGCGATTCTCGCGAGGTACCGATCCTCGGCGCTCAGGCGAGTCCAGGCATCCGCGGGCAAGTAGACGCCGGGCCGGAGGCGCGCGAACCTTCCTCGCTCGGCGCTTCGAAAGAGTGCGCGTCGTTCGCCCGGGGTGAGGGCTTCACGAACGAGGACGAGTTGCGAGAGGAGCAGGTCAAGAGGAGTGGGAGAAGTCATGGCGCGACCATGGTGCATGCGTGCTGGTCAGTGCATCCGTTCCGCCAGAACTGTGGACTGTTCGCGAATCGCGGAGGCTGTGAGCGGCGGGAGGCCACCTGGGCGCCCCCCCGTGTCACACCCCCCCGCAAATTAGTACGCGAGTGTGACGCCGGGGCGCGCCCGGGGGGGCGCTACACCGCCTCTGACTACAGTTCCGCC
>JANMBI010000134.1:0-6987 GCA_031360325.1 Frigoribacterium sp. | reverse complement strand
CCGCGGCGGACCTTGCGTGGGGAGAAACCCCGCGCCCCACCGGCCACCTTACGCCGGACGCCGCCACCGCCGCCCCGAGTGACACCCGCGCCCGAAAATCCGGGCGCGGGTGTCCCTCGGGGCGGCGGAGTGCCGGTTGGACCGCCGGGGGCTGGACCGCGGGGGCTGGACCGCCGGGGGTCGCCGCCCGAGTTCCAGGAGGGTTCTGCTAGAATGCTCTGTGGCCCTTGGCAGGAATGCCGGGCCACATCCCTCTTCCCCAACTGTCCGCGCTCACGCGCGGGCCTCCCCGGCGCAGGTCCGCCTCGGGGAGGCGAAGAGAATCGAAAGGAATCACGTGTCGACCCAGTCCCGTACCCGGAGCAAGACGCGCCTGTCGCGTGCGTTGGGCATCCCGCTCACGCCGAAGGCCGCCAAGTACCTCGAGAAGCGTCCCTACCCTCCGGGGGAGCACGGGCGCACGAAGCGCAAAACCGACAGCGACTATGCCGTCCGTCTTCGCGAGAAGCAGCGACTGCGTGCCCAGTACGGCATCCGCGAGGCCCAGCTCAAGATCCAGTTCGAGGAAGCACGCCGAGCCGCCGGACTGACCGGTGAGAATCTGGTCGAACAGCTCGAGATGCGTCTCGACGCGCTCATCGTCCGCGCGGCGATCGCCCGCACGACCGCCCAGGCCCGCCAGATGATCGTGCACCGCCACATCCTGGTCGACGGCCAGCGCGTCGACCGCCCGTCTTTCCGCGTCAAGCCGGGCCAGCTCATCCACGTCCACCCCAAGAGCGAGGGCATGGAGCCATTCCAGGTCGCCGCGGCCGGCGGCCACGTCGATGTGCTTCCGAAGACGCCCCCGTACCTCGAGGTCGAGATCGACAAGCTTCAGGCGCGCCTCGTGCGTCGACCGAAGCGCGCCGAGGTTCCGGTGACCTGTGAGGTGCAGCTCGTCGTCGAGTACTACGCGGCGCGATAGGTTCTCGAACAGGGTGGTTGTCCCGGCTGGCGCTTGACGCCCTCCTTGACCGTCCTCTGCTCGACCTCCGTTACAGACCGTTACAGTGGGAGCGGATCATCTCGGGATGGTCCGCTCCTTCTGATTAGGCAACTCGATTGGTGGATCTCATGAGTGGTGGAGACATCGCTGGGCTCATCGCCGCTGGCGTGTTCGCCGTACTCGTTGCGCTGATCGCAATTCCACTCGTCAAACTCGGTCGGGTCTTCGACGAGGCGGCTACGGCGATTCGGGAGCTCGGCGCGAACGTCACCCCGTTGCTCGAGGAGGCGACTACCACGATCTCCGAAACCAACAAGCAGCTCGCTCGCGTCGACAGCATCACGAGGGGCCTTGCCGAGGCGACGGGAAATGTGACTTCCCTCATCGCCCTTACGGCGGCCACCGTCGGCGGACCGCTCATCAAACTCGCCGGATTCTCAGCGGCCGTGAAGGCCGCCCTCGGTGCTCTGAAGCCTCGCGGGCGAGCGAAGTAAAATGAGTTGGATCCGCACCCGCCCGATCAACATTCACCGCACTAGGGAGCACGCATGAAGAACATCCTCTGGCTCATTGCTGGCGTCGGGATCGGATTTGTGGCCGCCCACCAGATCAACAAGACGCCCGAAGGGCGACGATTCTTCGAGGACGTCGACACCCGTGCGCATGAGTTTTCGAGCGCCGTGGTCGATGGCTACAAGGAACGCGAGGCCGAGCTCCGCATGGCCGTAGCGGACGCCGGGAACACCGTCTCCGGCCTCGATCCTCGCTAGGACAGATCCCCCTTCCACCGACGGCGCTCTCTTCGCCGTCCTGACTTCAGGACAACATGCAGACCGCTGACATCCGTGGCCGTTGGCTCGACTTCTTCGCCGAGCGTGGCCACACCGTTGTGCCCTCGGCGTCGCTCGTCAGCGACGATCCCAGCCTGCTCTTCACCGTCGCCGGTATGGTGCCATTCGTGCCCTATCTCACGGGACTCGTTCCGCCGCCCTACCCGCGTGCTACGAGCGTCCAGAAGTGCATCCGCACCCTCGACATCGACGAGGTGGGCAAGACCCCACGTCACGGCACCTTCTTTCAGATGAATGGCAACTTCTCGTTCGGCGACTATTTCAAGGAACACGCGATCCGCTATGCGTGGGAACTGTTGACCGGTTCAGAGGCCGACGGCGGCTACGGCTTTGCGGAGAAGGATCTCTGGGTCACGGTCTACAAGGATGACGACGAGGCCGCCCGACTGTGGAAGCAGGTCGCCGGACTTCCGGATGAGCGCATCCAGCGGCTGGATATGGACACGAACTACTGGTCGACGGGCCAGCCCGGGCCAGCGGGACCGTGCTCGGAGATCTTTTTCGACCGTGGGCCGTCCTACGGCGTCGACGGTGGACCGGCGACGGACGACGACCGGTATGCGGAGATCTGGAACCTGGTCTTCATGCAGTACCTTCGCGGCCCCGGGACCGGCAAGAATTTCGAGATTCTCGGGGACCTTCCGAAGAAGAACATCGACACCGGAATGGGCCTCGAGCGGGTGGCTTTCCTCAAGCAGGGCGTCGAGAACATGTACGAGATCGACCAGGTGCGACCGGTACTCGATCTCGCGGCCGAACTCTCGGGCCGTCGCTATGGCGCGATCCACGACGATGATGTGCGGATGCGGATAGTCGCCGACCACGTGCGTTCCGCCCTCATGCTGATGTCCGACGGCATCACTCCGTCGAACGAGGGGCGGGGCTACATCCTGCGCCGTCTGCTCCGGCGCGCGGTGCGTTCCATGCGGCTCCTCGGCGTGGACGCGCCCACCTTCCCCGAGCTGTTCGCCGCGTCGAGGGATGCGATGAAGGCGGCCTATCCGGAGGTCGAGACCGACTTCGCGCGCATCCGCAGTCTCGCGACGGCGGAGGAGGACACCTTTTTGCGCACGCTGGCGAGCGGGACGACCATCCTCGACCTCGCGGTCACGAAAACGCAGCAGACCGGGGCGAAGCAGCTCGCCGGAGACACCGCCTTCCTGCTTCACGACACCTTCGGATTTCCCATCGACCTCACCCTGGAGATGGCGGAGGAGGCCGGCCTGACCGTCGATCGGGCCGCGTTCGACGCGTTGATGCTCGAACAGCGCACGCTGGCAAAAGCGGATGCCCGGTCGAAGAAGACTCTTCTCGCCGACCTCTCCGTCTACGGCGCCTTTCGGGCGCAGGGCGAGACCGTCTTCACCGGCTATGACTTCCTCGACACGGATACGACGGTGCTCGGGCTGATCGTGGGCGGTGTCTCGGTTACCACGGCCGTGGTCGGTGACATCGCTGAGGTTATCCTCGCCGAGACCTCCCTCTACCCGGAGTCCGGCGGTCAGGAGGCGGATGCCGGCAGCATCGTCGGCAGCGGATTCGATCTCGAAGTGCTCGATGTTCAACGGCCGGTGAAGGGGCTGGTCAGCCACCGGGTACAGGTACGGAGCGGCGAAGTCGCAGTGGGGGATGCGGCCACCAGCATTGTCGACCCGGACTACCGTCGTGGCGCAACGCAGGCACACTCGGCGACCCATCTCATCCACGCGGCTCTGCGCGAAGTGCTTGGTCCGGGTGCCCACCAGGCGGGATCGGACAACCGCGCCGGGTACATGCGACTCGACTTCAACTGGAACAAGCCGCTCTCGATCGAGACCCGGAGCGAGATCGAGAACATCGCCAACGATGCGGTGCGGCAGAACCTCGAGGTTTCCACACGGGTGATGCCTCTCGATGAGGCGCGAGCACTCGGCGCCATGGCGCTGTTCGGAGAGAAGTACGGCGACGAGGTGCGGGTGGTCGAGATCGGCGGTCCGTGGTCGCTCGAACTCTGCGCCGGCACTCACGTCTCCCGGAGTTCCGAGATCGGACTGATCAATGTGATCAGCGAGGCGTCGGTCGGTTCGAGCAATCGTCGGATCGAGTCCCTCGTCGGTCGGGAGGCTTTCCGCGACCTCGCGACCGAGCGAGCGATTGTCAACGAGTTGACATCGAGCCTCAAGACGCCGCGAGACCAGGTGTCCACCCGTGTCTCGGAGTTGCTCGCGAGTCTCCGCGCGGCGGAGAAGCGCATCGCAGAGTTCGAGCAGGCGGCCCTCAGCGATCGGGTACCGGCGCTGCTCGCCGGTGCGAAGAGGGTTGGGGCCGTGACCGCTGTGGTCACTGATGTCGGTGCGCTCCGCTCCTCGGATGACCTGCGCCTCCTGGTGACGGCCGTGCGCGGCCGACTCGGTAGCGATCCGGTCGTCGTTGCCCTCGGTGCGGATGTCTCGGGCAAGCCGGCGGTCATCGTCGCGACGAACGAGGCGGCTCGCACCCTCGGCGCGAAGGCCGGTGCACTCGCGACGCGAGCGGCCAGTGTCCTCGGCGGCGGGGGCGGCGGGAAGGACGATCTCGCTCAGGGGGGCGGTTCGAATCTCGCCGCGATCGACCCGGCCCTCGACGCGATCTCCGCCGCACTGCCGAGGTAACCGATGCGTCAGGGCGTGCGCCTCGGAGTGGATGTCGGAACGGTGCGTATCGGCCTCGCTTCGAGTGACCCGCACGGCATGCTGGCCATGCCGGTGATGACGGTACCGCGGGGCGAGGGGGACGTCGCACAGATCCTGGCCGAGGGGAGGGAGCGGGCAGTGATCGAGATCGTGGTGGGCCTGCCTCTCGCCCTGTCCGGAGGCGACTCGGCCTCGACCCGGGATGCTCGGGACTTTGCGCTGAGAGTCGCCGAAGCCTCGGATGTGCCGGTACGGATGGTCGACGAAAGACTGTCGACGGTGTCGGCAACCCGGGCCGTTCGGGCCTCGGGCCGAAAGTCGAAGAAGTCGCGCTCTGTGATCGACCAGATCGCCGCCGTGATAATTTTGCAGCATGCCCTCGACGTCGAGCGCACCGGTGGAACGCTGCCGGGAGCGATCGTCGACCCGCACGAAAGACGATAACTGTGGCAGATGAGCCAAGCTGGGAAGACATCTTCTCGGCGGAACCCCCACCCCCGGTAGCCGCCGAGACACCGGCGGATGCCCCCGTCGCACCCCGGAGCCGGAAGGAGGCCCGCGAACGGGCGACGACCTCCCGCCGGGCTCCCGGTGACGAGGCATCGCCGGGCGCGACCCGGGCCGGGGTGGTCGAAGAACACGGTCTCGTGCCGCGAAAGCGGCCGCGCCGACGGATGGCCGGACTCTGGGTGATGCTGTCACTCGTGCTCCTGCTCGGGGTGGCGACGACGGTGGTCTGGGTCAACTTCCAGCCGCAGATTCAGAAATTGCTGAGCGCGCAGGCACCGATCGACTACACCGGAGGGGGCACCGGAAAGGTGATCGTGACCATCGAAAACGGTCAGATCGGCGGGGATGTGGCGAAGACCCTCGCCGCCAAGGGGGTCACGAAGACCGCCGGTGCGTTCTACAAGCTGTTGTTGGTGCAGACGCCGGAGGTGACCTTCCAGCCCGGTAGCTACCAGTTGAAGAGCCACATGAGCGCCAAGGCGGCCCTGGCCGCTCTCCTCGATCCGGCCAGCAAAGTCTCGACCCAGGTGACTCTCCCGGAGGGCATCACGGTCAAGGGGGTCATCGCCAAACTCGGAAAGCTCAGCCAGAGCACCGGGGTGAGCACTGCCCAGCTCGAGGCGGCGGCGGCCGACTACCGGTCGTTCGGACTCCCCGCCCAAGCGCCGAGCCTCGAGGGATACCTTTTCCCCGACACCTATTCGCTCGACCCGGGCAAGACGGCGCATCAGATCCTGCAGATGTTCGTCACCCAGATGGTCACCCATCTCGACCGTGCCGGCGTGGCACCGGCCGATCGGCACCGCGTTCTGACCCTCGCCGCGCTCACCCAGAAGGAGGGCGGACCGGCGGCGGACTTTCCCAAAGTGGCGCGGGTGTGGGAGAACCGGCTCGCCAAGGGGATGAACCTCCAATCCGACGCGACGGTCAGCTACGGGATCGGCGGCACCTCCATCAACACCACGGCGGCCCAGCGGGCCGACAAGAGCAATCTGTACAACACCTACGCGAACCCGGGGCTGCCGATCGGACCGATCTCCAATCCGGGGGATGCCGCCATCCAAGCCACCCTGCATCCCGTGGCCGGTACCTGGTTGTACTTCGTCGTCGTGAACTGCTCCACCGGAGAGACGGTCTTCTCCGACACCTTCGCCCAGCACCAGGCCGCGATAGCGAAGCTTGGTGCCTGGCTCAAGGCCAATCCAGGTGGGTGTAATTGACGAGACTCGCGGTGCTCGGTTCGCCGATAGCGCACTCGCAGTCCCCGGCTCTGCACCGGGCGGCGTACGGGGTCCTCGACCTCGACTGGGAGTATGAAGCGTTCGAGGTGGATACCGCGCGGCTCGCGCCGTTCCTCGCTTCCTGCTCGTCGGACTGGCGCGGGATGTCCCTCACCATGCCGTTGAAGGCGGACGTTCTGCCGCTGCTCGATGCGGTGCACCCCTTCGCGTCGCTCACCGGTGCGGCCAACACGGTGCTCTTCGATTGGGGGGACGACGGGCGGCGGACCCTCCGCGGCTTCAACACCGACGTATTCGGGATCGTCACGGCGTTTCGGAATGCCGGCGTCGACGCCCTGACGACGGTGCGCATCCTCGGTTCCGGCGCGACCGCAGCCTCCGCCCTCGTGGCGGTGGCCGGGCTCGGTGTCGGCCGTGCCGAGGTATCCGCCCGCACGGCGAATCGGCTGGATGCCCTCATCCGCATCGGCGAGGCAATCGGCGTGGAGGTCAGCGCTCACGGTTTCGCCGACGGGATCGCGCCGAGCGCCGTGATCAGCACGCTACCCGGGGGAGCGAATCATTCTTTTTCGTTCGATGAGACCACTCGTTCGTCTTCGGTCCTCTTGGACGTGTCCTACGACCCGTGGCCTTCGGCGCTCGCGTCCCGCTGGTTCGAGGCCGGGGGACAGGTGATCCCGGGAATCGAGATGCTGGTGAATCAGGCGCTCATGCAGGTGCGCATCTTCGTGGGCGGCGATCCCGAA
>JANMBI010000002.1:0-5521 GCA_031360325.1 Frigoribacterium sp. | reverse complement strand
TCGTATCCGGTATTAGACACCGTTTCCAGTGCTTATCCCAGAGTCAAGGGCAGGTTACTCACGTGTTACTCACCCGTTCGCCACTAATCCAGGGAGCAAGCTCCCTTTCATCGTTCGACTTGCATGTGTTAAGCACGCCGCCAGCGTTCATCCTGAGCCAGGATCAAACTCTCCGTAAATGTTTGATTGCACGACGTACGCCTCAATAACGAGGTGAACGTCGGCACATCTAGTGCAACAAGCCACCGGAATGGGCGGGCAGGTTGCAAGTTTGAAACTGACAAGAACAAATCATTACTGACTTGCTTGTTTGTTTATATCTTTTCCAAAGGAATCTCCTCTGCGGTTTCTGCCCAGAAAAGGCAGCTCCTACAGACGAGGTTTTTGGCATTTGACATTGTGCACGCTGTTGAGTTCTCAAGGATCGGATGCTCCTGGTTTTCACCTTGCGGCTGCTACCCAGGGCCATACCGGTATTGCTGTTTGACGCTTGTTGGCCACCCTCGCTCTCGCTCCGGGCAACTTGTCTAACTTACCACCTTCGCAGTGCTTGTCAAATCTTCGGGAGCGGCTTGAAAAGCGCGCGACGAATTGATTTGACTTGCTCGCGAGGCGGGGTATTCATCATAAGATCTGAAGACAGTCCCCTACAAGAGGTTTGCTGCTGTGTGACTTAGATTTAGTCCCTCTTGAGGCCGCAAGCACTTCCGCTTTACGAACCTTTGGGGTGACAAGTAAGAAGATTACGTGTCGAGTGGGAGTCGGTCAAATTGCGCGTGAAACCCGGGCGTGTCGCCGGGAACGGTCGATTTCCGCAGGCTCATTCGGCGTGCTGCCTACTCGACGAAGATGCCCGCCAGGGTCTTCTTCCCCCGCCGGAGAACCGCCATTCCGCCGGGTAGGGTGTTGCCCTCGAGCGTCACCGCCGCGTCATCGATCTTCATGTTGTTGAGATAGACGCCGCCCTGCTCAAGGGCTCGCCGTGATTCGCTCAGGCTCGCGGCAAGGCCCGTATCAACCAGGAGTTGCACCACCGGGGTGTTCGCCGTCGTGGTGGTGTTCGGAAGCTCGCGCAAGGCGGCCTCGAGTGTCGGGGCGTCCAGTTGCCCGAGCTCGCCCTGCCCGAAGAGCGCAGCGGATGCCGCGATCGCCGCACCCGTGGCATCCCCACCGTGAACCAGAGTCGTCACTTCGAGCGCGAGGGCGCGCTGCGCTTCACGATGGAAAGGCTCGGTCGCCACCATCCCTGCGAGTCGGTCGATTTCGGCGCGCGAAAGGAAGGTGAAGATCTTGAGCCGATCGATCACATCGGCATCGTCGGTGTTGAGCCAGAACTGGTAGAAGGCGTAGGGGCTCGTGAGCGCCGGATCAAGCCAGACGGCGTTGCCCTCGCTCTTGCCGAACTTCGTGCCGTCGGAGTTGGTGATGAGGGGTGTGCCGATCGCGTGCGCCGTGACACCCTCGGACTTGCGGATGAGGTCGGTCCCGCTGGTGAGATTGCCCCACTGGTCGCTCCCTCCGGTCTGGAGCACGCACCCGTAGCTGCGGTAGAGCTCGAGGAAGTCCATCCCCTGCAATATCTGGTAGCTGAACTCGGCGTAGCTGATGCCCGCCTCGCTGTTGAGGCGCGCGCGAACCGCGTCCTTCTTCAGCATGGTGCCGATGCGAAAGTGCTTGCCGACATCCCGAAGGAAGTCGATGGCGCTCAACGGGGCCGTCCAGTCCAGGTTGTTGACCAGCCGGGCAGCATTGTCGCCCTCGAAACTCAGGAACTTGGCGACCTGCGCCTGTAGGTACCCGACGAACTCGGCCACGATCTCTTTCGAGTTGAGGGTGCGCTCACTCGTGGGCTTGGGGTCTCCGATGAGGCCGGTCGAACCGCCGACCAGGCCGAGCGGACAGTGGCCGGCGAGCTGCAACCGACGCATGAGGAGCAATTGCACCAGGTTGCCGAGGTGGAGGCTGGGGGCCGTGGGATCGAATCCGCAGTAGTAGGTGATCGGTCCACCGGACAACAGGATCTTCAGTTCGGACGTGTCGGTGGAGACGTGGACGAGTCCCCGCCAGACCACCTCGTCCCACACCGTTTCGAACGAGGCATCGTTGTGCTGGGCGGACAGGACTTCGGATGTTGGCACCCGCTTAGGATACCAGCGACTCGCATATCATCCCCTCAAGATTGATTTTGCTGAATCAACCGTTTAGGGTTGATTTATCACAAACAACCCCCGGGGGATGACGAAGGAACGCATGTACGCAATCACCGCCGACCAGGTCGGCAGTCGCCACCGACCGGACATCGTCGCTCAAACGATGCGCTCGCTCGAGGCGACCCTGGGCGAAGGACTCGTGCTTCCGGTGGACCGCACGGCGGGCGACGAGATCCAACTGCTCGTCGCCGCTTCCGTGACCGCTCTGGATGCCGTGCTCGCTCTCACCCGACACGGGCAATGGAGCGTGGGCTGCGGAATCGGAGCGGTGAACCTCCCGCTGCCGGCCAACGCCCGCGAGGCGGGGGGGGACGCATTCGTCGCCGCCCGCGAGGCGGTGAACGAGGCGAAGAAGCGAGACACCCGCTTCTCCCTGCGGAGTTCCGCACCGGCCGCGGTGAACGCCGCTGATGCCGAAGCGTTCATCGACCTGCTCCTCCAGCTGCGCGCGCGCCGCAGCGCCGAGGGATGGGAGATGCGAGAGCTCCTCCTCGCCGGACACAGCCAGGCCCAGGCGGCGAAACTACTGGGAATCAGCCCGCAGGCGGCGAGCAAGCGGGCCAGGACCGCGGCACTCCGGGTGGAGTTCGCCGCGCGGAGACCACTCGAACGTATGCTCACTGACGTAGACGTGGCCGCGACATCGACAGCAAGCGCGGGCGAAAGGAGCCGACCATGATCGCACAGGTCGCGTTGTGGGCAGTGGCCATCCTCGTGGTCGCCGCGGCGCTCGTGATCTGCATCATCGCGATCCGTGTCGGTCGGTCGTCCCGTGCGCTCTGGGCTGCCGTCCCGGTGATCGCCGGACTGATCGGCCTCGCCTTCCGGGCCGGAGTCCCGGCGCCGAACCACTCCATCGCCGTAGTCGCCGGCCTTCTGCTCGCATTGCTCGGCATCGTCGGAGGCAATCCGATAACCCTGGCCGTGCTCGGGTTCTCCCGGCGGGGATCCGTGCCGACGGAGCAGGGCGAGCACGGTGGCATCGTGGTGCGCGAAGGAACGGCCCCGAGCATCCATCGCGCGGAGGTCTTGCGCGGCGGGGCGATCATCGGCTACCTCGAACGGCTCGCGCTCATCTCGGCGATCGTGTTCGGACGCCTCGAGATCGTGGCCGTGCTCATCGCCGTGAAGGGACTCGGACGGTTCTCCGAGCTCGACAGCCCGGAGATCCGCGAGCGGTTCATCATCGGAACGCTGGTGAGCCTGGTCTGGGCGGGAGCCTGCGCGCTGCTCATCGTGCTCTGAACCGCCAACACACTCCGCGGCGGGTCGGTCGTCCGGCGCGGCTCGGCCGTTCGGCGGGGCGACATTGCACCGGTGCGGGCTTCCCGAGGGTGCAAAGGTGACACCCCATCCCCAAGACTCGAGCACGGGGCTCGAGCACGGGGGCACGGGCACCCGGGCACGGGCACGGGGGCACGGGCACGGGCATGGGCACGGAGGCACGGGCACGGGCACGGGCACGGGAGGAAGGGTTCAGGCCGGTCGAGCGGGGCGGGACCTGGGCGCGTGAGCTCGGTACGGAGACACGCTCCGCTCCCCCGGCAGCCAAAAACGCCACGGATAGTCCGTCGATCCCCCGTCCCCGGAGACTCCGATGCGCGGGCCGGTCGCGAACGACAGCGGATGATCGGGCAGCACCAGCGTGAACGGCGGCAACGCGAGATCGGCTCCGCCGTCGGCGAGGGTGATGCCGAGCGCGACGACGAGGCGGGCGGGCCCGCGGGCCAGGTCGGCATCCGCCGTTGAGGTGCGCCGTCTGGCGCGGGCAAGCCCGATGCCCTCGATCACCTCGGCCCCGCGCAGCAGCACCGCAGAGGCCGTGCCGCGCGGTGAGCAGGTCACGTTGGCGCAGACATGCATGCCGTAGGTGAAATAGGTGTAGAGATGACCGGGCTCGCGGTACATGACCGCGTTGCGCTTGCCGAGGCCGCGGAATGCGTGGGATCCGGGATCCGCTTCGCCGAGGTAGGCCTCCACCTCGGTGAGTCGTACGGCGACCGTGCCATCGACGGTGGTGTGACGGAACACGGCACCCAGGAGCAGCGGGGCGACCCGCACGGCGGGCGAGAGGAACAACTTTCGGTCGAGCACGGCGACGCAGGCTAGAAGAGCCGCACACCGCTCGTGACGAACAGAATCGCCGCGATCACGAACAGCACGGCCGCCAGCCCGAAGACGCTCCACATGACGATCTTCTGGGTGCGCGTCTGATCGGGCTTCTGGGGGCGGTGGTCCTTGTTGAGAGTCATTCCCCATCCTCCCGGAGGGCTCGCACGCGTCGAGTGAGCGACGCGAGCTGTTCGGCGACGCGATCGGGGGCGGTTCCCCCGGCGCCGGTGCGGCTGCCGATCGACCCCGTCACCGTTAGCACGGCACGCACCCCCGGAGTGAGGTGGGGCGAGATGGACAGGTAGTCGGCATCCGTCGGCCGGTCGAGTTCGAGCCCGCGCTTCTCGCAGAAGTTCACGAGGGCACCGCTGATCTCGTGGGCCTCGCGGAACGGAACTCGTTGCGTGACGAGCCACTCGGCGACATCGGTCGCAAGGGAGAACCCTTGCGGGGCGAGCTCGGCCATGCGATCCGTGTGGAAGGTGAGGGTAGCGACCATTCCGGTGAACGCGGGAAGGAGCACCTCGAGAGTGTCGACCGAGTCGAACACCGGCTCCTTGTCTTCTTGCAGGTCCCGGTTGTAGGCGAGCGGGAGGCCCTTGAGCGTGGCGAGCAGACCCGCGAGATTGCCGATCAACCGACCCGATTTGCCCCGCGCGAGCTCCGCAATGTCGGGATTCTTCTTCTGCGGCATGATCGACGACCCGGTGGAGAAGGAGTCGTGAAGCGTCACGAATCCGAACTCCCGGGTGTTCCAGAGGATGATCTCCTCGGCGAACCGGGAGATGTCGATGCCGATCAGCGAGAGGATGAAGGCGAACTCGGCAACGACATCCCGGCCGGCGGTCGCGTCGATCGAATTCTCGCTCGGTCCGCTGAGGCCGAGTTCGCGGGCGACGAGAGCGCCATCGAGTCCGAGCGAACTCCCCGCGAGCGCCCCAGCGCCGTACGGAGAGGTCGAGGCACGAACGCGCCAGTCGCGCAGGCGTTCGAGATCACGCACCAACGGCCAGGCGTGAGCAAGAAGGTGGTGGGGCAACAGCACCGGTTGGGCGTGTTGAAGGTGGGTGCGGCCCGGCATCGCGGCATCCGGATGCGCTTCCGCCTGGGATGCGATGGCGTCGATGAGGTGCGTGACGAGCTCGCCGATCGCCTGCCCGTGATCGAGCAGGTAGAGGCGGACCAGAGTGGCGATCTGG
>JANMBI010000256.1:0-1510 GCA_031360325.1 Frigoribacterium sp. | reverse complement strand
GCCGTCGGGCGACCAGTCGGGCATCGCGCCGTCGGCAGCCTTGTCGAGGATGGTCGCGCCGGTCGCGGCGTCGCGAAGCGACAGCGTCACGCCGTTCGAGACCATGATCTGCTTCTTGTCGGGAGAGAACGAGAAGAAGTTCGCGCCGGTGGCGCCGGCAAAGACCATCGACTTCGTGGCGACGTCGAAGACCTTGTAGGCAGCGGGCGCGGGGATGTCCAAGCCGAGCGAGATGCGCTCGCCGTCACGCGAGAGGACATGGCAGCCGACGCACGTGGCAGCGCCGGCCTTCGGCGCGTTCATGAACGTCTCGGCCTTCTGCCCGCTCACGCCGAACTCGTAGCGCATCGTCGCGCCCGCTCCCGCGTTCCAGTAGTAGATGCCGCCGAGGATGTCCTCCTCGCCGAAGGCGATGGTCTGCGCGGCCGATGCGCCGACGCCCGCGCCGCCGGCCTTGCTGGTGCCGCGCAGGGCCGTGGTGAGGGGATCCTCGCCGCGGCCGGCGGACGCGATGATGCCCCACACGAGCGCGTCTGGGGCGTATCCACAGCCTCCGCCGATCGCGGCACATGCAAAGTACACGCGAAGATCCAGCAGCGAGCCCTTCACCCCGAGCTCGAACAGGTCGTTGCCTGGGCCGGGCTGGTAGTGCCACTCGATCTCGTTCATGTTCGGCGGGACCATGACCCCGTCGGACGGGTAGACGATCGACGGCTTGCGCGCGGGATCGACGGCGCCGCCGAACTTCGTTGAGGCGTCGGGCGGGGCGCCGCCGGCGACGATGACCTTCTTGAGGTGGATGCGGAGAGCCGCCTCTCCGGCGACGGTCCGGAGATCGGCGTGGACGGTCGCCTTGCCGACGGCATTCGCGGTCGCGGTGAACCTTGCTCCGGCGAACGTGCCCTGGACCGGGCCTGCGTTCTGCACCATGCGGAAGACCGCGTTCGGCGTGACGTCCTGCCTCGAGCCGTCGCGATGGACGAGGAACGCGTGGTAGTCGACGCTCGGGAGCGGCTTGCCGTCCTCGACGGAGACCTCCGCGGCCGCGGGCTCGAGGACGAGCTGGTCATCGGAGACGAGCGGCGGACCGCCGACCTCACCACCCGGAGGCGTCGTCGTTCCGTCGTCGTAGTTCTTCCGGGGCTCCGACGCACATGCCGCGATGACGACCGCGATGACGAACAGGATGAGCTTCCGCATGCGGAAGGATGACCACGGCGCGGCCGCGGCACCCGAGTCTCCCGGGCATCGCGTAAGACGATGTAAGAGCGGTGCGTGAGCGCCCGTAGGGCGAAACCCAGGCGCGTCTTCGGCGCGCAGCGCCGTGCGCTTCGCCGCGCTTCGCGACGCCGGGGGGGAGTGCGCCGTGGCAGGTCGCATCCTGGGGAGCGTCGCAAGTGCGCGAGCCGGCGGCACCAGTGAGCAGCAGGGCGGAGACGAGATTACGGGGAGAGAGATGAGGAGGTGAGGAAGGGAGTGCGTCTCGTCTCGCTCGCTTGCTGGACCCTTC
>JANMBI010000165.1:0-23667 GCA_031360325.1 Frigoribacterium sp. | reverse complement strand
CGATCTGTTCGGCCTGTTCGGCCTGTTCGGCCTGTTCGGCCTGTTCGATCTGTTCGATCTGTTCGGCCTGTTCGATCTGTTCGGCCTGTTCGATCTGTTCGATCTGTTCGGCCTGTTCGATCTGTCCGATCTGTCCGATCTGTCCGATCTGTCCGATCTGTTCGGCCTGTTCGATCTATTCGAATTGTTTCCGGCTCGCCTCAGAATCGACCCCGAGCAGACCGGCGGCCTCGGGAGTTCACGACCCGAACAGCGCGAGGGCGCGACGAAGAAATCGTGACGACAGGATGCCGCCGAGGGTCTTCCCTCCGTCACAGACCGCCACGAACAATCGCATTCCCAAGCCGGAATATGCGAGCGCGAGATGCACTGCACGAGGATGCCTCTCGAAGAAGTGAAGCAATCGCTCACCGGCTCGGATGTCGGGATCGAGCACGTCGTTCACCCGGCGCGAATAGGCCTCGAGCGCACGATCGCGGCGATCGGCGCTTGTGGCGGTGTTCGTGGCCGCGCGCGCGACGGCGTCCGTCGCCAGCGCTGCCGCCTCGCCGGCCCAGCACCCAGAGCGGAGTGCGAAGGAAATGCCTTCTCGAGTCCAGGGATCCAGCAGTCCCGCGGCATCCCCCGCCACCAGGACGGAGCCACGCCGCAGCGGAGATTGCGGTGCTCGCCACTGGGCGAGGTGTCCGCTCGAGCGTTCGATTTCGAGCGAACGGAGCCCGGTGGTCGTCAACCAGGAATCGAGATAAGCGCGGGTCTGCTGTGGCTCCCCCCTGGCCTGGATCACGCCCACTGTCAACACCTCGCGTTTCGGAAACACCCAGGCATAGCTCCCGGGAGGGACACCCCAGTCGAAGGCGATGCTCCCGTCGAAACTGCGGGATTGTGGGGTGCGGGTGAGCTCGACTTCGAGCCCGAGATCGGTACCGCGAATCTCGACCCCCACGTAGCGACCGGTGCGACCGCTCGTGCCGTCGGCCCCGACCACGACCCGAGCGGTCAAAATGCCTCGATCCGTCGACACGGTCACCAGGCCACCGACCGACTCCTCAAGGCTCCGCACCGTCACCGAGTCTTCGAAGATCGCCCCTGCGGCCCGAGCCGCCGCCGCGAGCGCCTCATCGAAGCGCTCCCGGTGCACCAAAGCGAGGAAGGGGCGTGACCGACGCCGCGTCTTCGCCGCTCCGCCCCGAAGCGAGAACCGCACCTCGTGCACTTCCTGCTCGATGGTCGACAACACCGAGGGCGGGAGGTGTGCGAGCGAGATGCCAATGAGTCCGCCACCGCAGGTCTTGTAGCGCGGGAATCGGGCCCGATCGATCAGGAGCACGGATGCCCCGAGTTCAGCGGCCACTCGGGCTGCAGAAGCCCCTGCGGGACCGCCTCCGATCACCAGCACGTCCCAGACGACTCCGGTCCGAGCCGCCCACGCGGATGCGGCACCCGGATCGTCGGGAACTTCCGGCTCATCGGGCTCTTCGGACGCCGCGCGCTCGTCGGGCGCCTCCGGCTCTCCGGGCGCCGCCAGCTCGTCGGGCTCCGCCGGCTCGTCGGGCTCCTCCGGCTCTCCGGGCGCCGCGCGCTTGTCGGGCTCCTCGGGCTCTCCGGGCGCCGCGCGCTTGTCGGGCTCCTCGGGCTCCTCGGGCTCTCCGGGCGCCGCGCGGCGCGTTCCAGTGCCCTCGACATCCTCCATAATTTTCGACAGTACCCCTGCAGCACAGCTGTCGTTCCGCGCGCCCCTATGCTCTCAGAATGGTTTCCCTCGCCACCCTCGCCACCTTCAGCCTCGCCGCGCTCGGTCTCATGCTCATCCCCGGGCCGAGCGTGTTGTTCGTGATCGGACGCTCACTCGCCCACGGCCGGATCGGCGGACTCCTGAGCGTCGTCGGCAATGCCAGCGGAGCCCTCGTCATCGCCGCGGCAGTCGCCCTCGGGGTAGGGATTATCGTGACGAAGTCAGTCGCGCTGTTCAGTGTGATCAAGATTGCGGGGGCGCTCTATCTCGTGTTCCTCGGCATCCGGGCGATCCGCCATCGCTCGGGCGTCACCGCGGAGTCGCCGAATTCTCGACCACCGCGCACTGCCGGGCGGATGCTCGGCGAGGGTTTTCTCGTCGGCGTCTCGAACCCGAAGACCGCCGTTTTCCTCGTCGCGGTCCTGCCGCAGTTCGTGGACTATTCGCGCGGAGGCATACCGCTTCAACTCGCCACCCTCGGCGCGGTTTTCGTGGCGATCGCCCTGGTGAGTGACAGCGTCTGGGCGCTCGTCGCGGGGTCGGTGCGGGGCTGGTTCGCCCGCTCTCCGAAAGCAGTGGATCGGCTCGGCGCGGTGGGCGGAGTCATGATGATCGGGCTCGGAGCCGCGGTGTTGTTCGTGGGCAGCGGCTCGGACTGAGACTCGGTTGCACGGTTGTGCGGTTGCACGGTTGCACGGTTGCACGGTTGCACGGTTGTGCGGTTGTGCGGTTGCACGGGGGCGGACGCGGGCACGGGCACGGGCACGGGCGCATGGTCAACTTCGCAGGCCCGCGCCCGGTTTGAAGCTGCGAAGTTGACCCCGGAGACCACCCGGGGATGACGGGGTCAGCCGAACACCGACCGCGCCACGGCGGTCACATCGAGCCGGACGCCCTCCGGGAGAAGGAGCGACACCACCGGTGGCCTCCAGTACGCAGAGAGTCGCACGGTGGCCCTGCGCCCGTCGGTCGTGCGAGCGCTCTCCAGGCGGAGCGACTCGGACCGATTCTCCGGCAGAGCGGCCAGGTACTCGCGCACCGCCGATCGCACGGCGGGCGTTCGGAGTGTCGGTCGCGGGCCACCGGTCGTCACGGACACCTCGTCGAGGGCGAACGCCTCCGCGCCGACGAGAGCCGCGCCATCCGCCAGAGTGAACAGGCGCTTTCGCTCCAGGTAGAGCGAGGTCGCGGCCACGACGAGCAGGACGAGCACGAGAGAGAGGATGCCGTAGAAGATGGTCAGCGGGAGAAGCGATCCTTCCTCGTCATCCAAGCGCGGCCGATTCCTTCTCATCGGCTGCCCCAGAACCGCGAAACCTGCGCCGTGGCGGTCGAGCGCAGCGGCACGGCCAACGGACCGCCGCTCGAGAGCACCGGTGGCACGAGCGGCAAGCCCACGACCACCCCGACCGCGATCGTCACGCTGGCACGGCGGCGGAGGCACTCTGCGGGCCGAGGGGAACAGCTGATCGTGACGCTCGCCGCCGAGATGTCGATTCCGTAGTCGGCAAGCGCGAACTGGATCGCGCGCTCGGCTTCGGCCTCGGCGCTGCGGATGTCGGACGCCTGTACGTAGACCCGCACGGCCTGGCGGGCGGCCCCCTCCACCGCGAGGGCACCGGCCTGCAGCGCGGACACGGTGAGCACGAGATAGACCATCGGCAGCAGCAGGATCAGGCCGGCCGTGACGAATTCGAGGGACGCTGTGCCGGATTCGTTCGCCAGCCGGCTATCGAACAACCTCCATCGCCGCATGACCCACCACCTCCAGTCCCCCGTCGAGTCCGAACAGCCCGATGATCGGCAAGGGCGTTCGAACGGTGACTATCGTCGACGGGTGCCCGAGGGTGAGTCCATACCTCGCCGTCACGTCCGAGGCGTAGTCGGTTCCGAGTGCCGTGGAAATCAGGTCTCGGGAGCGGGCGACCCCCTCCTCGAGCGAGCTGTCGGCGAGCGCGGCGAAACGGGCGCCCTCGGCCGCCGCATCCAGCACAGTATTTCGGATGTGCAGCACGAGACCGAGCTGGATCACGGACAGGGTGAGCACGGTGAGCAATGCCGCGACCATCACGAATTCGGCGATCGCCGAACCGGTGTCGCCTCGACAATCGGTCAAGCGACGGCGCACCCTGGCCATGGTCTACCGGTCAGAAGCCGGTGACGCGCTGAATCGCCTGCTGAAAGACCGCGCTGAGCGCGGGTCCGGCGAGACCCCAGATGATGATGACAAGCCCGGCCGTCATCAAGGTGATGAGCACCCACCCGGGAACGTCCCCCCGCTCACCGGAGAGGCGACGGCGGAGGAAGAACGGCTCGGGGCATGGCTCGGGGAGGCTGGTCATGGGAAGTGTCCTTTCGTGAAGTGGCGCGGTCAGAGGCCGAATTGAAGCACGAAGATTCCGGGATAGATCGCGAAAACGATCGTCACCGGGAGGATGATGAATACGAGGGGGAAGAGCATCGCGACTTCCTTCTTCCCGGCGACTTCGAGAAGGGTGCGCTTGGCGTCGTCACGGGAATCCTGAGCCTGGGCGCGGAGCACTTCGGCAAGCGGTGTGCCCCGTTCGAGCGCCCCATTCACCTGCTCGACACAGCGGGTGAGAGCCGGCAAGCGCATGCCGCTCGCGAGGGCTGCCAGCGAGTCCGCAAGCGGCACCCCCGTGTTGACGTGACTGACCACCCTTGACAGTTCGGCGGCGAACTCCCCGTTGCTCACCCGACCGACGCGGCGGAGACCGTCGAGTATCCCCTCCCCCGCCGAGAGGCTGAGAGTGAGGAACTCGAGTATTGTCGGCAACTCGGCCGTGATGCGGGCCAGCCGCTGGATAGCCGCGCGGTGGAGCATCCGGTCGCGAAGCACTACCCCCGCAACGGCGAAGATCACCACGAGCGGGAAGACCAGGAGCGGAGGGATCGGCTGAATCCTGCCCAAGGCCAGCGCCACGGCCAGTCCGACGAGCGCGGCCCCGATGCCCCAGACGAGTTGCCGGGAACGGAACGCCTCAACGGTGAGGGTCGACGCCGCCTGGCGGAGGCGGACCTCTATCGTCGCGCCGCCCCCGAGGAGGGTCCCCAGCAGCAAACGCAGCCGAGCAAAATCGGGCGCAAAGAGTGCGCCGAGCACCGGAAGCGGGTCGACGGAGTGGCGCGACAGCAGTTCGCGAGCGGCCGGGGAGACGGCGACGACGTAGGGTGCGACGCGCGTGGCAAGTCGGGGTCGACCCAACCGCGGCACCAGGCCGGCCAGCGACCAAAGCCCGAGCCCGAGAGCGAGCCCGCAGAGCACCGCCCACCCCGAAAGATCCGTCAGGCGAACCATCGCTGCTCCTCGGGAAGGCGGCCGAGGGCGAGCATGAGGCGGTAGGCGATCGCGGTGACAAGAAGTCCGCCGACGATCAGCACCAGCCCCCCGCCCGTGTTGTAGGCGGCCGCGGCCTCGGGGCGAGAGGCGAGGAGCAGCAGGATGATCCACGGTGCCGCTATCCCGAGGCGGGCAGCGTTCAGCACCCACGACTGGCGCGCCTCCACCTCGGAACGGATGGCCGCCTCCTGTCTCAGATAGGAACCGAGGTTGCGAAGGACCGTGGTGAGTTCGCTGCCTCCGACCTCTCGCGACATCCGAAGAGTCTCGAGGATGCGATCGGCGACGGGATCCGCAAGACGCATCTTGAGGCGATCGATCGAGGTGCCGAAATTGCCCGTCGCCCGATATTCCTCCGCAAAGTCGGCGAAGGCCGCGCGGGTGTTCGTCGGCCCGGCGTGGGCGAGTGTCACCAGGCTGTCGGGCAGGGCGAGCCCCGAACGCACGGCAGAGACGAGATGATCGACGAGGTCGGGCCACATTACCCGGGATGCCCGACGGCGTGAACGAGCGCGGCCGTGGACCAGCGCGAGGGGAAGGCAGGCAGCGGCGATGCCCGCAATTAAGGCGATAACCACCACGGGAACGATCGCGAAGGCGATCGCTGCCACGGCGAGGCCCTCGATGACGGAAACGGACAGGAGGGCGGGAATCGGCACGGCGTGATGGCCGGCCTGGGCGAGGCGTTCGCGAAGCATGCCGAGCCCCGGAACGGCGGGGGGCGCGAGCCTTGGCGACGCGGTCGGCCAGAGGAGGGGAGCGCTCAGAAGCACGATGCCGAGACCGAGCGCCAGGCCGAGGATCGCCGTGATGATCATCTCTCCGCTCCCGCCAAGATGGACGCGAGGTCAAATCCGGAGGCCTGGAACTTGCCGGTGCGACTCGGATAGTTCCCGGTTGCCGTAAGTACCCCGCGTCTGACGCCGAAGATGAGGCTCGCCTCGATGACCGTTCCCCCGACGACGCTCCCGCTCGGGGCGAGAATCTCGGTGATGCGTCGTCGTCCGTCGCGCGCGAGCTCGCAGTGGACGACCAGGTCGACGGATGCCGCCACTGTAGGCACCACGAACGAAGAGTCGATGTTGCGCCCGGCAAGCAGGGGAAGAGTGCAGAGTTTGGCGAGGGCATCCCGCGCACTGTTGGCGTGGATCGAGCACATCCCGGGGAGCCCGCTGTTGAGGGCGATCAGCAGGTCGAGGGACTCCGCCTCGCGCACCTCCCCGACGACGAGTCGGTCCGGGGGTTACCTATACAACGAGAAACCGAACGTCAAACCAGCGCTTTGCGCTTAATAGCGAGGATTCTCGGGCATGTGACTTGCGGGCGTACGCACCCTGCCACACTTTGGCGGCCGTGGATGGGTTCGACCTGGAAGCAGGAGCTGACTAGCGCCAACGCCGCCCCGTGAAGTCATTGTTAGTACTTGCGCAAGTCCTCATTAGATGGAGAGTCCCGGATAGGGCACGGGCTTCCGTGGTTCAAGCGCAACCCCTAAGCTCGCGGGCATGAGTTCAAGGATCCGTGGTGCCATAGTCGTCGGCATCATTCTTGCGGTCGTGGTCACGGCACTTGTCGTCGTGGGCATCCGGATCAAGTCGAATTGGGACAGCTTCGTCCCGGACATCATCGTCGGAGTGATCGGCGCCGGCTCGATCGCGGCGCTTATTGCGTGGATTCAGTGGAGTGTTGAGAGGCGGCGTTCCCGCGATGAGGAGGTTACATCTGCGTATCGGGCACTGCTCGATGCGACGTCAGAACTCCGAGGCATTGACTGGGAAGCACGACACGGAGCTGGCACGCGCGTCCGATTCTTCTCGTCTCGGATGCTGACCCTGTCCGAGCTCATGGACAGCAAGGAGCCGTGGCTGGCGCTCTGGTTCGATGCGCAGCGGCAACTGATGCTCTTTCACGCCGGCAAGGTTGCCGAAGCCATGAAGGTGATCTTGGGGGACGACATCGACCACGGTGTAGACGACGTGCTCGAGGCGCAGGCACCCCTCGACAAGTGGACCGCGGAGTTCACTCACAACCTCCGGTTCTGGCGCACAGGAAAGGCATCACGCGCCCAGATGGAACGCGACACCAAGAAGATCGAGGCGGGCCTTCGCGAGCAAGGCGCGTGGCGTGACAGTCCCCTGCCATGGCGCAAGGAATTCGAAGAAACCACGCCGACCGAAGTCTGAAGCGCAGAGTAGAGTTCCGACGTGCTGCATCTCGCCACAACAGCTACAGACCCTTGGGCTGACTTCCCGCCTGCCGTACTCGCCGGAATCATCAGCGGCTTGTTCTCTGGCCTTGTTACGGGCCTGTTCGTCGGCTGGATTCTTAATCGCGGGCAACGTGCAGCGACCACTGCTGCGCTCGATCGCGACTACGAACTGCAGTGGCAGAGCATACGCTCCGCGGCGCTACTCGCTATTGGAGTGAACGACATACCCGATCCGGTCGATCCCACCCAACCCACGGGTGCGCAGGCGCGGATGGAACTGGCGATCGGCAATCATCCGGTCCGAGTGTGGGCTGCTCACCTGAAGCGAACAGAGATCAACGCGCTCATCGATCTCCTGAACGCTTGGGATCGGCGATCGCTCTCTCAAGGTCGGGCGTCGTCCATGATGTGGGTGAAGATCGCAGGCAGCGGTCCAGAAATATTGACCTCCCAGGGAATGTGGGGCCTGATGATGAACGCGTGGAACACTGGCAACCCGATCGCCGAGAAGGTCTGGGCCACGGCGAACAAAGATCCCGAGTTCGTGAAGGTTGTAGACGAGTTTCGATCCGACATCTTCCGCGTTCATGGGGCCCGCAATCATCTTGAGAAGGTCTTGACGACTCGAAGCCCGGAATGATTGGTCGGTGCCTCGACCTCACACGGCGAGCCCACCAACACTGCTAGCAGCCTCGGGAGCCTCTTGCCGTGGTTCAGCTGCGCGATCGCAATGCGCGATCCGTTTGCTTCTTGATCGGGCCAGCGCGGGCAGCCTGTCGCCCTGGAAGTTCCAACCTCAGACAAGCCCAGTGAAATGTTCCAGCACGACTTCGCTGCGCTCTAGTTTCCAGTTTCGAGAGGGATTCCTTTCGCCAAGTGTCTGAACCGCCGCCGCGAGGACCGCTTGGGTGATGCGTTCTCGGGTATCCGGGTTGCGCGGTACCGATCCATTGCGGATCATTCGTTTGATCTGCAGCTCTGAGAGTCCGGCTGCCACCTCGCTCGCTTCGCGGTTTCCCGTGGGTGGATTCACGGCAGGGAAGAGAACGGCGTCGTGCGTTCGGAGGGCGAGGATGACATGGGTCCACATTGAATCAGCAGCTCTGTAAACGGGTGTGGCGTCGTCGTATAGGAGTCCGGCTTGGGTTTCCTCGATGAGGTTGGCCTCTTTCCCGATGGTTTCGCGGCCGGTCGACAGGGTGGGTCTGCGTTGCAGCTGTCCGCGTGTGTCAGCGATGCACGGTTGCCCTGTGGCTGCGAGGAATTTAGCTTCCGGGTGTGCGACGTGGCGGAGGAGGATGTCTCGAAAGGTTTCGACGAGCACTTTGGTGGCGTCGCCGTCCCAATTTGTGTCGATGGCGACTGGGTGCCCGTTTGCCAGTCGGTACCAATCCTTGTCGAGCCACTTGCTTGGGTTGGGTTCATAGGGTGCGACGAGGCGACCGTGGTCGCCGCTCATGGCGTTGATCCCGATGGTGAGGAGGAAGTTCGCGGGTTTCACCTGGTGCGCCCAGCGTTTCCCAGTGTTGTAGGTATCGAAGGCCCTCCAGAGGTGGGTGCTGGTGACACTGAACCGTCCCACGGCGGGACGCTCCAACCAGGAGGGTTCGGGCTCGGACAGTCCGGTTTCGCGATCGATGATCCATTTCCAGGCGGCGAGTACCCAGGGGCGCACGGTGCCGGTTTCTTGCGTGTCGGGGAGTAGGTCGAGAGTGGGGTCCATGAGGTGGCCGAGTCCGTGCTCCGACACCTTCGACCGATCGATGATGATTTGCCCGTTGTGCACGGTGTAGCAGGCGTACCGTTTCGCGGACACCGCGAAGCACATTCCCCGATATTCGGACTTCAACAGTTCCGGAACTAGCTTGCGGTCATATGGATTCAGGTGCACGTCGAACCGGTCCCGGATCGCCGCGGTTTGCACGAAGGAAAGCGCGAGAACCGAAGGGGTTCCGTCAGTACTGGCATAATTCCCGCCGGGGCACGAGATTGTCCCTCCGGTTTCGGTGGCGACGATTGCCATGGAGTCGGTATCTCCGAATACCCATGTCCCGCCAATATCCGTGACGCACCGCTCCAGCATGGCAAGCATCAGTCTCGCGCCCCCCGTGATCACGGCGGCGATTGGGGGAAACGCGTAAGGGCCTGGTGTTTCTGGGTGATCGGTGGTGACCGTGTAGGAGTTGTCCTCTGAAGGGTCCCCAGGTGATCCGTCTTCAACGATGACTTGGCGGGCTGTTCCCGGTGCGAGGTCGGCACGGTCGAACTGAGCAAAGATGCCGTAGGAGCCTGAGTTTGCGAGCACCTTCAGGAATGCGCCAAGCGGTTTGTGCTTCACGGGGAGCCGCTTCTCGATCACGACTTTGAAGAAATCGTCCCGCACTGGGTCGACACGGATGTCACCTCCCAGTCGCACTGCCTTCAACCCAGGCAGGACACCGACGGGTTCGAATTTGATCGCTTGGACAATTTTCGGTGGATGACCCGTGAGGAGCGTTGAAGCGACCACATCGGCGATGGTGAACCATTGTGGCGAGTCCGACCAGTAGGGGTTCACGCCGATGGTGGCGTTGAAATCCCCTTTCAGCCCGTAGCGTGCACGAACCGGGAGGATGTCGCCCTCGGCGTCGAGCCGAACCAGCCCGACTAGGCGACGCCACGCGCTGGGAGCGAATAGGTCATCCAGGGTGAGGGTGTCCAGCCAATCGGTGATGGCAGTGGTGGCGTCGACCACCTCGATCCGTTCGGCGGTGTGGTGGGCCCATAGACCCATGAGGGTGTTCACGGTGGGGTACATGGAGGTGAAGTCGTGCACTTCGACGGGCAGGGGGGTTCGCCTGATGTGGCATTCCGCACGGCCACCGTAGAAGGTACTCATCGCCGCACCGAGGATCGGCTCGGGGAAATCTGGCTGCATCGTGAGGCGCGGCCTTACCCCCATCGCTCGAAGGTAGCTTTTCGCGAGGCTGGCCGGCGACATGAGGTGTTCCGGTTTCGCCTCCACCGGGTGTTTCTCAAGGTCGGCGAACATTTTCGCGCACAGCTCCGCGGTCGCCCTGGTATCCGCCAGGTTGTAGGTGATGTATGCGGGGGTGATTTGACCGTGAGTTTCGGTAGCCTGTTTGGGATTTGTGACTTCCCATTTCTTGCATGCGCTGCCGAGCGTGTAGGGGGTGGCGTCAAGGGCGAACCCCAGGGTACGAAGATCCAGCAGCCGTGCCGCAGTGCCACTTTTAAGCGGGATCTTCGGTGGCCAGGTCAATTCGGTGAACGAGGATTTGGAGTTCAACATCTTCAAAATGATGCGCGGTCGACTGTATTCGTTTTCCCAGACGCGCAGCGAGAATCCGCCATACCGTCTGCCTCGTGCCGCACCGGCGGAGATGGCGATGCGGGATAGATCGAATGGTTTGTTGAAATTCACAATGATCGCGTTGGCCTGAATCGCGCGAAACAGCACGGCAGCGAACTGGGCACGAGAAACGAGCCCGAGCGTCGGGTTCGCCCCGGTTGCGTTCCGGTCGATATCCGCGGCATGGGTGGCAACGTAGTCGATGAGATGAGCGAACCCTTCCGGGTCTGTCTGGGGCAGGTCGTCGGCGTGGAAAAGTCCTTCCTCCAGGATCGTCAGGTTTCCGCCAGCCGCGTAGGTGCCGAACCGCCATGACCCGAAGGTGAGCGCTTGAGAGGCATCCGTTGTCGTCTCTGTGTCGAAGACCAGAACATGGCCCTCAGTCTGAATCCCTCGTTTGATGTGTTTCCGCGGCTTCGAAGGTGCCGTGGCCGATGTCGTGGCGATATCCCGAGTCCATGCCCGCGTCTGTGTTGGGGTGTGAAGCGTCCCGATCGGGAGGTCCGCCGCACTCACGCCGCACTCCCGGGTAGTCCCGGAGTCCACAACGGCATCACGTCGGCGAGAGCCACGCCGTTAGCAGTCAGGCGAGCCTGCAGTTCGTCGATCCACCGCGCCCACTCCCTTAACGCGCTCCCGACATTTTGGAGAAATGCGGCGATGCCTGCGAGAACGGCTGAAAGCCGATCCAGCGGTGTCGGTGGTGATGGGTATCGGTTGGGGACCCCTGCGGTCGCGAGGGATTCCGTTTGAATTCGATGACAGTTCGCGCACAACACCACGGTCAGCTCCGGATTATTGATCCGGTTCGCCACATGGTGACCCTGCACCTTGTCCAGGACTGCCGCATTGTTTTCGCCACACAGCACGCACGCGGGGTCTGGACCGAGACGGTCGAGACACCTCTGGTGTCGTGCCGCGGTTCTTGTCGGGTCAGGATTCAACATGATTTGTCTCCCTGCCATTCACGAGGTCTGGGCATAAATTTGCTCGTACCGTAGCTCGCCGGTGTAGTACCGAGCCGTCAGCTCCTTCTCATCAGTGAGAAGGCTGAGGGTTTGGAGTTCATCACTTGCACCGATGAAGCCCTGGATGGTCGCACCGTCGAAACTGGCAAGGTTTACGCCCGCCTCCTGCCCATACCGGCGCATCGGATTCACCCCGCCCAGCATGTTCTTCACCGCATTGTCGTAAGTTCCCACGTCGGACCTATCCCGCACAGCCGGAACGGTCACAATTCGGACACCCTCGCGGGTGGCCACCCGCATCGGCTTAACACGCGCACGAATGTATCTCGCATAGACCGTTGCATTTCGTTCCGCGCGCGCAGGTCGCTCTGGCGTTGCGGCGTGGCCCCGCGCGCCCTGCAAGGAGGCCCCTGACTCGTACGAGCTGCTCGATATCCCGGCTCGCTCGAGACGACGACGGTAGGCCGTCGATAGTTCTGCCCATTGTCTTCGCGCGCTCATCAGTCTTCCCCCGCCTCGTTCAGCCAACGCCACTCGCGGTCATCCGCATGAAAAGCATGCAGATCGCTTTCGATCCGAGCCTTTGCGTCTGCGACGTGGGAGTCTTTCAGAGCGGCAAGATCGAGCAGGCGAGAGAATGCTGCGTGAGCCTCAAGGAGCCGATCGACGGTGGGATCGTTCACGTCCGCCCTCGGGAAAATTGCATCCTCGATCAACTGCAGATAGAGATGCTCGACAAGCGGGACCCCGACATGAGCCTTGGCAACGGTGGACCAAGTCTCCTGAACATACGGGGTGAGGGAGGAGTAACTGTTAATCCGTTCCTCGAGAACCGCGGCTATCCGTGCTTCGCACCGCTCCTGCAGAGTCGAAATCATCTCGGGGTGCTCAATGAGACTAATTATTGCTGCCTCAAGGGTTTCGAGAACACGTTGCAGATCACCGTTCGGACCAGCTAGCCGGTGGGCGGGGTTTTCTTCTTGCATGATGCTTCCTTTCGATGTCGTCCTTGTAGATACGTGAACCGTATGCGCGCACCATTCGGCCCACTCGGCTGGACTTGGTACTTCGATTAAGAACCATGTTGTATTGACTAACTTGGTTCTTTAAGGGAGGATCGGAGTATGCCCAGAAATGCTGACGATGGGTCAGCCGAACTCCGGTCCCTATTCGTGGATGTCGACCATCTAAGAATGGAGCGCGCATCAAGAGCGACATTGGATGCCCAGAACCAGGTCAGAACACTCGTCGAAGAAGATGGACTGCAATTAACCGACTTCGGTCGGAAAACCGCTCGCTCGTACGAGAATTGGCGCAAGGCTGGACGAGTCCCCACGGTGAAGCGCGGGCATCCGGCCACGCCATTGGATCTCCTGTATGTCGCCGCTTTTCTTGACTTGATCGATGACGGTTGGCGAGCTTCTCCTGGAGCGGTTCTGCACCTTTTTGCGGATGGCCTCGAGATTCCCCCTTCGGTCGTTCCTCAAATCGCTGCGGCGTTTCCCCCGTTTCAACTCCCAGCGGGCGCGATCGAAGCTTCGGGACAGCTCATCGAAAAGGTGCTCACCCCGGCAATAATCCAAGGTCTGAGGGAGCTCGCCTGGGGATCTGAAACCGATGACTTTCCTGAGCGCGCAAGCGCATACCGTGCCCGCACCACCCTTCGCGGTCTAGAGATCGCGAGTATCGAATCCGATCCCGAGTCACTCACGTCGTTCGACCTCCCAGAAGAGACATACGACGATCTATCCGAGAATGTAAAGGAATTAATCGGCAGGATTTTCGCAAATTCGGCAGCGATACGAGGCGACGAATCCGAAATCGAATTGGACGCGCGATGGTATCCGAACCCAAATTGGTCATACCCTGATCCCCGCTCACTCCTGAAATATTTGCGAGTGGATACCTCAGAAATTACCGATGCAGATTTAGAGCGGAATGCCGCATTCGTGGACAGGGTAATTTCCGTAATTCCGCGAGCGACTTCGCGCATTTTGAGCGATCCGCAATCAATTCGTCAGTACCTGCCGCTCGCTCGCGAAATTCTAGGGTTTGCCAGCGAAGAGATCCCGCGGTTTCAGCTATTTTTCGGACCCCAAAGTAAAGGTTCGAACCGAAAAGTGATCGAAATCGTAGACGAAATGGTCGTGCACCTCGCGGCCATTGCTCGAGAGCTGCAAGAGTGAACGAGCTACTGAGCCCTGCCGATGTCGACAGCATCGATGCAATCCTCGCTGCAACTTATGGACGGGCTGACTATCGTCGCACGATAGTTGTGGATGGCTATGGTGTGCGGATATCTGTCGATCGAAACCATCTCACCGTCTCCGACGGTATCGGAGCACACCGTCGACTTCGAACGCTCACCCGTTCTCAACGAGCGGTGCGCCGGATCGTGGTTTTGGGAGAAGCTGGGACGCTAAGTTTGGCCGCGATCCGCTGGTGCATTGACACCGGAATCACCCTCGTAAACCTCACTTCGGACGGCACCGTTCTCGCCCAGACGGTCGGAGACAATCCCCACGAAGCTCGACTACGCCGCGCCCAGGCCGTCGCGACTCTGTCGGACGTCGGCCTGGAAACGGCCTGCTATCTGATCCGCGAAAAAGTACTGGGACACGCCGCGAATCTGACCAATATGTTCGCTGAAAATGGACGAGCGGTCGCGGAAGACCTTCGCGGGCACGCCTCAGACATCTCGAACGTCACAGACATTGCGGGGCTACGTGAGGTAGAAGCGCGGGCTGCGGCCGCATATTTTGCGCTGTGGCAGCGCAATGTTGCCGCGCAGTTTGCGACGAGGGACGCGAGGGGAGTGCCCGCGCATTGGGTCACGGGAAACGCTCGAGCTTCGCGGCTTCGACGGGCCGGGCGGTCGCCGCGCAAAGCAACCGATCCGGTAAACGCGATCCTCAACTATGCGTACTCTCTCGCCGAGATCGAGTGTCGGATCGCCTGTGTCGCGGTGGGTCTCGACCCGGAACTTGGCATCATGCACGCCGACGTCAAATATCGGGCATCAATGGCGCTCGACCTCCTCGAAGCGATCCGTCCAATCGTGGAATCAGACGCGCTGCAACTCCTGCAGCATCGACGCTTCCGGGCAATCGACTTCATCGAAACCAAGGACGGCACATGCCGACTCACCGAAAGCGTTACCCACCCCCTCACCGAGAGAATGGACACCTGGGCGAAAGCGATCGCCCCAGTCGCTGAGACCGTGGCGCATATGATCGGTGCCGCATCCCCCACCAAAGTACGTGTCCGCACCCCTCTAACCCGCTCTAACCACCGAACCGTCCAAGCTATTCACGCGATCCCGTCGTCGCCGCAGATTCCAGATTCCGGCGGCACAAGCGCCCCGTTCAAAGCCACTTGTATTGACTGTGGTCAAGAGCTGCCGTCCGGGAGGCAGAAACGCTGTTCGAATTGCGAAGCAGTCGACAAGATAAAACGGATGACCCAGCGAGCAGAAAACGGCGCGAAATCGCGTCGCGAGTCGACCGACGATCCCACGCAGTCTCCCGAGTCGCGCGCCACCCGAATCGCGAGTCAGCGAGCTTCACGGGCAGCACGCGACGCATGGGACGCGACCCATGCCAATGAGAGCTTCGACCGAAAGTCGTTTGCACGCGAAATAGTACCCGCGCTCGCCCCGGTCCCGCTCAGTCGAATAGTTCAGGCGACTGGCGTTTCAATAGCAGCAGCCTCGAAGATACGCCGAGGCATTCTCGCGCCGCACCCACGGCATTGGGCGGCTCTCACGCGACTCACAGAAGAAGCGATAACCGTCGAGAAAGTCGGCGTCAAAGCTTCAGAAGCAGCTGGCTAACCTCAACCTGCAAAGCATCCGCGACAGCAAATATCGTGTTGAGACGCGGGTTCGACGGCGAAAGCGTCTTCGAGCTAACTCCATACTGCGAAATCGAAGCCTCAAGTAGTTGATAGCGCGACAGGCTAATTCCGGCCAAATGTGCTACGTGCTCTTGCGAGAGCGCGAGTTCTTTCCTGCGTGCACGTAGACGAACCCCGAGTTCACGAGCACTCGATTCATTCCACGCCACCTCTTGAGGTTGATGGCTATGTCCTCTACTCGCTACAGTGTATAAGAGGTTTTCTAACGCGCCCGGCCACATGACGCTCCGCGCTAGAGGCGCAGGTATCCACATAGGGGAGCAAAATGGCCGACATTGTATCCCAAGGACAGCACCATCTTCTTGTGAAGGACAGCGACACCTTCCAAATCTTCAACCGAACCACCTTCGGCGACAGACGCATCCTGTCCTTTCCGCGCACCAATGACGGGTACACACAGGCCACGGGTGTGTTCGCGGCGATGGAGCCAGGGAGCCCGATAATCCCGCCACCTGGCATTCCCTACCGTCGCCGGTTAAGGAGTGGCGGCCTCATTGCCGCCGGCTTGCTCATCGTCATAGCGGCTGTCGTAGTTGGGGTCACCATTCATCCGGTCAAAGCAACAGGCACCGACTCGAACTCAACAGCGGCGGCGTTGAAGATCACGGTCTCAGTCACTGACACAAGCGGTAACCCAATCTCCGGTGTCGATGTATCCATCAGCGGTACCCAGAATCAAGGCACGTCCGACGCCGCCGGGCAAGTTCAGCTCGCCGATATGCAGACCGGTATTTATCAAGTCACCGCCGTGAAGGACGGTTACTACGATGCAACAGGGCAAGTCACGGTCGATAGCGGGACACCAGCGCCGATGGCATTGAGCATGACCTACGTGCCGCCAACAGGAACTTTCCTTTACCAGACCGGCACCAACAAATACGACGTACTACAAATTACTGGAACATCTCCGTTCCAGGCAACATCCTCGGGATACGGTTTCGGTTGCATCCTCGGCTGGTTTCAGACGAACACATCCGTGGTCATGCTCAACCCGCAAAATGATACCCTCACCACTCGGAGCGGCGGCACTACGTGGGCCACGATCACGGCACCGGGAACACTCAACGCCGGGTGGATAGCCGGTGATCTCCCAACCGCGACGCCCCCAAACCAGTGCTAGACGATATGAAGGTGTCCGGCGCTTGAGGCTGGGGCCACAGTTCAGATATACGTGGGTTACCGACCTCTTGGAGGGTTGGCCTACCCACAGCTGAACTTGGAGGCCCCAGTTGACTCAATATCGTAGTTTCGTTGGTCTGGATGTGCACGCACGGACTATCGTCGGCAGCGCGTTGGACGTGGACACCGGCGAAGTCGCCCGGCACCGTTTCGGGTATGACTTGTCCGAGGTCGTGGCGTGGACTCGGTCGTTGCCGGGCCCGCAGATCGCGACGTATGAGGCTGGCCCGACCGGGTTCGGTCTTTACCGCCAGTTGCTCGCCTCCGGCACGGAGTGTGTCGTGGCGGCGCCGTCGAAGTTGCAACGCCCTAGCGGTGACCGGGTCAAGACCGATGCCCGGGACGCGTTCCATCTGATGCGGTTGCTGCATCTGGACGAGATCACCACGGTGAAAGTCTCCACTATCGAGGAGGAAACCGCCCGGGATCTCGTGAGGTCCCGTGAGGGCACCCGCCAGGATCTGATGACTGCCAGGCATCGGCTCTCGAAGCTGCTCCTTCGGCACGGGGCTGTGTATGACGACGGGGCAGCGTGGACGCAGAAACACGACCTCTGGCTGCGCGCTCACCGGTCCGGTGACCTCGCGTTCACGACGCCTTTGCAATGGCTCAACGGCCCGCAGCTACCGTTCGCGGTGCAATACCCGATGACCTAAAACAGTACGTTTGGATCAGAGATCAGGGAAGCTGCCGCCAATGCGGTTCCAACGTCGAGCTTCAGTTTGACCACATCATCCCTTTTGCACTCGGCGGAGCTACATCGGCCGACGGTCACGTCCCGCTGAGTGTGCTTTCGCTTCACCGTGCGGGTCAGTGGTTTTAGCTTAGGCGGCGGTCAGCTCTGGGATGAGGTTCACCTCCTCGATGGTCGTGGTCGTCTCGTTCATGGTCTTCAGCTCCAGCATCGAGCTCTCGTAAGAAGTAGCGGCGGTCGCCGGCTTCCCACTCGTCGTGTTGCTCGACCAGGACGGCGCCGGCCAGGCGCAGGAGCGCGGCGGGGTTGGGGAACACCCCGACGACGTCGGTGCGGCGTTTGATCTCCTTGTTCACCCTTTCCAACGGGTTCGTGGACCAGATCTGTCGCCAGTGCCGTTGCGGGAACGACGCGAACGCGAGGAGGTCATGTTGGGCCTCGTCGAGCATGACGGCGACCTTCGGATGGGATCGTTTCAGCATCGTGGTGACTTCATGAAACTGGCTATGGATGTGCTCCCGGTCGGGTTGGGCGAAGATCGTGCGGATGATCGACGCGACCATGTCCTGGGATCCTTTCGGGACGACGGAGAGCACGTTGCGCATGAAGTGCACCCGGCATCTCTGCCAGGCGACGCCTTGGAACACGGTGCCGATCGCCTTCTTCAACCCTTCAGTGCGCATCCGACATGACGAGCTTCACCCCGTCCAGCCCGCGGACTTTCAACGAGCGGAGGAACGCGGTCCAGAAGCCTTCGTTCTCGGTGTCTCCGACGTCGAAGCCGAGCACTTCGCGGCGCCCGTCGGCGGCCACCCCAACAGCGACGACGATCGCTTGGGACACGATCCGGTGGTTGACCCGCGCTTTGACGTAGGTGGCGTCGAGGAACACGTACGGGTAGTCCAGGGTCGAGAGGGTGCGGTCGCGGAACTGGGCCACTTCCGCGTCCAGGCCGGCGCAGATCCGAGAGACTTCGGATTTCGAGATCCCGGAATCAGCGCCCAGTGCCTTCACCAGATCGTCGACCTTCCGGGTGGAGACGCCATGCAAATACGCTTCCATGACCACGGCTAACAGGGCCTGGTCGACTCGGCGGCGGCGTTCCAGCAGGGCGGGGAAGAACGTTCCCGCCCGCAGTTTCGGGATCGTCAAATCCAGATCTCCCGCGGTCGTGGTCAGCACCCCGGGGCGGGTGCCGTTGCGGTGGGTGCTGCGCTCGGTCGTCCTCTCGAACGGGGCGGCGTCGATGAACGCGGTCGCTTCGGCGTCGATGAGCTCCTGGTAGAGCATCTCGGTCGCGACGCGAATCCGGTCGGTGACATCGGTGAGTTTCAGCTCGCCAAGAAGGTCGAGCAGGGCAGACTGGTCAAGAGCCATCGTGTGTTGTGTCCTTGTCGTGAGATCTTTAGTCGGTTCTCACTGACCATCACACGGTGGCTCTTCACGTCGACGATCCGACGCTCAGAACCGGGAAAACCACACCACTCACAGGGACGCAACCTCGGCCGAAAATCTGCAAGTTCTGTATGTGGTCCATGCAATCGTCGCAAAGGTGCTTCAGATCATCTGATCGACCAAAGAGTCGCTCACTCGACGATGGGTGCAACGAAAGAAAGTACGATGACACGCCCGCCCCCAGAGCGGCGGCGCGATTGCCGACGGGGAACACTTAGCGCGGGGTCGATAGCCGGTGCCATCCCTACCTCGACGACGCCGAATCAATAAACCTCGTCCCGTATGAACAACCCACGGTGTGCCGATCCGAGTAGAGACTGGCCAGCTCGATACCGTGGGGAAGTGCAGCGCAAACACATTCTTGCGGCCCTTGCGTGGGTAATGGCAATTGTGGTGCCTGGTCTCTTCCTTACCTCGTGGGTGGTCACCCAGAAATTCGTGAGCTTGCCGTGGTCGCTGCTCATCGGCGTTGCGCTCGTCGTTTGCGCCATTAGCTATGTTGCCGTTGAAAGGTGGAGGGTAAAATCCCCACTTGTCCCCCTGGAGCCGCCCGCCTTCACGCCGATGCGGCACCCTCGTTCCAACCTGATACTGGATGCCGTGGCGAAGGTGGATAGCGTTTTCAATGCACAGGCTGAGATCGAGGCAGCTACCGACGACAGCGACTTTCCGCCCGAACGGACTGGCGAGCAGATCTTCGGGCAGAATTACCACGCGGAAAAGCTAACGGATGGTACTTGGGGTATTTACGGCAACGGTGCGACTCTTCCTATCGCCAAGATGAGCCATATCCCTGGCGGATGGAGTGTCATCCATGCGCAGGCCGGCTACATCGGCAAGTTCAGGACCGAACTCCAAGTCTTCGAAGCACTCGACCAACAGCACTATCTGTAGAGAGATGAGCGGCAACGGTGCGCTGAATGCTAAGAGAGAAACAAATGGCTGGGCGCTCGAACTTTGGCGCAATGTTCGAGTTTATGACCTTCAGAGCCTCGCTATATAGGTAACCCACGAGTCGGTCCGGGCGCATTCGCAACGCCTCCTTGATGAGGCGGCGGAGGGTGATCTCGCCCGTGCCCTCGAGGCTCGGCTGGCGGCACTGCATGCCAACGACGTCCCGTGCGGCGAGGTCGAGCTCGAAGGTGTCCTCCACCGTGACGATTCGCTCGCCGGTTCGTGCCCCGGAGAGCAGAGCATTAAGCAGGGTCGTCTTGCCGGTCTGGGTCGCGCCGGAGACGAGGATGTTGTGCCCGGAGAGCACGCACATGCGCAGGAATTCGGCCGCCTGGTGGCTGAGCGAACCGAGGGCGACCAGCCTCTGCAGGTCGCGAATGCGCTTGGTGAACTTACGGATGTTGACGGCCAAGTGCCGCTGGGTCACATCCGGTATCACCACGTGCAGTCTCGAGCCGTCGGGAAGGGAGGCGTCGACGAAGGGTGACGCCAGATCGACCCGACGACCGGTGGATTGCAACATCCGCTCCACCAGATCGCGTACCTCGCCGTCGGTGAGCAGCACGCCGGTGAGTTCCGGCACCCCGTTGCGGGCGATGAAGACCTTCGAGGGGCCGTTGATCCAGATCTCCTCGATGTCGGGATCGTCGAAGAACGGTTGGAGCGCGCCGAAGCCGGTGATCGAGGCGACGATCGCCCGGGCCGCCTGCTTCTCATCGACCAGCATCGGCAGGGAACCGCCGAGCGCCCGCTCACTGTATCGCTGCACCTCTTCCCACACGTAGCGGTCGACAACCGAGCCGTGCACCCGATCACCGCCGAGGTCCACCCCGTCGATACGCACCCGCTCACGCACCTGCTCGGTGATGAGGGCGACGGCGGAGGGCACCCCCACATCATGGATCCGCCGCGCAGATCGGCGTCGGGGTTATCCACAGGAGCTGGGGGCACTGCGCAGGCGGCCGACTACGGCGTAATGACGAGCTTCCCCCGCGGGTTTCCGCTCTCCAACATCCGAAATGCCTCCCGTGCCTCGCTGAGCGGGTACACCCGATCGATCACCGGGGTCAGAGTTCCGGCCGCGAGCATATCGGCCAGCACCAGCAGGTCGGCACGGCGCTGGACGGCCACCAGGCCGGTGAGCCGCTGGCCAACGAACGGCGATAGCGCGAGCGCACGAAGGGAGCGATCGAACCCCCCGAGGATGCGTCCGCCGCCCTCTCCCCCGACGATCACGAGAGTTCCCGCCGGGGTGAGGGCACGACGCAGTCGCCGCACCGGTCGGTTACCCGCCATGTCCAGGATCAGGTCGTAGCGCCGCCCCTGAGCCGTGAAGTCTTCGCTGGTGTAGTCGATGACGTGGTGTGCCCCGAGAGATCTCACCAGGTCGGCCTTCCCGGGGCTGCACACCCCGGTGACCACCGCGCCGAATGCTCTCGCGAGTTGGACGGCGAAGATGCCGACGCCTCCGGCCGCCCCGATCACGAGCACGCTCTGCCCGTTCGTTAGTCGTCCGGCAACCCGAAGACCCTGAAGCGCCGTGGTGGCCGACGTGGGCACCGCCGCCGCCTGCTCGAAGGTCACACTCGGGGGCTTCGGCACCAGAAGCTCCGCACGGCCCCGGGCGTACTCTGCGAGCGCGCCGTCACACACCCCGAACACCTCGTCGCCCGGCTGCAGATCGGTCACCCCGCGGCCCACCGCCTGCACGGCGCCCGCCACATCCATGCCTCGGATGCGCTGCTTCGGCGCACGCAACCCGAAACCCATGACCCGGGTGAGGTGGGGCAGCCCCGTCATCAGATGCCAGTCGCCCCGATGGAGGGATGCCGCCTCTACCCTGAGCAGCACGCCGTCGTCGGCGATCTCGGGTGGGTCGATGTCGGCGAGGTGGAGCACGTCGCTCGATCCATAGCCGTCTTGCACCAGGGCTTTCATGGTCGTTTCCTTTCGGTCGGAGGGTACTGGAAGACGTCGTCGAAGGGCCGGTCAAGCACTCGCGCGATGTGGAACGCCACCTCCAGAGAGGGCGAATAGCGGCCCTGTTCGATGGCGATGATGGTCTGCCGGGTGACGCCAACGCGGGCGGCGAGTTCGGCCTGGGTCAGTTCACCGGCAGCGAATCGCAATCGGCGGATGTCGTTGGTGACCTGCGTGGCTTTCACCATGTCTGGAAGCCGCGGCGGTAGGCGAAGACCTTGGCGACGGATCCGAGGATGGCCGAGAGCACGAAGGCGAGATAGATCGCGTTGGCGATCCAAAACTGGTCGAACCGGATCATCGCCATGATCAGGGCGGCGACCGCGCCGGCGACCAAGAACGACTGGCCGATGTAGTCGCCGAGGCGATTGATCTCCCGGTCCCGCTGATCTTTCGCCGCGGCACTGCGCGGCGAGAACAGGGAACTGATGATGTCGAGGAGGATGGATGCGACGATCGCCCCACCCACCGTCCAGAGCAGCGTTTCCGCATAGGGCACGAGGGCGAGGGGCACCTCCCTCGACCGGTCGAGGATGATGACGAGATAGCTGGCGTAGGCGGCGCTCGCCACGACCACCATGATCCAGGCGCGTTTCTCCGAGACGGACATTTCTGCTCCAAGGTAAAGAATTACTGACATGCAAGAATGTAATGCAAAGTTCACATCATGTCCAATATTTTTTACTTTTGATCGGCAGAGCCAGGCTCCCGGCCGACCCCGAAACACGGGAGGCCGGCCGATCCGACGATCGGGAACCGGAACTGACGAGATCGTCCGCCGGGCGCCCCCGACGGCGGCGCGCGCGCGAGCTTTCGTGAGCGGTTCGCAGGCGAGGGAGTCGTCTCCGCCGCCCGGCGAGGCGATCACGAAGCGCTCCGGCGTGGAGCCACGCCCGCGACATGCCGAGAGCCTCCTGACCAGGAGGTCCGCCGCTGCCAGCATCGCCCATCCTGGCGCGGCCGCGGCGACTTTCTGAACGGCCGCGAGTGAGAGGATCAACCGATCGGCCGGCGCGGCGGCGCACACCGAGGGGAGGTGACGACTCGTCGAGCGCCGCGGCCCGAGGCTGCTTCGAGGGAGCCACCCAATCGTCCAACCAGGTCGCCGTCGAGCTCGGGCTCGTCGAGTGGAACGGGTTCACCCCGATCGGCGGATCGATCGTGAGCAGGTGATCACGGCCGACTTCGCCAGGGTTCCCTTCCCGGGTCGCGATCGGGACCAGAGGCGGTCGGGTACGCTCGGATCCCGCCGACCACCGTTGTGGAGGGATCGAGCAACCTTCCGCGCTCCCCAAGACTGCGCTTCTGCCAGCCTGGGCGGGGGCGCCTCCTGCCGAGATCACCTGCGGCGAGTGCGACCAGCACATCCTCAACGAGCCCCGGCGGCAGGGGATCGCGCCGGGTCCACAGCCGGCGAAGACGGCGGAACAGCTCGTTGTCCGACCAACCGTCGAAATCGATCGTCATCGCGGATCCTCCATCCGTTCGAGGGACTCCCGCAGTTTCGCCAGGCAGCGTCCACGGGTCGGGCCGATGCTGCCAACGGGCATGTCGAGGGCCTCGGCGATCGTCGCGTAGTCGGGTCGCTGCTCGAAGGCCACGATCCGCAAAAGCCGCTGGCACCGCTCGGACTGCCTCCTCACACATGCCCAGAGCCGACTGTCTCCGTCGCGTTGCAGAGCGATCTTTTCAGCGGAAGCCTGATCCTCGGCCACCGCCTCGAGCACCTCATCGGAGACCGGGATACTCGCCGAAGCGCGTTTGGACACGCGCCAGGCCTCCCGGCGCGCGGTCGTCAACAACCAGGCGGCGATGGCCCGCGGGTCGGCGATCGACCCGGAGCGTTGGACGAGTGTCAGCCATGC
>JANMBI010000224.1:0-17081 GCA_031360325.1 Frigoribacterium sp. | reverse complement strand
TGACCTGAGCGTCGCCGAAAACATCTATGCCGGCCGCGAGCCGAAGACGCGGTTCGGCACCATCGATTTCCGCGCCATGGAGCGTGGAGCGGGCGAGTTGCTTGTAACCCTTGGCATCAGTATCTCTCCCGCGGAGATCGTGGGAAACCTGAACATCGCACTACGCCAAATGGTCGAGATCGCGAAAGCACTGCTCGTCGACGCGCGAGTGGTGGTGATGGACGAGCCCACGTCATCGCTGACCGAGGGGGAGGTGGACACCCTCCTCCAGCTGGTGCGGCAACTCCGCTCAAACGGCGTCAGCGTGATCTATGTCTCCCACCGCATGCGGGAGATCTTCAAGATCGCCGACCGCATAACGGTGATGCGCGATGGCGCCGTCGTCGGTGTGCGGGACGCTGCGACTACGAGCCCGGGCGACATCGTCCAGATGATGGTTGGTCGCGAGCTCGAAGATCTCTACGGAGTGCGTACGGCTCCGGTCGACCATGCGGCGGTGCCAATGCTCGAGGTGCGGGGGCTCGGCTCCGGCACCCTGCTCCACGACGTGAGTTTCTCCGTGAGACCTGGCGAGATCGTCGCTCTCGCCGGCCTGATCGGCGCTGGGCGCAGCGACGCCGCACTCTCCATCTTCGGGGCCACCAAGCGCACCAGGGGAGCGATTCTCATCGACGGCAAGCCAATGGACTTGCGCACCCCAAGGGAGGCGATGGATGCCGGGATCGGATTCGTCCCCGAAGATCGTAAGAGCCAGGGCCTTTTCCTCGGCCTGCCGGTGCGCGAGAACATGTCGTCGGCATCCCTTGGCCAGATAAGCCGGCTTTCGCTCGTATCCCGTCGCCGCGACAGGAGCCTCGCCCAACAGTTTGCCAAGAGGCTCGGTCTTCGAACCTCGGCGATCGAAGTCGCCGCCGGGACGCTGAGCGGGGGAAACCAGCAGAAGGTGGTGCTCGCGCGATGGCTTGCCCGTTCCCCCCGCCTGCTCATTCTCGACGAACCGACCCGCGGAGTGGATGTCGGGGCGAAGGCGGAGATCTACAAACTCATCCGGAACATCGCCAGCGAGGGCGTCGCGGTTCTCGTGATCTCGTCCGAGCTGACCGAGGTACTCGGCATCGCCGACCGCATCGTCGTCATGCGTGAGGGGTACGGCGTCGGCGAACTCGACGCGGCAGACGCCAGCGAGCGACGCATCATGGCGTTGGCAACAGGAGTGCAGGAGGACGTTTCATGACAATCAATGGAGACACCGTGGAGCAGGAAAGCAAGAACGTGCCCACCGCGAGCGTCACGGTGCCCGCGCCGCCGACCGGGTGGGGCGAGAGGAGTCGACACGCGCTACGGAAGATCGTCACAGCAAGGGAGTCGACTCTCGCCGCGGTCGTCATCCTCCTGGTGATCTACCTTTCCTGGGCGTCACCGTACTTCTTCACGGCAGGCAACCTCACCGTTGTCGGGCGCCAGATTGCCCTTGCGCTCATCATCAGCACCGGCATGACCTTCGTGATTCTCATCGGCGGAATCGACCTCTCCGTCGGGTCTGTCGTGGCACTCGTCAGCGTGTTGACCGGCGAGTTCATGGTCACCGCCGGGCTTCCGCCGGTGTTGGCAGTGTTTCTCGCCCTGGTTGGTGGCGCCCTCGTGGGGTTGGTGAACGGTTCGATAAATGCCTTTGTGGGCATCCCCTCGTTCGTCGTGACGCTCGGCATGCTCGCCGTCGCCCGCGGCCTCGCCCTCGGCGTCACCAGCGGCTCGACGATCAGCGGCTTCCCGCCAAGTTTCCTCAACCTGGGCCAGGGCGCGTTCCTCGGAATCCCCATTCCGGTCTGGGTTGCCGCTGTCATCGCGCTCGTGGCACATTTCGTGCTCAGCCGCACGACCTTCGGCCGTCACGTGTACTTCGTCGGATCCAACGAGGAAGCGGCAAAGTTGTCCGGTATCCGAGTCCGTCGGGTGAAGATCGGCGTCTTCGTGATCTCCTCAACCCTCGCCGCCGTGTCGGGAATCCTCGAGACCGCCCGATTGAGCGTTGGACAGCCCGCGGCCGGTAACGGATACGAACTGCTCGCCATCGGGGCCGCCGTGATTGGGGGCGCGAGCCTATTCGGGGGCGTCGGCGGGATTCTGGGAACTGCGCTCGGCACCACTCTTCTGCTGCTCATCCAGAACGCGCTCATCCTCCTTGGCATCTCCGCCTACTGGCAGCAGGTGTTCAGCGGAGTGATCATCGTGGGTGCGGTAGCACTGAACATGTGGCGCAAGAACCGTCGTTGACCGATGACGAACGGCATGTCCAGTGGGCATGTCTCGAGTAAACAAGGAGCAATCATGAAGGTAGTAGTTACGGGTGCCCACGGCAAGGTCGGTCGCGCCGCGACCCAGGCACTGCTCGACGCGGGCCACGAGGTTCTCGCGACCGACCTGACCCGGCCGGGATTCGAACGGCGAGCCGAGGGAACGGCTCGGTACCAGATGGCTGATCTCACCGATGCCGGCGAGGCATTCGCCGTCATCCGTGGGGCTGACGCTGTCGTGCATGTCGCTGCTATCCCCGAGCCGACCGGCAACCCGCCGCACGTGGTGTTCCGTACCAACCTGATGGCGACATTCAACGTTCTCGAAGCGGCCGTCCGCTTCGGAGTGAAGCGATTCGTGAACATCTCGAGCGAGACCGTGCCGGGATTCTTCTTCCCCGAGCGCGAATTCCTTCCGGAATATGCACCGGTCGACGAGCTGCACTCGGTTCACCCACAGGATCCCTACGCCCTGTCAAAGCACTTCGGTGAGCAGCTGATGAACGCCGCCGTCGAGCGCTCGGACATCCGGTGCATCTCGCTGCGCCCTAGCTGGGTCCAGAACGAAGACAACTACGAACAGAATCTCGGCCCGCAGGTGCGGGATGCCGCGGTGCTCAGCCCCAATCTCTGGAGCTACATCGACGCCTACGACCTTGCCGACGCGATCGTCTTGGCCACCGAGTCGGATCTCCCCGGACACGAGGTCTTCTACATCGCGTCGCCGGACAATGTCGGCGGCTGGAACTTCGGCGAGATACTGCACAAGCACTACGGGGACAAGATCGAGCTGCGACCTACCTCGCGGCCGGATGCATCGGGCATCTCAAGCGAAAGAGCCCACCGGATGCTCGGCTGGACGCCGAAGCGGTCGTGGAGGGACTACCTCGACTCCGACGGAAGAGCGCTCCCGCGCGACTGAGACCGGATCGTTCTGTTGACTGAGGGGCGGGCCCTTGAGGTGCTCGCCCCACGGGCAGCCGCAGCGCTGCGCCGCCCGGGCAACTGAAACCGACATGACGACAACGAGGAAGACAATGCGAAGCAACAACGGCACATTGAATGCACAACTCTCGCGAGTGATCTCCGAATGCGGGCACACCGACTCGATTGTCGTCTCCGATGCTGGCTTGCCAATCCCCACATCGGTGGAACGGATCGACCTCGCCTACCGCGCGGGTGCACCGACGTTCCTCGATGTGCTCGATACCGTCTTGGCCGAGTTCGTCGTCGAGAGAGCGGTCGTCTCTAGCGAAATGGTCGCGGAAAGTCCCGAGATGTTGAGCGCCATCACCCTGCGGCTGGAACTGGCTGGCGTCGAGGTGGAATTCGTGCCTCATCTCGAGTTCAAGCAGCGCACCAACGACGCTCGCGCGATCGTTCGTTCCGGGGAATTCACTCCGTATTCCAATGTGCTCCTCTATTCGGGGGTCCCGTTCTAGCAGTACTTGGTTGGGTTGGGTGTGTCATCTTTTCATCTCCCGCCGATTCCGTAAATTCATGTCAGCCATCGCCCTACTCGCTCTGATCTGCCCCGAGCGAATCAAGAACCACCGATAGAGGACCCGCGACACCCACACAAAAAACTTGACGGGCTCGGGCCGTCAAGGGCATCGACAACCTCGACCACGGCGTCGATATGTGTGCGCAGCCCGATGACGGCACGAGGGGCGCCGGCAGATTCGAGGCCGGGCAGCGTCACCAGTTACACCCGATGGCCCGCTGCCACCATCGCCGGGCTCACCTCCGACCAAGACGACGCATCCAACCAGAAGCCCGGAACGAGGATGATGTCCGCGCCCGAAGACCACACCAGGCCGCCGTCGCTGCCGGCTGCGCATCTCGAGCGAGGTGCCCCCCACAGGCATTCGAACTCGAATTGCCCCCTAATCGGCGCCGAGATTGGTGCGAAAACCCCGGAACTCTGGGTGTTTTTGACCACTGTTATCACCTGAGATCAGCCCTGCTTTCGCTCAAATGTGGGCAAAATGTCGGCACCTAGCCAGTCCATATGCAGGGCAAATATGCAGGGCAAAAACGAGATCGCTGAACGGGCGCGGACCAGCGCGAACCCAATTCATCGAGACCAGTCGCCGGTGACGGGAGCCAGCCAGCGGGGCAGTCCGAAGACCGAACAACTCCGGGCCGGTGACCTCTCAGCGAATTACAGTCGGAAGCAACTTCCCGACTGGCGTTCCGCTGGATCTGGACCAGGCAATAACTGCTGCTGCGAGAGCGAGAGCGGAACCGGCCAGCAGCTGGTGGCTGCCCTGTTTGGTGATCAGAGAACCCAGCGATCCAAATGCGCGACCCTTGCGGGCCAGCGCGAGCACGTTAATCGCAGCACGCTCTCCAAACCAGTGACCCGCTGGAAGACGAACGGTAGCAGCCAGGTTCCTGGGCGCGTCCGGATGCTGGCCGGACAACCAGTCGTCGAGTAACCCCAACGCCATTCCCATGCAGCTCGACACCTCGGCAGCGGTATTGTCCGGCGACTCCGGCTGAGCGCTATCAATCAGTCTGCCCGCAAGTTCCGTCCTGTCGTCGGCGATCGCGGCCACGACCAGCAAGAGGAGTGCGGTGGCCTGATCCCGGCGGACACCGACCGGAGTAAACAGTTCCAGGTTGCGCCGCTCGGTCGCTTTCCGGATGGCACGATTGAGCTCGCCGATGTCGCTGACATCGTTGATGTCGACTCCGTCCTCCGCCAAGAGTGGCGCGAGCTCCCGCATCAATTCGCCCGCCATGCCGGGCCTCATCTCTACTCTCGGCCTCCCCAACGGAGGCTCGGGAGTGTTTCGCCGCAAATCTGCCATATATCCATCTTCTCAGCGGACAACCCCGCCCTCAATGCGACCGGCCCGCAAGCACTCGCCGCACGGAGCTGCGCGGGAGTTGCTCGCGTGAAGTCCGCAACTTGGATCTTCGACGGGCGTACGAGGACCTACCCGCAGGAGGAACCCCTAGCGGGATTCCGCACGGAAGAGAATGCCTTCCCCGCCGGTGAAGTTGGACGTATGAAAGTGGTCGCTTCGAGCGACCTCGTGGAACCCCCACTTGCGATGAAGATCAACGGAGGCCATGTTCTTCGCATTCACGACGTACCAGGCCTCGGTCGTGCGTTTCCATATCCAGTCGAGACGAGCGGCCGTAAGAGCGTCGGCAAAACACCACGCCTACGAAAATCCGGCGCAACCGTCACGCCACCCAGGTAGTGACCTGTCGCAGCTGGTCCATCGCTGTAGTCCCAGTAATGCGTCTTGGCCCACCCGACCACCGTGCCGCCCATTGTCGCCACGATCACGTCTCGCTCAGGATCCGAGATAGCCCGTTCCAGCGACGACGTTGTGACGGCCGGTCTCCCGGCTTCCGCTTGGACCCGCACGATAGCGATCAGATCAGCGATGATCGCACTGCGGATGCTGATGAGATGGAACGGTAGCGCCCTCGCCTTGCGCGGCTGGTAATGGGCGAATCCGGGGTGTTCTGCCGCCGATGCTCGTGGCTCGTCCATCCCCACATGATAGGCGTCAGCTTCGCACCCCAATGATGAGCAGTGCGTAAACGGGACGATGACCGCGACGAATTTGCGGCCAACCGACCCAACGGGTTAGCGTGCCGATTCTCTGTCACTTAGGAACGGCGACAGGTACTGCACCCCGCGTTCCCGCTACCGCAGCAAGACGTCCCTAGTTGTCCTCTGCCGGCCCGTCGTGAAGAGTCGTCCTGAACGAATGGTCGCTCTCCCGGTACGGGAGCGTCACCGGGGTAAGAAGCACCGCGCGACCGCTATCAGCTGCATACTTCCGCTGGAATTCGTATGCGTCGTCTTCGACGTCGAAGGCTCCGATGAACCCAGGTTCGTCCTCGAGATACACAATCCACACCTGCATCGTCGAAGAATACCCGCCCTGGCAGCTTCTTTCCGAGCACGGAAGGTGAACCCACCAGCGCGGTCACCGGCCCATATCTCGAACCCCCGAAAGTGTGAACGCGTCTCGACATTGCTCGTGCAACCGCAAGCCGAACGTGCAGCGGGACGACGCTCGGTCTCTGCGGTGGGTTGTCGTACTTAGCCGCATCTGGGCGGGCAACGCGTTTTACCCACTGCGGCTGCGCAGCAGCGGGCGCCGTGATAAAACGTGAGGTATGACCGACCAGCCAGCCGAGCAACGCATCACATCCGCCAGCCGCGAGATCGCCGCCCCGGCCGCCACCATCTTCGAACTCATCGCCGACCCGGCAGAGCAACCACGCTGGGACGGCAACGACAATCTAGTTCAGGCCGAACCCGGCCAGCGCATACACACCGTCGGTGACGTCTTCGTCATGACGAACACCGGCGGAGACGTGCGCGAGAACCACATCGTCGAGTTCGAGGAAGGACGCCGGATCGCCTGGATGCCGGCAGAACCCGGCAAAGATCGTCCGGGTCACCTGTGGCGGTGGGAGCTGGAAGAACTGGAGCCCGGCCGAACCCTAGTCACACACACGTATGACTGGAGTGCCCTGACCGATGAGTCCCGCTTCAAGCGCGCACGCAGCACCACATCGGAGCGACTGATGGCATCCGTCGAACGGTTGGCCGCGCTCGCAGAACACGGTGACACTCCCACGTAGCCGCGGCACGTCGTAAGCGGAACGCCTACTAGAACCGAGCGCGAGAGCCTCAGTCGTGGTCGACTATCGCAAGCAGCGTCAAATTGCCGCGCCAGCTCGTCCAGTAGATCGTGGACTGACCCAAGTGGGGGCAAAGGAGGATCGCTACTTGTCCCAGGCAGAAGTGAACGGCATTCCGCGCGCGGCCTGCTCTTCGTTCAGTAGCTCCTGAATGAGATCTCGTTTCCCCGCCGTGTAGTCAGCGCCGTCGTTCACCGACCCGGCGAGCCGAATCTTCAGGTCGCGGTATCGATGCCGCGCCGAGTCGTCGTGCAAGAGCTTGTCACGGAAGACCCTCTGGTTGCAGAGCTCCCAGTCATCCCACTTGAACACGTGCAGGATTTGCGTGCGGCCGGCGTCGGTCCCGCGTACATAGACGGCGTGATTCTTCGGCCCGGATCGATGAGCAAAATACCCGAGCGACGCGATCACGGGTGCAAGGTCAAACGGGTCGATACCCGTCGCTGCACGGGCGGCGAGGTCGATGATCGGCTTCGCTGCAAGCCCGGGAATCGCGGTGCTGCCGATGTGCTCGATATCGGTGATGCGAGCACCGAGCGCCGCCCTGAGCCGCAGCGCCTGCTCCTCGAACAGACGGGGCCAGTCTCGACTGTACGGTTCGACGATCACCACGCTCCGACCCTATCCTCCTCCCACTGCGCGAAGCGGAAACCCACAAGTCGGACGATAAGCGCGACAGATCTAGGCCGATGCGCCTTTCCGCCGACGGTACCGGCACTGTCTCACTCAGGAACCTTCAGCGGGCACATGAATGGAGCGGGAGCCATGCAGCGCCCTTCAGTTGCTCCATGCGTTGGTGATTGACATGATCAGCGCCAGGATCTCTTCCTCATCGGCGGCGTCAAAAATTCGCGCCGGGTCGAACACGGTGAAATCCATGATGAACGGCCAGCGCTCATCGGGCGGAATGATGGTGACTTCCAAGCCGATGGTGGAAATGCGCCCGCTCGTGATTGTGGCGGTGTCCAACGAGATCACGTCGCTACGACTGATGGACACCACTGGTCTCGGTACACCGGACCCTTGCCAAATCGAAAGCCCTTCGGAGTCAAATACCAGCACCGCAGCTCGCGGGATTACACCTTTTCGAACTCCCAGCCGGTCTGACGAGGCCAAGACTTGCGGGGCGGTGACCCCGGCGATAATGATCCCGGACGCCACCTGACTGACCTTGGAAAGACGACTTACCAGAACTGCGCGAAAGGCGAAGAGTGCCACAAGGACAGCGACAAACAGGGCTCCGACTACAAGGGCACCGATCAACAGCGTTGCGGCGCCGGAGACCGACCCGTTCTCTACGCGAGCCCAAATGGCGAGCGCAAAAAGCACGATGCCCCCGATCGCCGCCCACCGCCCTCTTGCTCTTGCAGCAGCTAATCGCGGGACGGATGAAGATTGCGGTGGCTTTGGTTGACTACCTGCAGTGGACGACCACGGTGTACCTGCTCGCGCAGCTGCCGGATCGAATCTTGAGGCGGCGCCGCCCTCGATGCGGCGTGTGCGCGCATTGACCAGGGGAACTGAGCCGCGAAAAGAGCTCCAATTGAGCGTGGTGTAGCCAGCAGCAGTTTCACGGTTCGCTTGGCGAAACAGCGCTGGAAATCCGAAGCCCGCTAATACCGCGCCCACGACGAAAAAAACTGAGTCGATCACCGCAACGGGGGATACATTCGTCACCTGCGGCGCGACGATATCGAGTACAAGGGCCAGCACTGCAGCAGCAAATCCGACGACGAGGGAAACTGAGGCCAGGATGACCCAAGTACTAGCTGGCGCACCGTCGACCAGGGGCGCCTCCCAGATACCTCCATCAACAGATGACCGATGACTCGGCACTCGATCCCCCAAGCGAATTGACGAACTGCTGGCCGTAGTGCGAATCCAGTGCAGCCGTGCCCAAGCCTACCGACTGCAACGACCCTAACCTGAGCAAGATTCATCGGATACGGTCAACCATGGTCTTGTCCTACAAAAGGGCCCTAATCAACCGATCGGGGCCCGCGAAGTTTCGGCGCACAAGGAGGCGGAGCCGAAACGACCACCTCAAGAGTCCTTGGTCAAACGCGGTGGGCGATCGCAGATTGCAGCAACTTGGTCACCTGACAGGTCGTTCTTTGCGAGCCATCGGTCGAACATCTCGACGCTATTGAGCGCCGGGACGTGATTCATGGCGATTCCGGCGTTGCGAAGTTCGGTGGCGAAGCTGTTCGCAACCCGATACATCGGCAACAACCCCAACGCCAGCCACGAAACTGACACGACCAAGAGCACAACTTCTATCGCAACGCCCACTAAGAGATCCCGAAAGACAAACGGGATGATCACGACAATCGGCACAATGAGCAGTGCACCCAAATAACCGCGCAGCGTCGAACGAAGAGCCACCGCTCTCAATTCGGCGTAGCGGTAACCCAGCACCGGCGACCACAGCCGAAGCGCGCGCTCATGAGATGACTCCGAAGGCTGTGCCACACTGTTGCCCTTCTATTTGACCGTCTCGAATTTCTTGTTGAATCTGACGATATAGGCCAATACCATCTCCGCGAATACCCCCCAAAATAGCTGAGCCGGCGGGGCAAAGTTGGTCTCGGAGGTTCGGGCGGAAACGGGTCTGCAACGGGGCATTCATGACCGATCTGGTTCGGTGTTCGATTGCCGGACCCTATCCGCCGCTGTCATGGCTGGGTCACGGGAGCGAGCAGAGGCGCAATCGCGGATACGTACCGACCGATCCCATCGCTATAGCCTCCGTACCCGGTGATTAGCCGCCTAAGCGTATTGCGCCGGGCTGCTGGCTCCCCGGAGAGCACGCCCTCAATATCGTCCCCGAGATAATTTTGGAACGGTGTGCGCTCAGCATCGAGAGCGCGAGCAGCGGCGATCGTAGCCGGGTCGGAAACGCTGACGTAGAACGTCGCGAAGGCGATCTCGTGCCGGGTCTGCGCAGCGCTGAGCGCTTCCGACAGGGACGGAGGTGGTGGAGTGGGTTCGCTCCCGGCGGCGAGCTGCCAGCGCCCGTAGCCGAATATCGCGGTCGCCCACTCATAACCGGACTCAGCGACCTCGATCGCCGCTTTCCTAGCCGTCGAGAGTCGCGCCTCTCTTTGCTCGGCCCTCCAACGATGGAGGGCGTTCCGGTTCGCGATCCTGGCACCTAACAGGGTTCCGAGTATTGCCGCAACAGGTGCGAGCAGGATGCCGGCAAATTTCAGCACCCAGTCTCCGATCGCCGCCCAGTCCAAACCCGAATCAACCATGGGCAAAGAGTACCCATGAGTTGAGAGGCACCACCCGGATTGGATTCCGTGTCTGTTGGGGACCCTGTAGGGGACAGATTCGTCCGACACCGGGTCTGAGGTGAATATCATCGGCTATACAGGGGGGTACTAAATGAGGTCACGTGATTCGGGGGCGGCGATCTTGTGGCGGGTCGACCAATACGCCGGACAGACCTCCGTTCGCGTTGCCGCGACACAACTCGACCTCCAGAGCCTCGGCGGCGTCGAACGTCGCACCATCCTGGCGGAGTGGATTCACTTTTTCGCGAGCACGCCGACGAACATTCGGCACCTGGATCTGGTTTCCCGTGTGCCGCAAGAACTCCTCGACGCAGTAGCAGGGCAGACCAACCTGCGCTCGATCGATGTGAAGTGGGGCCGGTATCACGACATCTCCCCGCTGTCGGAACTTCGACTGTTGGAGCGAGTCTCACTGGGAGGAGCCAGCCAACTCGCGAGCCTTGCCCCACTGAGCTCTCTGAGCGTCCTTTCAGCGCTGACGGTTTCGCATGCGTACCAACTCGATGACATCACGGCCCTCAGCGATCTGAGATCGCTCCGCGCTCTCAGGTTTGGCAATTCTTCTCTGGGGTCCGACAGGAGCGTGGTCATCGCGGATCTGTTGTGGGTTCCCGGTTTATCTGAGTTGAGGACTCTCGATTTGCCCGGGACGCGCATCTTGAATCCGGATCTGACTCCCATTCTCGCGCTTGAAAACTTGGAAACGCTCGGTCTTCCATTGCGCCGCAGCTACCGCAAACAGATCTTCGAATTCGCAGAACGCAGCGCGGTTTTCGCAAGACTCGCCGCAGAATACGAAGCATATGAGGCCTGGAGAAAGGCCCGGACGTAGAACGAACGTCGAACGCAAACCTCTGAGCGCGGATTACTCCAGCTTCATTTCCGCTGAGATTCGATCCAGCGAAGGGAACTCGGTGACCTCCTGCTCTTCATCCGTCAGCGGTGATGCAGACCAATCGAGTGAAGCTAGCCGACCATCCTCGATGAACAACTCGATGGTTCCAACCGTGAACTGGTCAGGTGCCACATACAGAGTCAGCGGATATTCCGACCCCGGAGGTATTCCAGGGGCTTCGTCGGGCGTATTGATGAAGAAACACGGATGCGTTCCCGCATGCGCAGGTCGTCCATGTTTGGCCACCGCTAACTGTGCACGCGCCTGCTCGCGGCCAATCGACATCGTGTCGATCGCCATGCTCAAGATCGAACGCTCGTGATCGGTAAGTTCTCGCTCGACGGGTTCGCTCATGAGATGGATCTAGTCTTCGTGCCGAGATACGTGTTTCGATTCGCGGGCTGAATCCCCGTCGTCTTGAAGTTCCCAAGGAAGGTCGGGGGCTAAGGCGATCGTCTCAGTGGGTGGTTCATCGAACGGACCAGGTTCGGGGAAGAGCCCTCCAACCTGCAACCTGGCCGCGCTTGAGAGTGCCGACGACACTGTCGCGCGCCGATCAGCTCTGCCCCCTAAGAGGCGCCGAATTCGTTGCATCCCTGACACAGCCATTTGATCCATCGCCATCCAGTTTCCTACGAGCCGTCCGCACGACTGCGTGCATTGCTTGGCTCGACTCTAGAGGGGAGAGACGCCCAACCGCTGGATTCTGGCCGCGCGAGACCTCAGGGAGGAATCCGGCTTCGGCAAGGTGATGCCCAAGGTGACCCGCCTGCGAAGGGACGACTTTGGGGCGCTCCCCTGTATTCTCAGACCTGCTCGTCACGACTCGACGGTGACGTCCCGTAAGACCCGCCCGGAAAGATTCCCAGTGACGGGGTGTCAAACGCTACAACTGGCTCACCTCGCCCAGGACGCGAAAGCGCTCCAACCGACCCGTCATCCCACAACTGACTCGGATCCGTTGTGATACGCCCTCGCGCGTCGATCTCGTCCACCACCACCAGACGCGGAAGCACCTCCGCCGGCATCCACCGTGCCGCCTCCCGACGCACAGTCCGCGCCGCCTCCTGCGCGCACAGGTACACCACTCGTGCCGTCTCGGATTCCCGCAGCCGGAAGGTGTGGCTGTTGAAGATCAACTGGTACCGGGCCGGGGTCTTCGCGGTCAGTTCCACCTCCACATAGTCGACTTGCTCGCCGCCGCGAGCGACGCCGTCGGTCTGGTGTTCGAACAGGTTGACCGGTTTCCGATCCCGCGCCCACGAGAACCCGTGCGTGAGATACCGAGCCGACACGGCGGCGACCGTCAGCTCGTGGCGAGTCATCTGCCCGAGCAGCTGCGGGCGCTTCGCACCGTTCCACCGCCGAGCGACCCACACGATCGAATCGCCCTTGAGCGAGATACGCTCCCGCTCAAGCAATCCTATCTCGATCAGCCGGGCGACCCACTGCCGCACCCGCCGCTCGCTCACCGGCACCGACGACCCCGCCAGGCCCGCTAACGCGAACCGCAGTGCACTCATGTCCGCGATCCGCACCACCGACAGCCAGGTCAGCATCGCTTCATCCCGCTCCGTCATCTGCACAGCTGAGCCGCCTTCCTCCTTGCAGACAGCCAGCCACCACCCCCTGACATTCCTTTTACCCTTTGCCCTTGTCCCACCGCCATCCCTTCACTTCCCGACCCCACATTCGTAGCTTGCGGAGGGTGTGGGGTCGGGAAGCGAGCTCGCTCGGGGATGGCGGTGGGACAAGGGCAAAACACCCCACAACTATTCGTTTGCCTATTCGCCGCCGCGGTAGAAGCGAACGAATAGCCGGTCATCCGATCGGTGGATACTTGGCTGCCGCCCACGCTGCCCAATCCCGCGCGACCTGGATGCGGTCACCGGATACTCCGCTGGGGTCGAGCAGCTCGATGCGTTCCGTAAGTGTCGCCGAATCGATAAGGCCGGCTTCGAGGAGCGAACCCACGAAGGTCAGATCCTTCTCACGATTTGCGAGGACCTTTGCCGCGCACAGATCGTGCGGCTCGAGACACAGCCCGACGCTTTTCGCCAACCAGGCTGGCTTCACGGAGACGAGTCGGCTCTGCCATCCCTCGGGCAGGTTCGCGGTTCGTCGGCCCACGCCCTGGATGTAGAAACCATGGTCCGCGTGAAACTGGGACATCTCGCCGATCTGTCCGTCGAGCAGCGTCGCAAGACTCTCGGAGGCGTCGTCCTCGATGGGCGCGATGTCGACTTCGTTGGAGAGTGTCGCCTCCCCGGGTAGCTCGTCCTCGTTGTAGGTGCCCAGGATGGACTGGCTGCCGATGATGTACACGCTGTCTTGGCGAACGATGGCGGTCGCGGCCTCGATCGCGACCTCGAGTTCCGACCGTTTCATGCCGTCGCCCTCCTGATCGCTTCGAGCCGCTCCTGCTGAGTCAGCACTCCCAGGAACGGCGTGTTTTGGCGCATCTCCACAGCATGCTCATCTGTGCCCAGCAGTACGTCCACGAGCGGGCCAAGCGGGCCGGTCGAGAGGGCGAGCCATTCATCGAGCCAGGCATTCACGAGAGGTCCGCGGACGTAACCCCGGATCTTCTCGACGCCGACAGGGATCACAGACCGCACGGCGTCGGGCGTGTCGATGAGCTTGCGGGCGATGGCTCGGTGGAGTTCAAAGGAGACCCGGTCCTCGCGCCGTTCCATCGGTGCCGGTTCGTACGGGAGTCCCTCGCTGCCGATCGAGCGGCTCTCGGTGACGAGTTCCTCCCCCAGTGCCCTCAGGGCGCGCTGCAGCGTGTCGACCTGAATGGTTCGATTGGCCTCGGAACGCTCCCACTGCGACACGGCGCCAGGTGTCACGTTCATGCGACGCGCGAGTTCGCGCACGCCGATGCCCTTCGCCGTGCGGACTCGCCGGATCGTGCTCTGCTCAGCGGCGGCTGGTCCAATTCTCGTTGCCATGATTCGCTCCCGTATAGCCACAACTATACAACGCCTCCTGGGTCGGCGTCGGTGGTTCCCCGTAACTTGTATCCGAACCGGCCGACACCCGACCCTGACCTCGGCCGAACGATCGCCTTGGAGCAGCGATGGGATCTATCACTTCGTACGACACGTCATCGGGCAAGCGGTACCGAGTTCGCTATCGCAAGCCGGATCGCTCGCAGACCGACAAGCGCGGCTTTAGAACCAAGCACGACGCGGAGCTTTACCTCGCGTCGGTGGAGGTCAGCAAGGCCCGCGGCGAGTATGTCGATGCCGCCGCGGCGAGGGCGACTGTTGGCGAGCTCGGCGCGACTTGGCTGAGGTCGCAGACCCACCTCAAGCCATCCTCGCGGGATGCGATCGACATCGCCTGGCGACTGTTCGTGGAGCCCAGGTGGGGAGACACGCCCGTGGGCGAGATCCGGCACAGCGAGGTGCAGACGTGGGTGTCGCAGTTGGGCACCGGCGACGCCACGACGGCGCACGGCGCCGGGCCACGAAGCGCAACCGTCGTCATTCGTGCCTACGGCATCCTGGCGGCGATTCTGGATGTCGCCACGCGGGATCGTCGCATCTCCTCTAACCCTGCGCGGGGTGTCGCTCTCCCCCGCAAGAAGAAGAAGCCGCATGTGTACCTCACGCACGACCGTGTGAGCCTGCTCGCGGAGCACGCCGGTGACAACAGCACGCTGGTGCTGACCCTCGCGTACACCGGCCTTCGCTGGGGCGAGGCGGTCGGCTTACGGGTGAAGGACCTCAACACGCTCCGCCGGCGGCTCGAGGTGTGCGAGAACGCGGTGCGCGTCGGGGGTGTCATCGTCGTCGGCACGCCCAAGACTCATTCCACCCGGTCGGTGCCCTTTCCCGAGCTTCTCACCTTCCATCTCGCCGAAGCGGCGGAGGGGAAGTCGCCCGAGCAGTTGCTGTTCGGTGATGGATCGGTGCACGTGGCCACCCCGTCGGCTCACGACGGATGGTTCGTGGCGGCGGTGCGCGCCGCCCAGGCTGTTGACCCCGGCTTTCCCCGGGTCACCCCACACGACCTGCGGCACACCGCCGCGAGCCTCGCGATCAGTGCCGGTGCGAACGTGAAAGCGGTGCAGCGGATGCTCGGGCACGCCTCGGCCAGCATGACCCTGGACACCTACGCCGACCTTTTCGACGATGATCTGGATGGCGTTGCCGTGGCCCTGAATGACCACGCGATGAATTCAAATGTGGGCAAAATGTGGGCACGGAACCCCGGCAGCGACGCCTGATACCCGATTTAGCCCCGGAATTCCGGGGTTTTCGACGGTCCAGCGAGGTGCCCCCACAGGGATTCGAACCCTGACTTGGACGATTTTAAGTCGTCTGCCTCTGCCGATTGGGCTATGGGGGCGAGCAGCACCAGTCTGTCAGGCCACCCGACCGGCCGGGCTAGGTCGTGTCGACGCGAGGCGAGAATCGCGTGCGACTACCCCTTCGGGCGCGACGCGAAGGTCTCGAAGGCTTCGCGAGGGGTCTCCCGGGCTTCGAACGAGACGATGTCGCGACGCAGGAAGAAGTTGAGAACCCAGCCGCCGAAGACGCGGATCTTGCGTTCCCACATGGGCATAGCCAGCCCGTGGTAACCGCGGTGCATGAACCACGCCGGGATGCCGGTGATGCCGATCTTGCCGGACTGGAACGCTCCCTCGCCGAGGCCGAGCCCGGCGACGGCCCCAAGGTTCTTGTGGAAGTAGTCCTTCGGCAGTTCTCCGCGAAGAGTGGCGATGATGTTCTTCGACATCAGCTTGCCCTGGCGCACGGCATGCTGGGCGTTCGGCACGCAGTAGCCGCCGACGCCGCCGCCGGAGAGATCCGGGACGGCGGAGACGTCCCCGGCCCCCCAGGCATCCGCAACCACCCCATCGTCGTCGACGACGCGGAGGTCGGGTTGAACCCGAAGTCGACCGCGCTCCTCGATGGGCAGATCGGTGCCGCGCAGCATCGGGCTGGCCATCACCCCGGCCGTCCAGACGATGAGGTCGGTCTCGAAGGTTTCTCCCGTCGAGAGCTGGATGACCCCGTCGACCGCCGAGGTCAGTTGCGTTTCTAGGTGGATCTCTGCGCCGCGCTGGGCGAAGTTCTTGATGACCCAGAGACTCGTCTTGAGAGATACCTCCGGCATGATGCGACCCATCGCCTCGATGAGGTGGAAGTGCGTGTCGTCGAACGAGATAGTCGGGTAGTAGCGCAGGAGCGCGCTGGCGAGGCTGCGAAGCTCTCCGAAGATCTCGATGCCGGCGAAGCCGCCGCCGACCACGGTGAAAGTGAGGAGCCTGTCTCGCTCAGGGCCGGCCGGAAGGAGGGCCGCCTTGTCGAAGTTGGTGAGCACGCGATCCCGGATCGCGGTTGCCTCTTCGATGGTCTTCAGACCGATTGCCTGGTCGGCAACGCCCGGAATGGGAAAGGTGCGCGAGACCGCTCCCGCGGTGACCACGATGATGTCGTATTCGAATTGCCAGGGCTCCCCGATCTCCGGTGAAATCGTGGCCGTCTTGCTTGCGTGGCTGATTCCGGTCACCTTCGCCGTAACGACCGTTGTCTTCTCGAGGTGACGGCGATGGGAGACCACCGCATGCCGCGGCTCGATGGAACCGGCCGCCACTTCGGGCAGAAACGGCTGGTAGGTCATGTATGGGAGGGGGTCGACAACGGTGACTTCTGCCTCACCGGGAAGGAGCGAACGCTCCAGCTTCAGAGCGGTGTAGAAACCGGCGTAGCCGCCGCCGACGATCAGGATTTTAGGCACGTCGGCAAGTCTATTGCCTGCGCCGGGACCCTTTGGCCTCACGAATTATGGTCAGATCGCGGAAAATGCTCCGCAGCAGAAGGAGAAGCAGCGTCGCAAACACAGCGTAGACCAGAAGCGGCAGACCGATGTCCCGGAGGCCGCTCACCGTCGGAAGCA
>JANMBI010000221.1:0-4378 GCA_031360325.1 Frigoribacterium sp. | reverse complement strand
GCCAGCTACCGGCTCCGCGGCCGAGGCATCGATAGTCTCCCCAGCATCAGGACCACCACGGGCGAAACCCCAAACTAGACTGCCCGCAACCGTTCACTTTTCAAACGCCGAAAGCGTCCAAGATTCGAGCGCCGTCGACAGCAGCCGCACTAGTCGTGGTGGGGCTCCTACTCGCCATGGTCACAACCAGCGCCTATGTTGTCTCGTTGTCGCGCCTAAGTTCTGCACGGGATGCGCTGGTTTCGGCGCAAGCCGCAGCGGCAGATCGGAAGAATACCGCTGATCAAATCTCGGCAGCGAATGAAGCCGCGAGAGCGGCTGCCGATTTAAAAGCAGCGGCAGCGCAAAAGCTAGTGGACGATCAAAATAATCGCGATGCTGGTTATGTTGCGAAAGGATTTTCAGTCGCTGGCCCGGATCTTTATTGGCAGTTCGCCCCGCAAGATAGTTATACGTGCGGATCATACTTTGCGTGCGTTTACGTTGTAATCGCAACGGGAGTTGCTTGTGATCGCGGTGTTTACGCTGCGGCAAGCGTGATGCAGGGATCCGTTTCAATTGGTTTGGCAAATGGTGTCACCGCTGGAATGCCAGCTGCTGGAATGGCGGTGGTGCGATTGCAAGATCTAAGCGGACAAAACGGCAATACCTTCCAAATGACCGATGTTCATTGCATGGGTTGAGTTTCGTTGTTGAACGAATGCAGCTAGTTGCACTGAGTCATGAGGTCGGCTGACCTGTGTCCCGGCGATGCCTGTGTACGCGTTCGGTGTTGTAGCAGTTGAGCTGGGGCTATATGGCACCGGCTCTCATTGCTGGTTTGAGGCGAAGATCTGCCGGTAGGCCCATTCGGCAGCGAAGGTTCAATTGAGCCGTTCGACCTTCTCATCCAAGGTCACCCGCCTATTCCTGCTCGTCCGCCTTGACCGTGCGGCGCACCTGCGCAACGGCACGATTGAGGTCGACGCCGATGGCGCGTGCTTCGATGACTCGTCCGTGGTGCTTGGAGTCGCCTTCGCCCCAGCTGCTGCTGTGCTCGTCTCCGAGGACGATCACCGGGTCGCCTTTGTGCAGAGTTGCGGCGGCATTCTCTCCCAGCTCGAATCTCGCCTCGACAAAGTGAGTGGTGGCATCCGGATGACCGACCCACTTGCCTTGGCGGTATTCGCCGGTGTTCTCGATTACCCGCATCTTGGTGATCTTGATGGTGCCGGCCCGAACGACTTCGGGGTCGACGGCGAGGTTTCCGGTGATGGTGCGTGTTGACATGGTTCCTTCTCCTTCGTTGGGTCTTCTTGCTCGGTTCACGGGTTGCCTACTGGCAGGAGTCGCACTCCAGTTCGTCCATCGGGTCGATGGGCACGACGTACGGTTCGTCTTTCGACGTTTCGGTTGTCTTCTCTTTGTTCATGGCCTTGGTCCTTTCGATCGTCCAAAGAAGGGATCTTCCCGGTAGAGGATCGAGAAGTAAGAACGGGCAACGGAGTGCCTGGTCGTGGAATAAATGGAGGGCCCCGCGTGCGGGAGGATGCCGTTTATGCCGCGAAAGCCTGGCGCGCAGTTGCCCGGAATTACGCATGATCGGATGCCGGGAAGATCCCTGCAAATAGCAGCACCTCGCCGCGACCGCGGCTCCATTAGTCGAGCTCGCCTTCTCTTGAGGCAGTCCGGTGCGGCAAGGCCCGGAACGGGGCGATGGCCCCCGATTGGACTATCCAGAATGCGCCGTCGGCGGCTTCGCGCACGTCTTGCGGTGGAATGACGAAGGCGTGCTGGGCGCGCCCGGAGCCGAGTTCCTCGCCAAACGCACTGGCGGATGCCTCCATCCGCATTGCGGTGCCGGCGTACTTGACTACGTCTTCGGGGTCCTTTGATCGTCCGAAGATGAGGGCGGCGCCGCTGGTCAGCGCCCGACGTCGGCGGACGGCGTCGTTGGAGAGCCCGGCGGGGCTCTGGGTGGCGAGGACGAGTCCGACGCCCGCACTCCGCGCGGTTTCGAACAGGCTGCCCGCGGTGTCCCCGGGATCCTGGTTTCCAGAAACCAGCTGGGCGAACTCGTCGACGAGCACCAGGACTGGAGTCTTGTCGCGCCTGGCGAGGCGGCTGGCGAGGAAGTGGCGGAGGTCGAGCATCAGCAGGTCCCCAAGGCGGGCCTGCGCCTCATCCACTGGGGAGAGCGGCACCACGGTGACGTCGGCCGGAGGTCGGGTGAAAGACCAGCCGCCTTCTCCGATCCATGGGTCGAGTGGTCGGAGCGCGGACAGCAGGCTGTGCAGCGCCCGAGTGCCGGTGGTTGTGCCCATCCGGTCGACCGGCTGATTGATCATGGCCAGGTCGTATTGGTCGCGCACAAACGTGCCCGGGCTCGTGAGCCGGGCACGGAGGTCGTCGACGCTGGTGAGCGAGGATGCGTGTTGAACGGCTTGAAGGGCGCCTCGGATCTCGTCCAGGTAGTGCTGGTTCGCGCCATCGGCATCGGGCATCAGCCGCATGAGCTTGGATGTGACCTGATCGGCGGTGCCGTTGAAAAGGTCCCACACCCCGCCGCCTGCGACGGTTCGGCCGTAGCCCTGCGCGACGCGCATCAGGTGATCCGCGTCCTCCGGATCGCCCTTGGCATCGATGACGAAGACCGGCCACCCGTACTCGAGGGCGCACAGGACGAGCCCGTTGAGAAGGACCGTCTTGCCCGCACCCGATTCGGCGATGATCAGCGCTCGAACCGCGGAAGCGCTGGAAGGCAGGATTAACAGTCGCCCGGTGGGATCGATCCAGTCGCGCACGCGCCGGGCATCGTGCAGTCGATCGACAAGGGAGGTTACGGTGGCGCGGCTTGCGAGGCCGAACGCTTGCAAATTTCCCTCCAGCGGAAGCGGGACGGTCAACGCGTGCGTGCGCGTTGCGAGAACCTGTCCGGTCTGGGCGTCCACCTTGACGCCGATCCGTTCGGCTGCGGCGCGGTCCGAGGCTCGCTTGCGGGCCGTTTCGATTCGTTCCTGACGCACGACATCGGAGATGCGTCGGTTCCGAACCAACTCCGCCGTGCGCCGGCGCCGTAACGACCAGGCGATGGGGAGCAGAAACAAACCCGAGACGAAGTTGGCGATCAACCACGGAGTGATGGCGTCGAGCGCGAGTCGTTTCCAGTGCGGATGGCTGAGGAGTGTCTGGGCCTGCCCGGTGCGAATCCAATGGGCGATGAGCCCGGCTTCGATGGTGAGCAGCATCAGCACGACGACCAGACCCGCAGCGTTCGCCAGCCAGTGCCATTTCCCGACGACCCAGAACCGGGTCTTGGTCGCAGCGAAGTTCCCGAACAGGCGACCGGCGAGGATGGGGATGACCAGAGGGAGTGCGAGCAGCAGCACGCATCCGCGAACGATCGTGCCGATGAGGTGGGCGAAGAGGTCGCCGGTGGGGTCGCGCTGTGAGAGGCCGCTCATCGGCGGACCCCCTGTTGCGCGGATGGGCAATCGAAACCGGAGAGCTCGAGCTGCCCGCCTCCTGGTCCGGGAGAGTGCTGCCAGAGCCGTTCGAGGTCGCCAGTGACTCGTCCGTGCACATCGAAGATGCTGAGGGCGACGAGCCGGGCCCGGTGAGCGGGCAGGAGGAAGCGGTCTGCCTCACGACTGACGGAGCTGGCCGCGTCCGGGCTGCAGAGGTAGGCGACTCGGGCGATCCCTTCGTGTTCCATCCGGAAGGCGTGGCTGTCGCAGATCACCCGGTACCGTCCGCGGGTTTTCTGGGTCATCTCCACCTCGATCAGCTCCACAATGTCGCCCTTCACGGCGACTCCGTCGGCCTGGTGATCGAGCAGCCCGGCGGGTTTCCGATCCCTCGACCACCGGTAGCCCTGCGCGATGTATCGGGCGGAGGCGGCGGCAACCGCGACCTCGTGGCGGGCAGTCTGCCGGTACAGGTTCGGCGGACGTAACCCGACCGCGTCGCGGGTCGCCCACACTATCGATTCGTCGCGGAAGGTGGGGCGAGCTCTGTCGATCAGACCGGTGCCGAGCATCCGCAGAATCCACTGCTGTGCCCGTCGCATGGTCACCGGCACCGACGTTCCGGCGAACCCGGCCAGTGCGTATTGGATCGCATGAACGTCGGCCACGCGAACGATACCCAACCAGTCCAGCATCGCCTCGTCCCGCCTCGTCAACTGTGCCGACATCCGCCAACTCCTTCCATCCGTCGCCCACCAGCCAGCCGGGTATGACCTAGTACGTTCTTCTTCTCCCTTTTCTTCTTTTGTTCTTTGTTTTGCCCCTGTCCCACCGTCATCCCTTTATGTCCTGACCCCTTACAAGTCGCGTGCGGAGTGTGAGGGGTCTGGACACGAGCTCGCTCGGGGATGACGGTGGGACAGGGGCAAAAC
>JANMBI010000209.1:0-4928 GCA_031360325.1 Frigoribacterium sp. | reverse complement strand
ACCCTCACGAGGAGGGATCTGTCGGCACGTTCGCGGCAGCCAAGGCAGGTTCTAACAGGAGCCATCTTATCCCCTTCTGCAACGGCGTGCCGAGGCGGGACATTCCGCGAGCCGTTCGAGCGGATGCCTCACCGGGCGTGTGCGGACAATGCGGGCCGGCGCGCCCGCCCCGAATGACCGCAGCGGCCCGGAAAGCCGGGCCGCGGCATCCGCCGTCGGAGTAGCGACCTGCCTCAGTCCTGGTCGAGGATCGAGTCGGGCTGGATGTCGATGCGCGCGCCGGTGAGCTTGGCCGCGAGCCGGGCATTCTGACCCTCCTTGCCGATGGCGAGCGAGAGCTGATAGTCCGGCACGAGGGCCCGCACGGCCTTCGTGGACGCGTCGATCACGTAGGACGAGGTCACCTTCGCCGGCGAAAGCGCATTGCCGACGAAGGTCGCGAGATCTTCGTTGTAGTCCACGATGTCGATCTTCTCGTTGTTGAGCTCCGCGGTGACGGCGCGCACACGTTGGCCGAGTTCACCGATGCACGCCCCCTTGGCGTTGACGCCCGGCTCATTGGCTTTCACCGCGATCTTGGTGCGGTGTCCAGCCTCCCGGGCAAGCGAAACGATTTCCACAACACCGCTCGCGATCTCCGGCACCTCGAGCGCGAACAGTTTACGAACGAGGGAGGGATGCGTTCGCGACACCGTGATCTGCGGACCCTTGAGTCCTCGGCTCACGCTGGTGACGTAGACGCGGATACGGGTTCCGTGCGCGTACACCTCACCGGGCACCTGCTCCTCGGGAGGCAGGATCGCCTCGATGGTCCCGAGGTCGACATGGATCATCCGCGGATTGGGACCCTGTTGGATGACGCCGGCAATGATGTCCCCCTCGCGCGCCTTGAACTCGCCGAGCACCTTGTCGTCACCGATGTCTCGGAGCCGTTGGTTGATCACCTGTTTGGCCGCGAAGGCGCCGATACGACCGAAGTCCTCCGGCACATCCTCCGCTTCGCCGATGACCTCGCCGTCGTCGTTGAGCTCCGGAACGAAGATGCTCACATGGCCCGTCTTGCGGTCGAGGTTCACCCGCGCGTGCGGGTTGCCGTCCCTGGTCTCCGGCAGTTCGGTGTGCTTGAGGTAGGCCGTGAGGATGGCTTGCTCGATGATCACCACGAGTTCGTCAAAGGGGATCTCGCGTTCGCGCTCCATGAGGCGCAGCACGCTCAGGTCGATGTCCACTGAGGGCCTCCACTATTTTCGATTGTCGTTTCGTTGGCCGCAGTCGCGCGCACGAAGTCTGTCTCTAAGTTAGCAGGGTGCGCCGTGCGCCGGCCCGGCATCCTCCCGGTCGCCCGGGTACGCGGACCGCCACCGGCACCCCACCCTCGTCGACCCGCGCGAACGGCGCGAACTGTCGCGAATCCCGCGCCGAAGCGACACTGTGCCGCGATCCGCGCCCCGGCTCGCCGCGCTCCGAGGCGGTCTGGCCCCGATCGGCCAGACCTCAGTCGAGGGCGGCGACCGCCTCAACGACATCGGCGAGGGCCACGGGGGTCTTTACGCCAGTGCGGCGATCCCACAGCTCGACCATTCCCTCGGCGAATCCCTTGCCGACGATCACGATGAGCGGCACGCCGATGAGCTCGGCATCGCCGAACTTGACCCCCGGCGAGACCTTGGGGCGCTCGTCCACCAGCACGTCGTAGCCACGATTCTCGAAGTCCTCGGCAAGGGCAATGGCAGCGTCCAGCACCTCGACCTCTTTGGTGGCCGCCACGACGTGGAGGTCGAACGGCGCGACATTGCGCGGCCAGATGAGACCTCGACCGTCGTTGTTCGCCTCCGCGATGACGGCGAGGATGCGTGTGACGCCGATGCCATACGACCCCATAGTCACCGTCACGAGCTTGCCGTTCGGGTCGAGAACCTTGAGGCCGAGAGCCTCCGCGTACTTGCGCCCGAGCTGGAACACGTGCCCGATCTCCATGCCGCGTGCGAGCTCCACTGGCCCCGAACCATCCGGAGCCGGATCGCCCGCGAGCACCTCGGCGACCTCGACCGTGCCGTCGGCGGCGAAGTCGCGGCCGGCAACCAGTCCGAAGACGTGACGGCCGTGTTCGTTCGCCCCGGTGATCCAGCCGGTGCCGGTCGAGACTCGTGGATCGAGGAGAAAGCGGATGCCTGTGGCGGAGCCGTCGCCGAGCACGGGTCCATCTGCGGTCCACGGTCCGATGTAGCCCTTGACCAGGGCCGGATGAAGCGCGAAGTCGGCCTCGTTCGCCGCTTCGACCGTCGCCGGTGCGAACGCGACCTCCGCGCGCTTGACGTCGACCTCTCGGTCGCCGGGCAGGCCGACCACGACGAGTTCGCGGGTGCCGTCGAGCGCGGTAAGCGCGAGCACGATGTTCTTGAGGGTATCGGCCGCGGTCCAGGGCCGGCCGTCCGGGCGGGGATGCTTCGCGTTCGAGAGATCCACGAGCGTCTGAATAGTCGGAGTGTCCGGGGTGTCGAGCACCTCTGCGGGGGTGAGCTTCTCGAAGGAGCGCGGTTCCGGGGCGACGGTCGAGAACGCTTCGACGTTCGCCGCATACCCGCCGGTGGAACGCACGAAGGTGTCCTCGCCCACAAGGGTGGGGTGCAGGAATTCCTCACTGCGGGATCCGCCCATCGCTCCGGCATCCGCCTGCACGATCACGTAGTCGAGACCGAGGCGCGCGAAGATGCGCTCGTAGGCGTCACGCTGCTTCTGGTACGACTCGTCGAGTCCGGCGTCCGTGTAGTCGAAGGAATACGCGTCCTTCATGGTGAACTCGCGGCCGCGCAGCAGGCCGGCGCGGGGCCGTGCCTCGTCGCGGTACTTGTCCTGGATCTGGTAGATCGACAGCGGCAGGTCTTTGTACGAGGAATACAGGTCCTTCACCAGAAGGGTGAAGACCTCCTCGTGCGTCGGGGCGAGCAGGTAGTCGGCCCCCTTGCGGTCCTGCAACCGGAAGAGCAGATCGCCGTACTCCCCCCATCGCCCGCTGACCTCGTAAGGCTCCCGGGGCATGAGGGCCGGGAAGTGCACCTCTTGTGCGCCGATGGCATCCATCTCTTCGCGGATGATCCGCTCGATCTTGCGGCGCACCCGCAGCCCCAGCGGCAGCCACGCGAAGATCCCGGCGGCCTGGCGGCGGATGTATCCGGCACGCACGAGCAGGCGGTGACTCGTCACCTCCGCATCGGAGGGATCTTCGCGAAGGGTTCGGACAAACAGCTGGGAGAGTCGTGTGGGCACTTGGATACTTTAGCCGCCGCGCCGGTCACCGATTCCGAGCGGCCGACGCTTTCGCCGCACGAGCAATCCCAAACGACGGCCGGTACGGATGTACTTTGTGCCGGTGGACCCCGACCCGAACGGGATCCACGGCAACCAAGCCCGAAGCTCAGGCGGTGACGACCTCGGGAGACCCGACGGCCCCCGGCGGCATCTCGGCAGCCAGGCGGTTTGCCTCCTCGATGAGGGTGGCCACGATCTCCGACTCCGGCACGGTCTTGATGACCTCGCCCTTGACGAAGATCTGACCGCGGCCGTTGCCGCTCGCGACTCCCAGGTCGGCCTCGCGGGCCTCCCCCGGCCCGTTGACGACGCAGCCCATGACGGCGACCCGAAGGGGCACCGTCATCTTCTCGAGACCGGCGGTGACATCGTTGGCGAGTTGGTAGACGTCCACCTGGGCCCGCCCGCAACTCGGACAGGAGACGATCTCGAGTTTGCGTTCACGCAGGTTGAGGGACTGCAGAATCTGCAGGCCCACCTTGATCTCGGTGACCGGAGGAGCCGACAGCGAGACGCGAATCGTGTCCCCGATCCCTTCGCCGAGCAGGATGCCGAATGCGGTCGCGGACTTGATGGTGCCCTGAAACTCCGGCCCGGCCTCCGTCACACCCAGGTGGAGCGGCCAGTCGCCGCGCTCGGCGAGCAGGCGGTAGGCCTTAACCATGACCACCGGGTCGTTGTGTTTCACCGAGATCTTGAAGTCGTGGAAGTCGTGCTCCTCGAACAGACTCGCCTCCCAGACCGCACTCTCGACCAGCGCCTCCGGGGTCGCCTTGCCGTATTTCTGCAGAATCGTCGGCTCGAGGGACCCGGCATTCACCCCGATCCGGATGGAGACCCCCGCGGCCTTCGCCGCGGCGGCGATCTTGCCGACCTGATCGTCGAACTTGCGGATGTTGCCCGGGTTCACCCGCACGGCGCCGACGCCGGCATCGATGGCCGTGAAGACGTAGCGCGGCTGAAAGTGGATGTCCGCGATCACCGGAATCTGGCTCTTGCCGGCGATGATGTGGAGCACGTCCGCGTCGTCCTGGTGCGGGACGGCGACGCGCACAATATCGCATCCGGTGGCGGTGAGTTCGGCGATCTGCTGGAGCGTGGCATTGATGTTGGTGGTCTGGGTCGTGGTCATGGACTGCACGCTGACCTGGGCATCCCCGCCGACCTTGACCTTGCCGACGGAGATCTGGCGGGTCTTACGACGAGGGGCCAAGACGGGCGGAGCGAGGGGCATACCCAAGTTGATTGCTGGCACCCGGCAATCCTAAACCGGCGCGGTGCGCGGTCGCTGAGCGGTGTGGTCACGCGGATGCACGGTCGGCCAGCCCCGCTCGACGATCCGCTCACGCTGGCGCTCATGCCCGCCTGCCCGCGCCGCCGCCCGCGCCGCCGACCACGCCATCCCCGCCCACGGCGCCGCGATTCATCAGCCATGCGGCCCTTTGTTCGGCCGCATGGCTGACGAAAGGGCGCCTGGCACGGTGACGGGGCGGCGGGGGCGAAGGGCGGGGGCGGCGGGGGCGGGGGGTGGGACGGGGGCGAGGGGTGCGACGGGGGCGGGGGGTGCGCCGGGGGCGCGGGGTGGCGGGGGCGAGGGGGGACGGGCGGGGCGCGGGCGC
>JANMBI010000198.1:0-32618 GCA_031360325.1 Frigoribacterium sp. | reverse complement strand
AAGATCGCGACCGCGACCGTCACGAGGGCGAAATAGGGGAAGGGGATGGTGGTTCGTGGCGCGGTCATGCGACCGTGAATCCGTTCGAGATGGGGTGGATCGACACGCCGTCCGCGGGATGACGCGGGCCATGCGCCATCCCGACCAGAATACCGTCCGCGGATTGCGCTGAACCCGTCCGACACCGGTCGGAGCGAATCTGCCTGTCACCGGATGGCGCCGGGCGCAATACCAATATTCTTGAGTCGTGACCATCGATCCGACCCCGCAGGGAGCGCCAACGCATTGGGTGCTCACCCTGGTCTGCCCCGATCGTCCAGGCATCGTCCACGCGATCAGCGGTGCGATCGTGACCGCGACCGGTAATATCACCGAGTCGCAGCAGTTTTCGAGCGCCGACACCGGAACCTTCTTCATGCGACTGCAACTCGAGTCCCCGGTCTCCCGCGCCGCCCTCGTGGCGGCAATCGCACCGGTGACCTCGAGATACGGAATGACCTGGGAACTGGATGTCGTCGGCCGCCCCCTGCGCACGCTCGTGCTCGTCTCAACCGCGGCACACTGCCTCAACGACCTGCTCTTCCGCGAACGCGCCGGACAGGTGCCGATCGACCTTCCCCTCGTGTTGAGCAATCACCCCGACCTCGCGGGACTCGCGGGATTTTACGGCGTTCCCTTCGAGTCTCACCCTGTCGTGTCCGCGGGCCAGAAGCTCGCCTTCGAGGACCGTCTACTCGACGCTGTCGAGCAGTTCGACATCGAGCTCGTCGTGCTTGCACGGTACATGCAGATCCTGTCTCCGGAACTGTGCCAGAAACTGGAGGGGCGGATCATTAACATCCACCACTCTTTCCTGCCGGGCTTCTCCGGAGCCAATCCCTATCGCCAGGCCCATGCCCGCGGGGTCAAGCTCATCGGAGCGACCGCGCACTTCGTGACGAGCGATCTCGACGAGGGGCCGATCATCGAACAGAACGTGGTGCGGGTTGACCACTCCCGAACCCCGCAAGAACTCCGCTCGATCGGACAGGACGAGGAATCCCGCACTCTCACCCAAGCGGTGAGGTGGTTCGCCGAGAACCGTGTGTTGCGCGACGGCGCCCGCACCATCATCTTCAAGTAGCCACCGGCCGATTTATCCAGCACCACCGAAACGAGACGAGACACGAGATGTCGGGCAAAAAGAAGGCGGGAAAGCGTCTGGCGAAGTCCCTCTACGAGACCGAGCTCGAGCGACTGCAGGTCGAACTCGTGCGGATGCAGCAGTGGATCACGGCCACCGGCGCGCGCGTGGTGGTGATCTTCGAGGGTCGGGATGCCGCGGGCAAGGGTGGTGCGATCAAGCGCATCGCACAGTATCTGAATCCGCGCACGGCACGGGTGGTGGCCCTTCCGGCACCGAGCGAGCGCGAGCGCGGGCAGTGGTACTACCAGCGGTACATCGAACGGCTGCCGACCCGTGGCGAGATCGTGCTGATGGACCGCTCCTGGTACAACCGGGCCGGCGTCGAGAGAGTGTTGGAATACTGCACCATCGAAGAGCACGAGCGTTTTCTGGCTCAGACCCCGGTATTCGAGCGGATGCTCGTCGAAGACGGCATCATCCTGATCAAATACTGGTTCTCGGTCTCCGACACGGAGCAGGAGGCGCGATTCCGCTCGCGGCTCGAAGATCCGATGCGCCGCTGGAAGCTCTCGGAAACCGATTTGCTCTCGATCACCCGGTGGGAGGACTACTCCCGAGCCAAGGACGAGATGTTCGTCCACACCGACATCGACGAGGCCCCCTGGTGGACCATCGAGAGCGACGACAAGCGCTCGTCGAGGCTGAACACGATCAGTCACCTCCTGTCGATGATCCCCTACGAGCATGTCGAGCCGGAAGACGTCGAGATCCCCGAACGCCCGGAGGCCGACGACTACGAACGACCGCCGCGCGAACACCAGCGGTTCGTCCCCGACCACGCGAAGTCGGTGCGCAGGGCGAGGGGGTGATCCTCTCCCGGCAGCTCGCCGGGCGGGATGCCTAAGATCGGCTCATGAGTTCACTCGACCGGCACACCGACTACGGATCGACCGCGCTCTCCGAGTCCGAGGTGAATCGCGACCCGATCGCCCAGTTCGCGCTCTGGCTCGCCGCCGCCGAAGACGCCGACATCTTCGAGCCGAACGCGATGGTCCTGAGCACCGTCGATGCGGACGGCACGCCGAGCAGTCGCACGGTGCTGCTGAAGGGCCGGGAGGGCGGCACTTTCGAGTTCGTCTCCAACTACCGCTCGTCCAAGGGGCGGGCCCTCGCCGTCCACCCCGCCGTCTCCCTGCTCTTTCCCTGGTACTCCCTGAAGCGGCAGGTGATCGTGCACGGAATCGCCGCCCGCACGGATTCGGTCACCTCCGACGCCTACTTCGCCGCGCGACCGCACGGCTCCCAACTGGCGGCGCTGGCCAGCGCTCAGTCCGAACCGGTGGCGTCCCGCGCGACACTCGAGGATCGGATGCGGGCCCTCGAGCGGCAGTACCCGCCCGGCTCGGTTGTGCCGCGGCCGGAGCACTGGGGCGGCTACCGTGTGGTCCCGAGCCGCATCGAGTTCTGGCAGGGACGGAGCTCGCGGCTCCACGACCGGTTGGTGTTCACGACCGAAGGCGGATCCTGGGCGCTTGAGCGCATTCAGCCCTAGCCGGCCGCAGAACCCGAGGCGAGAAGACGATCTACCTCCGCGGCGGTCGGAGCCGCCGCCGTGCCCCGTCACCACGCGCCACGTCCCGCGAAGCACCGCAGCCGCCTCGACCGCCACCTTTCGGCCGCGTGGCGCCCGCGCCTGCCGCAGATTGCCGCTCGAGCCAGTCGGCACCACCGGCCACACGGGACAGCACCTCCGGCGGGATGTCCGGCGATCACGCCGCAGCGACTCGCGATCTCGGCCGGCGCCGCGCTCACGGTGTCGCGGCTCACCGAGAAACGCTGTGCACGAGTCGTTTCGCCGGGGAGTCGGCGACCGTTGGCCACCCGGGCGCCGCGCGAAACCGTCACGGGGCGAGGAATGCGGCGGAGGCGGAGATCTCGATCAGTGGCGCGTAGAGAGCCATCGCCTCGAGAGCGCGCCGGTGGTCCGCCTCGCTGAGACCGGCGCAGGCATCCGCCAGCACCATCACCCGCACCCCGGCGTCCGCCGCCGCGAGAGCGGTCGACAGCACGCAGCAGTCGGTCGAGACGCCCGCGAGCACCACGGGCGCATCCGGCCCGACGATCGACGATAGTTCGTCGCCCCACTTGCCGAAGGTCGTTCGGGAGATCACCGGATGGCCGGTAGCCGCAAACCCGGGCATCAGATCGTAGAGCGGATCGGTGTGATGAACGAGGGCGAACGGCCACAACTCGTAGTAGGGGATCCAGGCCCCGGTCGGCCGCTCCGGGGCGATGAAGCGGGTGCGCACGACCCGCTCGCCGAAGTGCTCAACCAGTCGCGCCACGGTCGGCTCGACGCTCGAATAGCCGGGCGTAAACCAGGCGCTCCGCGGATCGCCGAACACAACCTGCATGTCGATCACGACGAGCCAGGGTTCGGTCATCGCCGGACGGTTCCGCTCGCTTCGGTGTCGCGCTCTTCGAGAGGCAACGCCTCCTGGCGACGGATGGCCCGACGGCCGAACAGCATGATCCCTCCGAAACCGACGAGTAGTGAGACGAGCACGCCGAGATTGGCGTAGGCCCACGGCCCGCCCCGTCCCCCGAGACCGAAGGGCTCGAGCAGGTAGCCCTGCCAATTGAGCCACGACGGCACCCCGAAGGTGTTGGTGACGAGTCCCCAGCCGAGGAGCGTACCGAGGGCGATGAGCCCGATCGGCAGCCAGCGGATGTCTCCGTAGCGGCCCGCGGGCGAGTAGAGGTCGGTCTCGGCGTAGTCGGCGTGCCGCAGGATCACGTCGGCCACCATGATGCCGCACCACGCCGCGATGGGCGCACCCAGCGTCACGAGGAAGGCCTGGAACGGCCCGATGAAGCTGGTGGCGAAGAAGACCACGATTGCCGCCCCGACGATCATGACCACGCCGTCGATTCCGGCGGCGGCATAGCGCGGAATCCGGATGCCGGCACTCAGGAGGGCAAGCCCGGAGGAGTAGATGTCGAGCACCGCCCCGCCCACGAGACCCAGGACCGCCACGAGAGCGAAGGGGATGAGGAACCACAGCGGCAGGATGGTGGTGAGAGCCCCGATCGGGTCGGCCCCGATCGCAGCGCTCAGCTTCTTGGACGACCCGGCGAGGAGGAGTCCGAATACGAGCAGCACGATCGGCGCGACCGATGCGCCGAAGGCGGTCCATCCCACGACGGAGGCGCTCTTCGCGCTCCGCGGGAGGTAGCGGGAGTAGTCCGCGGCGGCATTGACCCAGCCGAGTCCGAAGCCGGTGAGAACAAGCACGAGAGCGCCGATGACCGCCTGCGGGTTGCCGGCGGGAAGCGCCGCGACGGCGGCCAGATCGATGTGCGGCAGCGCGAGCAGGATGTAGACGAGGGTGAGCACCCCGGTGATCATCGTGATCCAGACCTGGAGCTTCATGATGAGGTCGAAGCCCGCGATGCCCGCACCGACGATGAGGGCGGCAACCACGATGAGGGCGACGAGCTTCGTGAGAATCCCTGCGTTCCAGCCGAGCTCGGTGAAGACCGTGGAGGTCGCGAGCACCGCGAGGGCGGCCAAGGCGGTCTCCCATCCCACGGTGAGCAACCACGAGAGAACTGCCGGCACGCGGTTTCCGCGCACGCCGAAGGTCGCCCGGCTGAGCACCATCGTCGGGGCCGAGCCGCGCTTGCCGGCGAGAGCGATGATGCCGCAGAGCAGGAACGAGATGACGATGCCGATCACCCCGACAAGGGTGGCCTGCCAGAAGGAGATGCCGAAGCCGAGAACGAATGCGCCGTAGCCGATGCCGAGCACCGAGACGTTCGCCGCGAACCACGGCCAGAACAGGCTCGACGCGCGCCCCTTGCGTTCGGACTCCCGGATCGTGTTGATGCCGTTCAGTTCGATGCCGCGGGACTCTCGGCCGGTGGGGGTGTTGATCGCGCTCACGGCATCGCTCCTCGGATGGGAAACCACTCGGAAGTGGAGCTGCTCGGATCTGAAACTGCGAAGTTTCACCGGGCCGAGAGCCGCACCTGTTCGGACCTGTTCAGTCGGTGACGACAAGGTAGCGGCATCCCCCCGCACTGTCAACGAATCAGTACTGTGGTGAGGTGACCACGGCAGCACGACCCTCCCCTCCCATCGGCGCGAACGGAGTGCTGCGCCTCGCGTGCGAGGTCTTCGCCCTGTTTTCGTTCGCTTTCTGGGGCTACCTTGCCTGGCCCTTCCCCTGGCCCGGGGTGCTGTTCATGGTCGGCGCGCCGCTGTTCGCCGCCACGGTTTGGGGCCTGTTCCGCTCGCCCAAGGCCCGGATTCCGCTCGACATCGTCGGGCGGACCCTCGTCGAAATCTTTGTGATGGGGGCCGCGGTCGCGGTCTGGTTCATGCTGGGATACCCCGTCGTCGGCATCATCTTCGGCATCATCGCCACCGTGACCGGCGTGATCGCGGGTCGAGCCGAACTCGACCGGGGGGCCGAACGGTGAGCATCCTCTTTCATGGCGCACGCAAGCTGGACGGCCACGGACAGGTGGACGATTTCTGGATGATCGTGGGCGGCGACACCATCGAGGCGACCGGCTCGGGCAAGCGGCGTCCCCCCGCCGATGAGCACATCGACGTGGCCGGCAGCTGGTTCGTGCCCGGGTTCATCGACCTGCACGGTCATGGCGGCGGCGGGCACTCCTTCGACGATGGCGCGGAGGAGATCTCGGCGGCCCTCGACGCCCATCGCGCACACGGCACCACCCGGTCGGTGATCAGTCTCGTGGCGAACCCGGTCGCCCGATTGCGCGAGAGCCTCGGCGTGATCGCCTCGCTCGCGGCGGCCGACCCACTCGTGCTCGGTTCCCACCTCGAGGGGCCCTTCCTGTCTTCCGATCGCCGCGGGGCGCACAATCCGCAGTTTCTTCTCGACCCGCTGCCCCGGGCGGTCGAGGTACTGCTGGGAGCGGCCCACGGCACTCTGCGTCAGATCACGATCGCGCCGGAGCGTGAGGGAGCCCTCGAGGCCATCGACGTGCTGGTGGAGGCCGGTGTGAGCGTGGCCGTCGGCCACACCCAGGCCGACTTCGACCTCACCCGCCAGGCATTCGATCGCGGAGCGCGCCTGCTCACCCACGTCTTCAATGCCATGCCGGGCATCCACCACCGTGCCCCGGGGCCGGTGGTCGCCGCGCTCGAAGACGACCGGGTGACCATCGAGTTGATCCTCGACGGGGTCCATGTGCACCCGGATGTCGCGGCCATGGTGTTCCGCTCGGCGCCCGGGCGCGTCGCCCTCGTCACCGACTCGATGGCCGCCGCTGCCGCCGACGACGGCGACTATCGCCTCGGCTCCCTCAACGTGACGGTGCGCGACGGGCTTGCCGTGCTCTCGGGCACCTCGACGATCGCGGGGTCAACCCTCACCCAGGACGCAGCACTGCGTTTCGCGATCGAGACGGCCGGAGTCGACCCAGCGGATGCCGTAGCAGCTCTCACCGCCACGCCAGCAAAGGCCGTCGGCTACGGCCACCGCCTCGGCTACCTCGCCCCCGGCTTCGCCGCGGACGCCGTGCTGCTCGACCGCCGGTGGCGGGTCACCGATGTCTGGGCCGCGGGCGTGCGCCGGTAGCGGTCGTCCGCGTGTCGGCTGAGAAGTCCACGACGAATCGCTTCAGCGGGCTCGTCTACCGAGCCACCGTGTCACCGGCCGGAACGAAAGAGCGCCCGCCCCGTCGGGGGAAGGCGCTCTTCGGGTGCGGTCGAGCCGCTCAGGCCAGACGTGCCGCCAGATTCTTGTCCAGGGTGTCGAGGAACTCCTCGGTGGTCTCCCACTTCTGGTCCGGTCCGACGAGAAGCGCGAGGTCTTTCGTCATGTGGCCGGCCTCGACCGAGGTGATCACGACATCCTCGAGCGTCTGGGCGAACTGGGCGAGTGTCGGGTTGTCGTCCAGCGTTGCGCGATGCGCGAGACCTCGAGTCCAGGCGTAGATCGAGGCGATCGGGTTGGTCGAGGTGGGCTTGCCCTGCTGGTGCATGCGGTAGTGCCGGGTGACCGTGCCGTGGGCGGCCTCGGCCTCCACGACGGAGCCGTCGGGCACCGAGAGCACCGAGGTCATGAGCCCGAGCGAGCCGAAGCCCTGGGCCACGGTGTCGGACTGCACGTCTCCGTCGTAGTTCTTGCAGGCCCAGACGTAGCCGCCCTCCCACTTCATGGCGGATGCCACCATGTCATCGATCAGGCGGTGCTCGTAGGTGAGTCCGGCCGCCGCGAACCGGTCCGCGAACTCGGCCTCGAAGACCTCCTCGAAGATGTCCTTGAAGCGACCGTCGTAGGCCTTGAGGATGGTGTTCTTCGTGGAGAGATAGACCGGGTAGTTGCGGGTAAGGCCGTAGTTGAGCGAGGCGCGCGCGAAGTCGCGGATCGACTCGTCGAGGTTGTACTGCACCTGGGCGACACCGTCACCCGGGGAGTGGTAGACCTCGAATTCCTGGGGCTCGGATCCGTCATCTGGCGTGAAGCTCACCGTGAGCCTCCCCTTACCGGCGAAGCGGAAGTCGGTGGCCCGGTACTGATCGCCGAAGGCGTGGCGACCGATGATGATCGGCTTGTTCCAGCCGGGAACGAGACGCGGGATGTTCGAGATGATGATCGGCTCACGGAAGATGACTCCACCGAGGATGTTGCGGATCGTGCCGTTCGGCGACTTCCACATCTTCTTCAGGCCGAACTCCTCGACCCGTGCCTCATCCGGCGTGATCGTCGCGCACTTCACGCCGACGCCGTGCTTCTGGATCGCATGGGCCGCGTCGATGGTGACCTGGTCGTCCGTTGCATCCCGGTGCTCGATCCCGAGGTCGTAGTACTCGAGGTTGATGTCGAGGTAGGGGATGATCAGGGTGTCTTTGATCTTCTGCCAGATGATTCGAGTCATCTCGTCGCCGTCGAGTTCGACGACGGTTCCTGCTACTTTGATCCTGTCAACTGTGGTCTGGGACAACCGATTCTCCTCACCCGACGGGGCATTCTGCACACCGCTGGCAAGCTTACCCGCTTCGAGAAGTATCTCGATATCAAGATACTTATTCGACTTGCGGTGTCTTCGGCTACCCGACGGTCGGTGCCGGGGGTTAGCCTGTGCTCATGGCAGAACTGCGACTGGAAGAGTTGTCGGCGAAAACGATCGTCGCCGCCAACGGTCTCACGCTGCGACGCGGCCAGGAACAGTTCGTGACACCGCCGTCGTACGCGATCGCGGACGCCTACCTCAGCCCGGTGACCTCCTGGCCGAGGGTCGTACTCGACGGGGATACCGTCGTGGGCTTCATCCGGGGCAATTTCGACCCGGAGGCGACACAGGAGGAATTCCGCAGTTGCATCTGGCGCGTGACCGTGGCGGCGGACGCCCAGGGAATGGGAGTCGGGAGATTCGCGGTCTGGGCACTCGCCAATGAAGCGCGCCAGCGCGGGTTCGAACGCATCACCGCCATCTGGGAAGAGGGCGAAGAGGGACCGGAGCAGTTCTTTTTGCACACCGGATTCACCGTCGTGGGCGAGACCCAGTACGGGGAGAAGATCGGCGAGTTGCCGCTCTAGTGTGGCCGGCCCCAGCTGACGACTTCGTTTCCCGCGCTCTCGCGGTGGTCGAGTCCATTCCCCCCGGGCACGTGATGACCTATGGCGATGTCGCCGCGGCCATCGGATCACGAGCGGCACGGGCGGTCGGCCAGACGATGGCCTACTACGGTGCGGACCTGCCGTGGTGGCGGGTCATCCGTGCAAGTGGTCACCCCGCGATCGACCACGAGTCGCGGGCGCTCGAACACTTTCGGGCGGAGGGGACGCCGCTCACCTGGTCGGCATCCGGCACCTTCCGGGTCAACCTCGCCGTCGCCCGCTGGGTGCCGTAGGCGCCGCAGGCCGGAGCGCGAATGCCGCGAATCGCGGCGGCCGTCCCGGGGGAGGCCCGTCTCAGCACTCGACGATGTTCACCGCGAGACCGGCTCGTGAGGTCTCCTTGTAGTTCGTGCTCATGTCGCGCCCGGTCTGCCGCATCGTCTCGATGACGGTGTCGAGGGAGACCACGTGGGTGCCGTCGCCCATCATCGCGAGCCGGGCGGCCGAGACCGCCGTGCCAGAGGCGATGGCGTTCCGCTCGATGCACGGCACCTGCACGAAGCCGCCGATCGGGTCGCAGGTGAGGCCGAGGTGGTGTTCCATCGCGACCTCCGCGGCATTCTCGACCTGCTCCGGAGTGCCGCCGAGGATGGCTGTCAGCCCGGAGGCGGCCATCGAACAGGCGGACCCCACCTCACCCTGGCATCCGGCCTCGGCTCCCGAGATCGAGGCGTTCATCTTGCAGAGCGCCCCGATCGCCCCGGCGGTGAGCAGATAGCGGCGCCACGCCGCCGGCGACGTCATCGATCGGAACATCATCGCGTAGTAGCCGACCGCGGGGATGATGCCGGCGGCTCCGTTGGTCGGTGCGGTCACCACCCGCGCGCCGGCGGCGTTCTGCTCGTTGACCGCGATCGCGTAACACTGCAGCCACTCGGCGGTCGTGTCGGAGTCTCCGGATGCTTCGCGGCCGGTCAGGTGTGATGCGATCGCAGCGGCGCGGCGCGGCACTTTGAGCCAGCCAGGGAGTACACCGCCCGTCACCATCCCCGCCTCGACACACTCGCGCATGGCCAGCCAGACGGCATCAAGTCGGGCATTCACCTGCTCGACGGTGGCATGGGCGGTCTCGTTGGCCAGGGCGATTCCGGCGATGTCGAGACCCGTCTCTGCGCAGTAGGCGAGCAGTTCGACCGCGGTGCGATAGGGGTACGGACCCGGCGGAGCGTCGCCCTTCGGTTCCGCGTCGGCTCGCTCGATGAACCCGCCGCCGACGGAGTAGTAGAGCGCGTCGAGCAGCGTCTCGCCCGCTGCCGAGACGGCTTCGAACCGCATCGCGTTCGGGTGTGCCGGCAGGCGCGTGAACGGCTCGAAGCGCATGTCTTCCGCGGTGATAGTCACCGTCGAAGTGCCGATCAGGGTGATCGAACCGGCCGCGAGCGCCTCCTGCCAGGCCGTTGCGACACGGCCGGGATCGCAGGTCGCCGGGTCCTCGCCGATCAGCCCGGCGGCGATCGCGCCGAGGGTGCCGTGGCCGACACCGGTTGCCGCGATCGACCCGTACAGGGTGATCCGCAGGCCGGCCGTCGCGGTCAGCAGGCCAGCCCCCTCGAGCTCCCGCGCGAAGGCGGTCGCCGCACGCATCGGACCGACGGTGTGCGAACTCGACGGCCCGATGCCGATCGAGAACAGATCCAGGGCACAGACGTGCCGCGCGCCGACCGTCATGCGTACCCCCGGGCGGCCGTGGCGAGCCAGGTCGCGAGCGGACTGCGTAACACCGACCCATCCATCTGCCCCACCGTCCCACCCATCTCGTCTGGTCCCCTTCGGGTCGAACAGCACCGCTTCCGCCGCCCGGACGGGAATGACGGTGCTGTCCCAGGCATACAGCATCTCACCGATTCGAGCGCGACCACCCGTTACCAGCGTGAGTGCGAAATGGGATTCGAGCGCGATGCTGCGGTAGGCGCTCGAGACAAGGCCGAGCATGGGCGTCGGGATCGGGATCGGGATCGGGATCGGGATCGGGATCGGGATCGGGATCGGGATCGGGATCGGGATCGGGGTGCCGGCGGTGAGCGATGCCGAATCGGCGACGTGTCGCGGTCATGACAACGTGGGTCGTCGTACGCAACGGGATGCCCCGCCCACTCGCGCCGGGGACCGCGCTACACCAGTGACTCGCGCCAGGCCGCGTGCAGCTGCGCGAATCGGCCGGTTCCCGCGATGAGATCGCGAGGCGCGCCATCCTCAACGATGATGCCGTGCTCCATCACGAGCACTCGGTCGGCGATCGCCACCGTCGACAACCGGTGGGCGATGATGATCGCGGTACGGTCGGCGAGCAGGGTCTGCAGCCCCTCCTGAACGAGCCGCTCGCTCGGGATGTCCAGGGAGGCCGTCGCCTCGTCAAGGATGAGCACCACCGGGTCGGCGAGGAACGCCCGCGCGAAGGAGATGAGCTGCCGCTGCCCGGCCGAGACGCGACCGCCGCGCTTGTTCACATCAGTGTCGTAGCCATCCGGAAGCGACCGGATGAACTCGTGCGCGCCGACCGCCTTCGCCGCAGCGACGATCTCGTCGGCGGTGGCCTCCGGCTTGCCGAGGGCGATATTGTCGCTCACCGAACCGGAGAACAGGTAGGCCTCCTGCGTCACCATCACGATGGCGCGCCGGAGATCCTTCGGGTGCAGCCGCCGCAGATCGATGCCGTCGAGAGAGACAACGCCATCCGATGGGTCGTAGAACCGCGAAATGAGTTTCGCGAGCGTCGACTTGCCGGCGCCGGTGGAACCGACCAGGGCGATGGTCTGCCCGGCCGGAATCGACAGATCGAACTTCGGCAGGATGACCCGATCCTGCCGGTACGCGAACTCGACCTCCTCGAACCTCAGTTCGCCCTTCGCCTGCCAGAGGTCGACGGGACGGCTGGGATCGGGCACACTCGGCTGCTCCTCGAGCACGCCGGAGATCTTCTCGAGCGCCGCCGTCGCCGACTGATACGAGTTGTAGAACATCGCCATCTCCTGGGCGGGCGCGAAGAACGACCGGGTGTAGAGCAGCGCCGCGAGCAGCACGCCGATCGCGAGACCTCCCCCGGCGACGCGCAAACCTCCCACGAGCAGCACGACTCCGAGCGCGACGTTGCCGATCACCACCAGGCCGGGGTCGAGCACGCCGAAGAGTTTGATGGTGCGCAGGTTCGCGAGTCGGTAGTCCTCGACCAGTCCAGCGAACTCGGCCTGGTTGCGCTGCTCTTTGCGGAAGGCCTTCACCGCACGGATGCCGGTCATGGTCTCCACGAATTGAACGATGAGCCTGGCCGATGCCGTGCGGGTCTCGCGGAACGCCTTCTGCGATCGCACCTGAAACCAGCGGATGAGAAAACCGAGCGGCACGAGGGAGCCGAAGAGAACGACCCCGCTCATCCAGTCGATGGAGAACAGCGCGATGGCGATGAAGACCATGTACAGGCCACCCTGGATGAGCTGATTGATGCCCGAGTCCAGAAGTTCGCGAATGGCGTCGAGATCGCTCGTTTGACGGGCGATGATGCGCCCCGAGGTGTAGCGCTCGTGGAATTCGAGGCTCAGCCGCTGAGTGTGCAGAAAGACCCGCTTGCGCAGGTCGATCAGGATCGCCTGACTGATTCGTGCCGTGAGAACGGTGTACCAGGCGATCAGGAACGCTCCGATGACACCGGTGAAGAGATACGCGCCCACCGCGAGTCCGAGAGGCACCCAGTCGTGCTTGACGAGGGCGGGCAGCCCGGTGTCGATCCCGAACGCGATGAGGGCCGGGCCGGCGACCTGCGCGGCGGTGGAGACGACGACCACCACGATCGTCAGGGTGACCCGCGCCACGAGCGGGCGAAGCAGCGAGTTCAGCAGGCGAAGCGAGCGGTCGCGGATCTGGCGGCTCTCGGCCGAGCTGAAGTCGTTGCGCTCTTCGCCCTCGACCCCGACGATGTTTACGGCACTCATGCGGTGACCTCCCGGGCTTCACGTTTCTCTTCGTCTTCGAGACTCGAGATCACGAATCGGTAGTGATCGCTCGACTCGAGCAACTCACTGTGCCGACCGACGGCGGTGATGCGTCCGCGTTCGAGCAGGGCCACCCGATCGGCGAGCATGACGGTGGACGGACGGTGCGCGACAATCAGCGCGGTGGTCGAGGTGAGCACCCTACGCAAGGCCGCTTCGACCAGCGCCTCGGTGTCCACGTCGAGCGCAGATAGCGGATCGTCCAACACCAGCACGTCGGGTCGCGCCGCAACCGCCCTGGCGAGGGCGAGCCGTTGGCGCTGTCCGCCGGAGAGGCTCAGTCCCTCTTCGCCCACCTTCGTGTCCACCCCGTTCGGGAGGTCGTAGACGAAGTCCGCCTGGGCGATGTCGATCGCCTCGGCGAGGGCGGCATCCGAACCCTCGGGTCGGCCGAGCATCACGTTGTCGCGCACCGACGCAGAGAACAGCGTCGCATCCTCGAATGCCATCGCGATGTGCGTGCGCAGGTCGAGGCGGCTGAGGTCGCGGATGTCGACCCCGTCAAGTCGGATCGCGCCGCCGGTCACGTCGTACAGCCGCGTGGTCAGCGCGGTCAGCGTGGACTTTCCGCATCCGGTGAGGCCAACGACCGCCATCGTCTCTCCCGGCTCGAGTTCGAGGTCGATGCCGTCGAGAAGGTCGTCGTACTGGCTCGGAGAGTCCGAGTAGCGGAAGTGCACGTCGTCGAAGACGAGCCTGCCTTCGGGATGTGCGATCGTCCGGGGATGTTCCGGGTCGACGATCGAGTTCTTCGCGTCCATGACCTCGAAGAAGCGATCGGCTGCGGTGCGGGTGTCGAAGGTCATCGACAGCAGGAAGCCGATCGACTCGACCGGGAAGCGCAACACCGTGGCTGTCGCGAAGAACGCCACGAGCTGGCCGACCGAGATCAGGCCGCCGCTGGCGAGCCACACGCCGCCGAGGAGGGACAGCCCGAACGTGACATCCGGCACCATCAGCAGCCACAGCCAGATGCCCGCGATCGCTTTCGCCTTCTCGATCTCGGTTCCCCGCAGGTCTTCGGCCTGCGACGCGAAGTTCTTGAGCGCGTGCGTGCCGCGACCGAATGCCTTGAGCACGCGGATGCCGTGCACCGATTCCTCGACGGTGGTCGCGAGGTCGCCGGCCTGGTCCTGGCTGCGTCGCGCCACCACCGAGTACTTCTGCTCGAACAGGTAGCCGTAGATCCAGAGCGGAATCGAACAGACCACGAAGACAACCCCGAGTATCCAGCTGATCGACAGCAGGAAGACGAACCCGATGAGGATCGTCATCGTGTTCACCACGAGCAACACGATGCCGAAGGAGATCCAGCGGCGCACGAGGTTTAGGTCGCTGACCGCGCGGGAGAGCAACTGACCGCTCGCCCATCGATCGTGGAAGGCGACCGGCAGGTCCTGGAGCTGCGCGTAGAGCGAGTTGCGCAGGTCCGCCTCGACGTGGGTGCCGGGCTGTAGCACGAACCACCGGCGGAACCAGATCATCACCGCCTCGAGCACCCCGAGCCCGAGGACGGCAGCCACCGGCCACCAGATCTGGCTGGAATCCCCGTTCTTGAGCGGGCCGTCGACGAGGGCGCGCAGAACCTGGGGGATGAGAAGCGCGACCAGAGCGGCGATGAGAGCGGAGACCATCCCGAGGTAGATTCGCGGCATCGCCGGCTTCGCCCAGGGGTAGATGCGCACGAGGGAAGCAAAGGTGCCCTGTCGTTTCGACGGGGTGGTCGGGGGGCGGATGGTTTTCTCTGCAGACACAGGTTTTCCTTGACGTTTGTCGGCTCGAGCCGAAGGCTGGGGACGCGTACGGGCGGCTGACACCGCCGCGCGAGCGACGGGATGCCGAACGAGGCAATTCAGGGGCCGGTCGAGGTGTCTCGTCGGCCCCGGTGTCTACCGGATCCCGGTGGTCGGGACGAACGGGAGGACGGCAACACGCTTCGCGCCTGCAGTTGCGAGAGAGTCGATTGTCATGGTGTCCTCCGGAACAGTTGTGTCTTCACCAGGGTTGGCCGCGGCTCGAGCCACTCGTGGGGGCGAACCGGACAGCCCTACAGGATATGCCAGCTCGGAGCCGAACCACAAGGTGTCGACGTGATTCCGACGCGATTCGGTTGGGTCAGCGCCCACGCTCCCGTGCCGCTTCCGCGCCGCTTCCGCGCTGCTTCCGCGCTGCCTTGTGACACGTGCGCCCGAACCTTCGGGCGCACGTGTCACTCGGCAGCGCGGAGGTCGCGCCGGTCGGGGCTCAGCGCACGCGCACGGACAGGCAGGTGACGCAGCCCTCCAGCTTCTCAAACTCGCTGATGTCGACGGTGAGCACCCGGTAGCCGAGGTCTGCGATGAGCGCGGACGACTTCGGTGCCGACGACGACATCAGCACCGTGTCATCTGCAAGCACCACGACCGCCACACCCTCGGCCTCCGGCACCGCGAGATATCGGCCGAAGACGGAGGGATCGTCGACGAGGGGCGCAAAGCCGATCACCGTGCCATCGGGAAGGGCGGTGACCACGCTCTTGAGGTGAAGCGCCCTCGTCACCGGTACCGCGACCACCGTGTAGCCGAGAGGCGTGATAAGAGAACGCAATTGGCGGATGCCCTCGGCATTCGTGCGACCGCCCCGGCCGACGTAGACGAGGCGATCCACCTTCAACACATCGCCGCCATCGAGAGTTCCCGGGGAGTCGATACGCCGCAGGGTGAGCCCGAGTCGGGCGGCCGCGCGTTCCGCGTCGACGATCTCACCCGCTCGCGACGGCGCACCGGGGTTTCCGATCACGGCCGTATCGCCGAAGAGCACCATCGTGTCTTCGATGAACACCGAGTCGGGGTGTTCCGGGGCGACGGGCACCTCCACGATGTCCCAGCCGGCATTCGAGAGGGTTGCGACGTACTCGTCCCACTGGGTGTTGGCGAGCGCGAGGTCCACCGGAACGCGCTCGAGGTGCGTCAGCATCCCGTCGGCGAGGGTACCGGCGGGCGGCCGCACGATTGCGATCCGGCGAAGCGAGGCATCCGCATTCCTGCCGACGATGGCGCGCCACACTGCGGCGCCCGCGGTCGCGGTGCCGACGATCGTGGCGAGCAGGAACGGCAGATTCGGTCCACCGAGGGTCGCGAACAGCTGCCCGACCGCCGCCCCGTTGAGGGGCGACCCTCCGCCGAGCAGGGTGAGCGCCGAGCCGACGAGCGCGCCGAGGACGCCCGCGACCGTGCCGCCGATGAGGCGGAAAATCCACGTGCGATAGATGCCGATAAGGGCGAAGACGGCGAGGGAGAGAAATACCACCAGCGCCGAGCCGACGAAGAAGTCGAACAACTGGCCTAGAGTCGCCGGGTTTCCGCCGAAGAACAGGAGCGACACCGTGCCGAGCGCGATGAGCGCCACGACAAGGGCCGCGACGACAGCGGCGGCGAATCGGCGAAGAAGGGGTGGAGGGGCGCTCGAAACCGTCATGGTTCATGACCCTAGGACATGCCGACTATGGATAGCCTGAGCCGCTCCCGGGCTTTCGACGGAGCCGGGCGAGCGATCTATACTTCGCGAATGAATGATCTACCGCGAATTCTCATCGTTGAAGACGATCGCAAGCTCGCGGCAATGATCGTCGAGCTCTTGGCTGAGGAGGGCTATGACGTGACGCGTGCGTCCGACGGCCAGAGCGCGCTTCACCTGGGGTTGACCCAGAAGTTTGACGTTCTGCTGTTGGACCGCGGGCTCCCCGTCATCGAGGGTCTCGACCTCCTGGGAAGGCTCCGGAGGAACGGCATCGTGACCCCGGCGCTCATCCTGTCGGCGCTCGGCAACCCCTCCGATCGCGTGGAAGGACTGGATGCCGGAGCGGAGGACTACCTCGCCAAACCCTTCGACGTCGATGAGTTGCTCGCGCGTCTGCGGGCTCTAAGACGACGAAACTCATCGACCACCCCGGTGCTGCCTATCCCGGGCGGAGACCTGGATGTCTCGTCTCGGACGGCAATGCTGGGCGGGATGCCCGTCCTGCTCTCGGCGCGGGAGGGAGCGCTTCTGGAGCGGCTCGCCCGGTGGCCCAAGAAGGTCTTTCCCCGCCAGGACCTGCTTTCGACCGTGTTCCCGGATGCCGACGACATTGGCGTCGTCGACACTTACGTTCACTACTTGCGGAAGAAACTCGGTCGCCATGTCGTACAGACAGTGCGAGGCATCGGCTATCGCCTCGGGGGAATGCCGTGAACCCTCGAGAGGCGATGGAGTTCCGACGATCCGTCATCAAGCTCGCCGCTCAGATAACGGGATTGATCGTCGTACTGGTCGCGGTCCTCGGCGTCATGATCTTCTTATTGGTCAGCGCGAATCAGTCGGGGATTCCGGTCGCGGTCGCCGGAGTGGATGAGCGGCGGGAGGAGCTTCAGCGGCTGCTCTCAGCGTTGGTGATCGCGGGCTCGGGTTCCACGCTGGCCGCCGCCGCCATCGGCGCGTGGCTCGCTGCGAGGGCGATGCGACCGATGGCGCAGGCGCTCGCCCTTCAGCGTCGATTCGTCGCTGACGCAAGTCACGAACTACGAACCCCGTTGACATTGCTCAGTACCCGGGTTCAGATGCTGCGCCGCAAACTGCCCTCGGCCGAAAGTCCTTCAGCCGACCGCAGCGTGATCCGGGGCATGGATGAGCTCGTCGAGGATGCCCGCACGCTTACCGAAATCCTCGAAGACCTGCTGATCGCGGCAGATCCGCGCGAAACCGCGGAGCGATCGCTCGTCGAACTCGGATCGGTCACCGACCAGACGCTGTTGTCGCTCAGAAGCGCGGCCGAAGAACGGGGTCTGATCCTCCGTCGGGACGGAGCCTCTGATCCGGTGACGATCAATGGGGCGAACATCGCCATCCGGCGCCTCATCACGGCCCTGGTTTCGAACGCGCTCGATCACGCGCGGTCAACCGTCGTCGTAGAGATCAGCCATGATCGAGCGACCGCGATCATCAGGGTTTCCGACGACGGCCCCGGATTTCGGGGCCCGGCTAATGCGATGTTGGGGCGCTTCTCCAGCTCCCGGGTCGATCACACGGACCAGAGTGCCACCCGGCACTATGGACTGGGGCTGGCGCTCGTGGCAGACGTCGCCGCGCGTCACGGAGGAACGGTGGTCATCGAAGACCCCGACCCAACCCGTCCCGGAGCGGTGGTCGCAGTGCGGATACCCGCCGCGCGGTAGCATCCATATCCGGACGAAGCGGCCGGCTAAGAATCGTGGAAGAAAACCTGGGAAAACTTGTCTGTATCGGAACTCAACGATTGGACAGCACATGAACATTCGACAGGCGGGCAAGCGCCGAGTGCGCGCCATCACCACAACCATAGGTCTCGCGAGCATTGCCGCTACGGCGCTCACCGGCGCGGTCGTCGTCGGCACGATGCAAAACCACGGTTTCGCAGCGAGCTCTCTTGCTGCCCCGAGCGTGCAGGGTGACGGTTCGGACGACCAAAGCAGCACTGCGCTCGTTTCCCCGGGCGTCGGATCTGCGCCTCAAGCAACGTCGACAGGATCATGAGGTGACGTTCGCAACGAAGAATTGGGAGCTGTGGAGTACCACGGCTCAAGTGACCGTTACTGAACCGGAAAACCTCGACCGCGCGGTTGCGATAGCCCTGGGAATCCTGGGGGACATCGAGCGGGCGAGCAGTCGGTTTCGGTCGGATTCTGAGCTCGAATCGCTTCACGGAAAGCTCGCGACGGGCGCCGAAGTGACTTCTCGGCTGGCGACACTCGTTCGCGCCGCGCTTGATGTCGCTGCGTTGACCGACGGCACGGTCGATCCCACCCTCGGCAACGACATGGTAAGGATCGGCTACGACCGCGACCTCGCGAGTCTGCCTGCCGAAGCGACCCTGGGAGCGTTCACTATTGTCGCCCGCACTCCCCGCACGGCGGGGTGGCGTCGAATCAGCCTCGATGGCCAACGCCTCACCGTCCCGAATGATCTCGCGCTCGATCTCGGAGCCACCGCGAAGGCTCTCGCCGCCGACGAATGCGCCCGGTCTATCTCCGCCGAGCTCGGCTGCGGGGTGCTGGTCTCTCTCGGGGGTGATATCGCCACGTCGGGCATTGCGCCGGTTGAAGGCTGGATCGTTCTCGTCCAGGACCTACCGAGTGACCCCGAACAAACCGTGACGCTCAAAGCGGGCTCCGCCATCGCCACCTCCAGTACGCAGAAGCGACGGTGGACCAACAAGGGTCGACCCCAGCACCACATTCTCGACCCACGCTTCGGACTTCCCGCCGAGCCCGTCTGGAAGAGCGTCACCATAGCCGCAGACACCTGCCTGACGGCCAACGCGCTCAGCACGGCCGCGATCGTACGGGGTCGCGCAGCCATAGACTGGCTCCAGAATCTGGGCGCGACGGGTCGGCTTGTCGATCAAGCCGGCAGGATCGTCACCGTTGGCACCTGGCCGGCAGCGCCCGAACCATTCCGCGCCGACGTCGACTAATCGCGAGGAGTTCGCCTGTGGATACCGCCCTATGGGTCGTCGGTCGCGCCACCGGTGTCGTCTCGCTCGGTCTCATCACCCTGGCTGTTTTGCTGGGAATCATGACCCGATCCGGTCGACCGCTGCCCACTCTCCCGAGATTCTCCGTGCTCCTGGTCCACCGCAACGTGTCCCTCGTCGCCACCCTCTTCATCCTCGTCCATGTCGTGTCCCTCCTCTTCGACTCGTTCGCCAAGCTGCGGCCGGTGGACCTGCTCGTGCCGTTCATAGGCAACTACAAGCCGATCTGGCAGGGACTCGGTACCGTCGCGTTCGACCTGCTCATCGCGGTGGTGCTCACCAGCCTGCTTCGCCACCGGGTCGGCGTTGGAGCGTTCCGGATCGTTCATTGGGTCACCTACGCGATGTGGCCCATCGCCGTCGCCCACGGGATCGGCAACGGGACCGATGGTCGCAGCCCCTGGTTTCTCACGATAGCCATCGCATCCATCCTCCTCGTCGCCGCTGCGTCGATCTGGCGACTAACCCCCTTCTTCGTCGAATCTTCGCAAAGGCGGGAGACGTTGCAACCATGAGCGCGGTGACCAGCTCGCCCCCCGCCACAGCTGCCAGACTTTTCGTCGCGGGCCCACATGCGGAACTCGCGGCGCACATCGCCGCCTATGGTGCGGCACCGCCCCCGGAATCCGGTTCGAGCCTGGTCGGCAAGTTGGAGGAGTCGGGCCTGATCGGGCGAGGCGGAGCCGGCTTTCCTGCTTGGCGCAAGCTCGCTGCGACCAACGATCTGAGACGGCGACCGGGAGGCGCGGTGGTGATCGCCAACGGCGCGGAGGGAGAACCCCTCAGTCGCAAGGACGCCACGCTGCTTCAACATTCCCCCCACCTCGTCTTCGACGGACTATTGGCCGTAGCGGGTGCAGTCGGAGCAAGTGAGGTCTTCCTTTATGCGACCGAGGTGAGCATGAAGAGAATCAACGCGGCGATTCGTGACAGACCCGACATGGACCGCGTCAAGGTCGTCGTCGCGCCGCACACCTTCATTTCGGGGGAAGCCAGCGCTGTGGTGAACGCGATCGAGAACAACCTCGCCATCCCCACCGACCGAACTCGTCGGCTGAGCGATCACGGTCTGCGTGGCAAACCCACCCTCGTGTTCAATGTGGAAACTCTCGCCCACTTAGCCCTTGTCGACCGGTACGGCCCGAACTGGTTCCGGACCGTCGGCACCAACTCCGATGCCGGCACACGACTTGTGACCGTCTCCGGCAGTGGGTTGCAACCCGTCGTGCTTGAGGTTCCCGGCGCGATCTCCCTTCGAAGCGCACTGAGCTCCGCAGGGGTGAATGTGGGTACCATTCAAGCCGTCCTCGTCGGCGGGTACCACGGAGCCTGGGTCGCATCCGAACACCTCGACACCCCCTTGTCCCCGGCGGACCTGCTTCCATTCGGCGGTCATCCGGGTGCCGGAATCCTCGCCGTGCTCGATAACGGTCAATGCGGACTTGTCTTCGCAGCCGAGATAGCCACCTACCTCGGTGCCCAGTCCGCGAAACAGTGCGGACCGTGCACGTTCGGACTTCCGGCGATGGCGTCGATCCTCTCGCGGCTCGCTCGCCGGGAGCGAGACCCGGCTCTGGTGACCGAGTTGGGCCGGCTGGGCCGCCTCACGTCCGGTCGTGGCTCCTGCCACCACCCCGACGGCACGACCCGCTTCGTTCTCAGCACGATCTCGGTCTTTGCGGACGAAGTCCAGCTCCACCTCGGGGGACGCTGCAGCGCCCCCGACCACCGCATCAGCGAGGCACGACAATGAGTACGGATTCAGCCCGTTCCCGGCCCATACTCCACATCGACTGGACGCGCTGCGATGGTCGCGGCGTATGCGTCGAACTGCTGCCGGAACTCCTTAACCGAGACGACTGGGGCTACCCCGTCGCGACGATCCTCCCGACCGGAAACCGATCGAATGTCCCGATTTCCCCCGCCCTCGAGGATGCCGCAGTCGAGGCCGTCGCCCTCTGCCCGCGCCTCGCCCTCAGCCTCCTGAATCGCGAAGCGTCGCCCTGATCCCGTTTCCTGAGCCCAGCCTTGGGGCCGTCCAAGAATGCTGGAAGAAACAGAGACCAGTCTTGAGATAAGCCGCTTCCGGCGAATCGAGATAAGGACCGATCGTGACTATTCGAACCACCCGTCGGAGCCGCACGGGATCCGCCGTTTCCATCGGGGTCGTCACAACGGCTGCCGTCGCGGCGACGCTGATGATCGCTGCTCTTCCCGGCTATTCACCCGCCTCCATCGCCGTTGCGCCCGCCAAAGCGCCGAGCGCCGCGTCATCCCTCGCACCGGTCGTCGCCCCGAACGCGGCCGCCACGCAGCCGCCGGTCCAAGCTGCGCCCGCAGCGTCCGCTGCGCAGCCGCAAGCCACCTCGACGGGGTCCTGACAGCCGAAGCCCTGAATGACGAAACGGGAAACAACGCAGATGTCGGCGCTGCGCCCGGAGGCAGGCGCATCATCAGAAGCGCCGTGCACCCACACGTCTCGCCGGCCATCGAGACCACCGCGAGCAATCCACCGAAGGCTAGTGGAAGAAGTGACGCTCCCCGGTGAAGTACATCGTCACCCCAACCGCCTTCGCCGCCTCGATCACGTCGTCGTCGCGGATCGAGCCGCCCGGCTGCACTACCGCGCGCACCCCGGAATCGAGCAGGATCTGCAGACCGTCGGCGAACGGGAAGAAAGCATCCGATGCCGCAACCGACCCGGCCGCGCGATCCCCCGCCCGGGAAACGGCGAGACGGCAGGAGTCAACGCGGTTCACCTGTCCCATACCGACCCCGACGGAAGCCCCATCGTCGGCGAGCAGGATCGCATTGGATTTGACGGCCCGCACCGCGCGCCACGCGAACTCGAGATCCGCGCGAGTGGGGTCATCCGCCTCGTGGCCGGCGACGAGTGTCCACCCGTCGGAGGAAAACTCGTCGAAGACGTCGGGGGTCTGCACGAGCAGCCCGCCGCTGATCTGCTTGAATTCGCGCGGCTCGCGCGAGTAGCCGTCCGGGAGCTTCAAGATTCGGAGGTTCTTCTTCGTCTGAAGCAGTTCGAGGGCCTCCGCGTCGAAACCCGGGGCGATGACCACCTCGGTGAAGATGTCCTTCACCGTGCGCGCCATGTCGAGGGTGACCGGGCGGTTCGCCGCGATCACCCCGCCGTAAGCCGACACCGGGTCGCAGTCGTGTGCGCGCCGATGAGCAGAGGCGATCGGATCGCCGGAACCACGGGCGACAGCGATGCCGCAGGGTTGGGCGTGCTTGATGATCGCCACCGCGGGTTCGCTGAAATCGTAGGCGGTGCGGAGCGCGGCATCCGCGTCCACAAAGTTGTTGTACGACATCTCCTTGCCGCCGAGCTGGAGCGCCTGGGCGATTCCCGCGCCGGTTTCGGTGACGTAGAGAGCGGCGTCCTGGTGCGAGTTCTCGCCGTAGCGCAACACGTTTCGACGCCGTGCGGTGACGGTGAAGGTGGAGGCCAGGCCTTCGCCCGGCTCCCCGGCTGACGCGAGGGGATGCTCGGCCCGGACACCGATGCTCCTGGCGAAAAACTCGGCGACGGCGGCGTCGTAGTCCGCCGTGTGGGCGAAGGCCGCGCCGGCGAGGCGTTGGCGTTGGGCGAGGGTGGTGCCGCCGAGCGCCACCGCCTTGATGACCTGGGAATAGCCATCCGGCGAGACCACGACGGCCACATTCGCGTGATTCTTGGCCGCTGCCCTCACCATGGCCGGGCCGCCGATGTCGATCTGCTCGATCGCGTCGTCGCCGGTCACACCCGCCGCGATCGTCTCGACGAAGGGATAGAGATTGACGACGACGAGTTCGAAGGGACGGATGCCGAGCCCACCGAGCTGTTCCTCATGGCTCGACAGGCGCAGGTCGGCGAGAATTCCGGCATGGATCGCGGGGTGAAGAGTCTTCACACGCCCGTCGAGCGTCTCCGGGAATCCGGTGACCGTCGCGACCTCGGTGACGGGATGCCCGGCCGCGGCGATCGTCTTGGCGGTCGATCCGGTGGAGACGATCTCCACCCCCGCTGCGGCGAGGGCCGCGGCGAGGTCGAGCAGCCCGGTCTTGTCGCTCACCGAGATGAGAGCACGCCGGATGGGGATGGCGTCCCGGGTGCGGTAGTCGGATGGGGTGTGGGTCGGTGCGCTCATGGGCGTGCACTCCTTGCGTCGGCGGCGTTGTTAGGTGCAGCGGGGTCGGGTGCGACCGCGGCGGCGGCGATCGCCTCGAGGTCAATGACGCCATTGGCGATATCGAGCACTGCCTGCACCAGCAATTCGCGTTCGACCGGCTTGATGCGCTGGTGCAGCGTGGACTCGGTGTCGTCGGGGAGCACGGGGACCCGGCGCTGCGAGATGATCGGTCCGGCATCCACCCCGTCGTCGACGATGATGATGCTCGCGCCGGTCTGCGACACGCCCGCGCCGAGCGCGTCTCGTACCCCGTGGGCGCCCGGGAATTCGGGAAGGTACGCGGGATGGGTGTTGATCACATGGGGGCCGAGGCCGGCGATCACCCGCGGGGGGAGCAACTTCATGAAGCCGCTGAGGATCACGAGGTCCGGGTTCCAGACCCGGATCTGTTCGAGCAGAGCGTCGCCCCAGCTCTCCCGATCGGCGAAGCTCGAGAGGACGACCGCGAAGGTGGGTATCCCGTACGCCTCCGCGTGCTCGAAGCCGTCGGCATCCCGGTCCGCCCCAACGGCCACGACGCGGGCGGGGAACTCGGCGTCTTCGGAGGCCTCGAGCAGCGCCCGGAGGTTCGACCCTTCGCCGGAGATCAACGCGACCAAAGAGAGCACCCCCCGAGTGTATCGGAGTGCCTTGCTACACCCGGTGGGACGGCCGCCCGGCCAGGAACCCGATCATCGCCGCGACACCGATCTCGAGCGCGGCGAACCCCCCGACGAGCCACGGCGAGGGTCCGACATCCACCAGGCGACCGGGGCCGGCAGCACCCGCCGAGGCCCAGGCGAGCAAGCCGAGCAGCACGCCGCCGACCAGCCCGGTGACGAGGCCCGACGCGACGAGGGATCGGGCACCCGCCCGCACGCCAAGCGTTCGCACGAGCCCGGGGCGCAGAACGATCGCCACGAAGAAGCCCGCAAGGACTGGCACCAACAGGCCGAGGAACCCCCACCAGAGTGCACCCGGTGCGGGAAGGGCGCCGAGAATCGGGATGGCGGGGATCGGCCCGAGAGTCGTCCCGAGCGGGGTCACCGACGAGCCGAGGCCCACCGCGAACCCGGGCCCGACGAACCACGACGCCCCCCAGATGACGAGGTTCGGCAGGAAGGCGAGCTGACCGACGGTGAGGGCGATGCCGCCGAGCACCCCCGCGTGGACCCCCTCATAGAGGGCGATGATGGCGGCGTAGTTGGCCACGAAGAGGGCAGCAACAGCGAGGGCCGATGCCCCGATCACGATGCTCGCGGACGCCGCACCACCACGCAGCGCGGTCACGAGAACCACGCGAAACCCGGGGCGCCATCCGCCGATCCAGCGTCGGGCCGTCGCGCTCAGGGCATCCGTCGGGGTGGCTTTCGGGGCGGTCACCGCAGGCCACAACTCCGACCCGATCACGATGCCGAGTGCGAATACGAGGGTGGGAAGGACCAGGCCCTGCCCGACCGATGGTCGGGCGGAAGGCAGCAACGCGCTGAGTGTGAGGCCGAGCGAGAGCACGCCGAAGGTCGCGATCGCGACCCCCATACCGAGTAGCCGGTGCGGCGTCTCGCCGATCCGGCGCCCGGCCCGCACTCCGAGGAGAACCGTGAGCAGGGCGAAGCCGAGCGGGGCGATCGAGACGAGGAAGGGGGTACCCGCCCCCGGGAGTCCGAGTCCGGAAGCCATCGCCGGATCGAGTGTCATACGGAGGTCCACGCCGGAGCCCAGCAGCCACAGGTCGACCGCGGCCCGCCAGAAGACCACGAAATCGATCTGCAAGCCGTACTGGAATGCCCAGAGCACGGTGAGCGGCACGAGGGGGATGGCGACCCCGATGACGACGACGAGCACCGCTTCGAGTGCGGAGAAGAGGGCGGTGAGCGGACGATTCATACCGGTGGTGAGCCTACCGGCGCCGCCGCATCACGCCCGGTCGCCGATCCGCGCTGCGCCAAACCCGCCCGAACAACTTTCCCAGCCCCTCCGCCCCCGGCTCTCCACCGCGGCATCCCTCCGAAAACGCAGGACATGCGCCACCAAAGCGGGGATGATCGCGCCGGGACGCCGTTTTCGTGGCGAATGTCCTGCGTTTTCGGTGCTGCGGGGCGACCGGGAAGGCGACGGCGCGGACCGCGTCACGCTTCGCCGAAGCCACCGTTCACCATGTCGGTTGCCCTGGCCAGGGCCTCGGTTGCCTGGACTCCGGATCCGGCGACCCTCAGCACGTCCCCGCACTTCGCCCCGAGAGAGAGCAACCCGATGAGGCTGTTGGCTGAAACCGGCGCGCCTCGTGTGCGCTGGTTCGCCACGGTGACTTTTGCGTCGAAGGCGGCAAGTGCGGACACCATCATCGCCGCCGGCCGCGCGTGCAGCCCGTCGGGGTTGACGAGGGTCAGTTCGACCGCGAACTCCGCGACAGCCTGCGGAGGTCGCGCGACGGGCGGCTCCGGGTCGCCGAGCATCTCGAGCTTGGGGCCGAGGGCGGCCCGCGCCTCCCGATCGACAGCATCGAGGCTCGCGCCGCTGGCAGCAGTCACTACGGCCGCGAGCAGCCCCTCGACGAAGGGGGCGCTCGACAGGCGCACCTCCCCCTCGCCGCTTCGGAATTCGAGAGCCATTTCGGCGCTCATCACCGCCGACCCGAGGTCCATGATCACGAGAACTCCATCGGGCGAGGCGACCTCGTCGATCGCAGCCGATACCGCCGTCGCGTCCGTGCCGATCAGCCCCTTCCCCGCTCCGGCCGCGATCGCGATGAGCGGTTTCGTGGACGGCACCATCTGCAACGCCAGTTCGACCGCCGCCTGCGCGAGGGCGCGACTGTGGGAGACGACGACCAGACCGATCACGCGAGCGTTTCAGCGAGCGCCTGGAACAGGAAGGCCGTCGAGGTCGCGCCGGGATCGAGATGCCCCGCGCTGCGTTCGCCGAGGTAGCTCGCCCGACCCTTCCGGGCGACGAGCGGCTCGGTGGCATCCCTGCCCGCCGCCGCCGCCGCGTAGGCGCCCGCGGCGGCGGACGCGAGGTCTGCGCCGGCCGCGAGCTCGGTGTCGAACGCATCGATCCCGGGCGACATGGCATCGAACATCGTTTTGTCGCCCAGTTCCGCCTTCCCGCGCGCGAGTACCCCACCGAGACCGGCCCGCAGAGCGGCGGCCAAACCGGGCGCGTCGAGTCCGGCCACCGCGCCGGAAGTCGACCCGAAGCGGAGAAAAAACGTGCCGTACAGCGGCCCACTCGCCCCGCCGACCGAGGTGACCAGAGTCATCCCCACCTGCTTGAACAATGCGTCAACGGTGGACACGGGGGTGACACCGGACTTGTCGGCGGCGATCTTCGCCATCACCGCGGTCATTCCCCTCGCCATGTTCGACCCGTGATCGGCATCGCCGATCGCCGAATCCAACTCGGTGAGATAGCTGCGATTCTCGAGCATCAGCTCGCTGAATCGCGCGAGCCAGGCCTCGAGCTGTCCAAGACTCACGGTGCCCCCCGCCATGTCGGTCAGATCCCCCAGCGAAGGCCGGCGGTGTTCACCGGGGCGTCCCAGAGCTTCAGCATCTCGTCATCCGCCTTCAACAGAGTGATTGAACAGCCCGCCATGTCGAGCGACGTGATGTAGTTGCCCACCAGGCTCCGTGCCACCGTGATACCGGCCCTGTCGAGAATCTTCTTCACCTCGCCGTACATGAGGTAGAGCTCGATGAGCGGGGAACCTCCCATGCCATTGAGCATCACGATGGTCGGGCCTCCGGTGAAGTCGAGGTCGGCGAGCACCGGCTCCACCAACTGCTCCGCGATGGATGCCGCGGAGGCCAGGGCCACCCGGTGCCGACCGGGCTCACCGTGGATGCCGACCCCCATCTCCATCATGTCGTCCGGGATCTCGAAGGTCGGCTTGCCAGCGGAAGGCACGGTGCAACTGGTCAGCGCCATTCCCATCGAGCGACCGGACTCGTTTACCCGGCGGGCCAGAGCGGCGACGGCGGCCAGGTCGGCGCCGGCCTCGGCCGACGCTCCCACGATCTTCTCGAGGAGCACGGTGACACCGACACCGCGACGTCCGGCGGTCCAGGTGGAGTCCTCTACCGCGACATCGTCGTTCGTCACCACGGTCTCGACCTTGACGCCGGCATCGGCTTCAGCGAGTTCCGCCGCCATCTCGAAGTTCATCACGTCACCGGTGTAGTTCTTGACGATGTGCAGCACCCCGGCGCCGGAGTCGGCCACCTTCGTCGCCTCCTGCATCTGGTCGGGCGTCGGGGAGGTGAACACCTCACCGGCACAGGCCGCGTCGAGCATGCCGGGCCCGACGAATCCGCCGTGCAGCGGTTCGTGACCAGAGCCGCCACCGGAGATGAGGGCGACCTTGCCCGGCTTGGTCGGTTCGCCGCGGTAGATGATGCGATTGACGTGGTCGACTCTCAGTTCCGGATGCGCGGCGGCGACTCCCACGAGGGAGTCGGCCAGCACGTTCTCTGGGTCGTTGATGAGCTTTTTCATACCCGAACCTCTTCTTCCTTGACGAGTTTCTGCGAGACGAACTGGGCATTCGCGACACATCCGTGAAGCAGGGAAGCGAGGAATCCCGCGAACAGTTCAGCTCCAACGTAGACCGGCCACTGCCGCCACGCCACCTCTCCTCCGAGGATTTGGTGCGCGAGCATCGGTCCGCTCGGTCGTGCCGGGTTGATCGAAGCCCCGGTGGCCGCTGCGACGGCGGCATTTGCGGCGGCATTGGCGGCAAATGACACGATGCCGATGACCAGTCCCGCCCGCCCGTCGCCGCTTCGTGGTGGACTACCCCGAACACCGCGAACACCGCGAACACCGAAGGACGGTTCCGATGAACTCGCCGAAGAACACCGGCAAGCCCGGGACGGATGTGTTCTTCTGGGACGCGGCCCCGAGACCCCGGCCACCCGCCTCGTACCGAGCAGCCCGACTATCGCGCCGAGCACCTGCGCGAGGATGCGGCCGGCGCGGCGCATCGGAATCGGCGTGCAACTATTCGATGAGATGACCATCATCCACCACGGTGCGTGACCGGACGGCAGCCAGCAGCTTCCGGAAACGGGGTCCTCCATCCCCGGCCACGCGACGGCGATGGGCAAGATCCTGTTGACCTACGCGAGGGAACCGGCCGTGCAACCGCTCGGTGACGATCCGCGAAGCCTCACCGCCGACACGATGACCGGCCGACGGATGAGGCAGCATCCAGGCGATCAACGGTGTGGTTCACACGCCGATTTGGGTGCCGCTGCCGGCCGTGCTCTGACCACTCGTCTTCGTGGAGCCCTCCCCGGGCTCGGTCCGGCGGAGCGGCCTTCCGCGTCGAATCGGGGTAGGTCCGGTTCGAGCCGAGTCGAAACCGCACGAACCCCCGACCCGATTGGAGGATCCGAGCGAGCGGCGGACGGGCGCGGGCGCGCCCACGACGGAAGGCAAGCCGCGGTTAGCCTGCCTCCCGGGGCGGACCGCTTGCGGCTAAAGCGACGCGAGGATCTCCCGCATCAGGGCCGCGGTCTCGGACGGCGTCTTCCCGACCTTGACCCCGGCGGCCTCGAGCGCCTCCTTCTTCCCCTGCGCGGTACCCGCACCGGAGGAGACGATGGCGCCGGCGTGGCCCATCGTCTTTCCCTCTGGCGCGGTGAATCCGGCGACATAGCCGACGACCGGTTTGGTGACGTGCGCCGCGATGTAGTCGGCCGCTCGCTCCTCGGCATCCCCGCCGATCTCGCCGATCATGACGATCGCCTTTGTCGCGGGGTCGGCCTCGAACGCGGCGAGCGCGTCGATGTGAGTGGTGCCGATGATCGGGTCGCCCCCGATGCCGATGGCGGTCGAGAATCCGAGGTCGCGAAGCTCGTACATCATCTGGTAGGTGAGCGTCCCGGACTTCGAGACGAGTCCGATCGGGCCCTTCCCGGTGATGTTGGCCGGGGTGATGCCCACAAGCGACTCGCCCGGCGTGATGATTCCTGGGCAGTTGGGTCCGATGATGCGGGTCTTGCCGGAGGCTTTTGCGCGCGCCCAGAACTCGGCCGAGTCCTGGATCGGGATGCCCTCGGTGATCACGACGACGAGCGGAATCTCGGCCTCGATGGCCTCGATGACGGCATCCTTGGCGAAAACGGGCGGAACGAAGACGATGGAGACATCCGCTCCGGTCTCGGCGATGGCCTCGGCGACCGTGCCGAACACGGGGAGGCTGATGCCACCGTCGTGCTCGACCGTCGTGCCGGCCTTGCGCGCGTTGACCCCCCCGACGATGCGCGTGCCCGCCTTCAGCATCAGTGCGGTGTGCTTGGTGCCCTCACCACCGGTGATGCCCTGCACGATGACCGTGGAATCCTTGTTGAGGAAGATCGACATGTTTCTGTTGTCCCTTTACTTCGAAGCCAGTTCGGCGGCCTTGGCGGCGCCGTCGTCCATGGTGTCGGCGAGCGACACGAGCGGGTGCGCGTATTCGGCGAGGATGGCGCGGCCCTCCTCGACCTTGTTTCCGTCGAGGCGCACCACGAGAGGCTTGGATGCCGCCTCACCGAGGGTCTTGAGCGCTCCGACGATGCCGTTCGCGACCGCGTCGCAGGAGGTGATTCCGCCGAAGACGTTCACGAACACGCTCTTCACCTGGGGGTCGCCGAGGATCACGTCGAGGCCGTTTGCCATCACCTCGGCTGATGCCCCGCCGCCGATGTCGAGGAAGTTGGCCGGCTTCACGCCGTCGAAGTTCTCGCCGGCGTAGCTGACCACGTCGAGGGTGGACATCACCAGGCCGGCGCCGTTGCCGATAACACCCACCTCGCCGTCGAGCTTCACGTAATTGAGTCCGAGGGCCTTGGCCTTCGCTTCGAGCGGGTCTTCAGAGTCCGCGTCGACGAGGGCCTCGTGCTCCGGATGGCGGAACGCCGCGTTCTCATCGATCGAGACCTTGCCGTCGAGAGCGACGATGTCACCCTCCTCGGTGAGCACGAGCGGGTTGACCTCGACGAGCGTGGCATCCTCGCCGGTGAAGACCGCGTAGAGCCTCACAAAGACCGGGGCCACCTTGTCGACGACGTCTGCCGGGAATCCCGCGGCGATGGCGATCTCGGTGGCCGTGGCCAGGTCGATGCCGGTGAGCGGGTCGACCTCGACGCGGGCGAGGGCCTCCGGGCGCTCGACCGCCAACTCCTCGATCTCCATGCCGCCCTCGAAGCTCGACAGGGAGAGGTAGGAGCGGTTGGCGCGGTCGAGCAGCACCGAGAAGTAGTACTCCTGGGCGATCCGGGCTCCGGCGGCGACCATGACGCGCTTGACAGTGAGGCCCTTGATGTCGAGGCCGAAGATGGCCTCGGAGGCCGAAGCGGCGTCATCCGCGTTGTGCGCGACCTTGACACCGCCCGCCTTGCCGCGCCCACCGGCCTTCACCTGGGCTTTGACGACCACGGTGCCGCCGAGCTTCTCCGCCGCCGCACGCACTTCTTCGGGAGTGTCCGCGACGATGCCGGCGAGTACCGGCACCCCGTACGATTCGAAGAGATCTCGGGCCTGATACTCGAATAGATCCACGCTGCTTGTCCAATCCGCAGTTCGTCTTGTCTGATGTGGCAGAGGTATCTCGATGTCGAGATAGCTCGACGTCAAGATACTTGAGCCACCAAGCACTCTACTCCCGGGCACCCTAAGCGTTCTGCCGAGGGTCGCGCTCGGGGGAGAAGGGGCGCCGTTGTTCAGCCCGCAAATCTCACCGTGCCGGTCGCGATGTCTGCGGTCACAAGCGTGGCCCGAACTCGGCTTCCGGGCACGAGTTCGCCCGAACACTCTCCGGCGACCGCCGGGTCGATGAGCTGGATGACTCCCCCGCCCCGGCGTGCGGAGATCACGGTCGCGTCGAAGACCTCGCCGACCCGCCCGCGCAGCACCGCCGCCTCGACGGCGCCGATAGAGCCGCGATTGAGCCGCGAGGCGGTCGCGTCGGAGGCCGCCATGATCGCGGGGAGCGTCGGCAGGGCGTTGCGCGCCCAGGTCGGCACCGGATCGCCGGCCGAGAGAGCCTCGCAGGTCGCGAGCACGAAGCGGTCGACGAGGCGCCGCAGCGGAGCGGTCGCGTGAGCGTACGGGGCCCCGACCGCGGCCTGGGTCGTCGCTTCCGGCACGACGCCATCGAAGGCGGTGTACGCGGCGCCGCGAAACAGCGAGCCGGCCGCGTGGATGATCGCGAGCTGGCCGGGATCGTCGGCGGCGAGGGTACGAAGGTAGTCGCCGTAACGGAGCTCCCGAGGCCACGGCGTGCCGAGGGCCTCCGTCTGGAGCCGAAAGCGATCGAAGGTCTCCGCCGCGGGTTCGGGCATCGTTCGCAGGATGCCGACCCCTCCGGCGATCATCAGTTGAGCGGCAGCCATGCCGGTCATCAGGGAGATCTGGGCGTTCCAGCCCTCGATCGGAAGCGACTTCCGACGGTCGAGTCGGTACACGTGATCGGTCTCGGAGACTTCCTGGTCGGCTCGGTTGAGACTTGCTCCACCGCGTGCCCGCTCAAGAAGAATTCGCTTCTCGCCGACCTCCCGCAGCAACATCAGGGCGGCACCGGCCGTCCCCGCGTCGAGCTCTGCCTGCACGTCGGCGTAGTCGCACTTGCGGATGCTGCGGATCCGGGCCCGCTCCACGGCGACAGCGGTCACGGTCGCCGTGGGGTCGAGCGCGAAGCTCCACACGAAGGCGCTTCGCAGCTCGCCCGGAAGCAGCGACGCGGCGCCCTCGCTGATCGTCGTCGGATGCAACGGAATCCTGCCGTCGGGGGCGTACATCGTCTGGCCACGACGGCGGGCCTCGGAGTCGATTGCGCCGCCCGGAGCGACGAACGCGGGCACATCGGCGATGCCGTACCAGACGCGATAGCCCTCGCCGGCACGCTCGATGTGCACCGCCTGGTCGAGGTCGGTGGCGCCGGCCGGGTCGATGGTGAGGAAGGGGATGGCGGTGGAGTCGACCGGCGGCAGCACCTGGTGCGCCACGGCCGACCGGGCATCCGCCTCGATGGCGGGCGAAAAGGATGGCGTGAGCCCGAGTTCGTCGCGAAGTGCGGCCAATCGCGCGGCGAGTTCGCCCGACGACGGTGGCACGAGGCGCACGGAGGTCACGGTCACGAGCGCCAGCCTACGTGGCCGC
>JANMBI010000189.1:0-13930 GCA_031360325.1 Frigoribacterium sp. | reverse complement strand
CCCTCCTGATGACGGATGCCGCGGGCCGCCCCTGCATCGAGACGAAGACCACCCGCGACCTCGAGACGGATCTCGGGCTGCCCGGCGGCAACATCTTCCACGCCCCGCTATCGTGGCCCTTCGCCGAGGATTCGGCGGCGCTCGAGACCGCCGCCGCCCGGTGGGGGGTGGCGACGGGGCATCGACGGATCCTGCTCTGCGGTGCCGGAGCACAGCGCGGGGGCGGAGTGAGCGGACTCGGCGGACACAACGCGGCGATGGCGGTGCTCGAGGGCTGACCGCTGCCCGCATTGCCTCGCATCACGCCGGGCGCTTAAACTTGCTCCGAGCGGCATGTCGAGAATGCTGCGGGATCAGGGAGTTTCGTCATGGCAACATTCGATCAGTTCGCGAACCAGGGCGGAGCCGCCGCGGGCGACGAGACGGAGGCCGCGGCCGCCCAGGCCGAGGCCGACGAGCTGCTGCGGAAGAGTGCCGGTGCCGCCGAGGCCGCCGACTTCGGCGGAGGGCCTCTCGGCGCGCACCCGGAGCCGGCGATCCCGGTCACCGCAGCGGGGCCGGCCACAGCAGCCGAGCCCGACACCGCGGACCAGCCCGACGTGCTCGAGCAGCCCGACACCGACTAGCGAATCCTCACTCCCACGCGTTCGGCGCGGATCCTCGTGCGGGGGAAGCGCGACCTCCGCGGCCGAGCGGGGCGCCCATTCCGGTAGCGGATGGGCCGGTGGTGTCGATACCCGCAACGACAGCGAGCTCGGCCGTCGTGACCGTTCCGCCCAGCTTCCTCACGAACCGGGCGCGCATCGTCGCCCGCGCGAAGATCTCGCCGACGACGACCGCCCGCTGTTCGATGTGGACCGCCTTCTCGCCCTAACCCACTATGCGGGTTTCGATGGCGAATCGCTGCCACAGCCGCAGGGAGCGCCGCAAACCGATGATCTAGTCCGCCATCACGGGAACGAAGCCGGCCGCTGACAGCCGGGCCAAGACGCCGGAGCGTTGCAACAGATCCATCTGACCAAGATCCATGCGACCAAGATCCATGTGACTGACATCCATGATCGACAGGTAGACCCCGTTGTTCATGGGTCCGAGAACGTCGAGATCGGTGGGCAGTACCCGAAACCCGAGGCGCCCGACCGCATGCGGGTCGAGGCGCGGTCCGTTGCGTCGAAGTTAGACCAGAAAGGCACGGAAGAGCAGGTTCGCGTTGCCACGACAGCCGGCCCAGTGCGCCCCTGATGGCTGGCATCGCAGATCGGTGGAGGCGCTGATCGCTGGCACCGCAGATGGCTGGCACCGCAGATCGGTGGCACCGCTGATCGGTGGTGCCGAGATCAGTGGCGCCGATGATCCTGGATGGTCATCCGCGGCCCGAAGCGGGGCTTTGCGAATCCGCTCGCCTCGATCAACCGCATCACCCGTTGGCGGTGCCCGACCCAGGGAGCGAGGAGTTCGAGCATGCCGTCGTCGTCCACCGGCTTGCCGATGAGCGCCCAGCCCACGAGAGCGGGGAGATGGTAGTCGCCGATGCTCACCGAATCGGCATCCCCGTGGGAGCGTTGGCTCGTCTCGGCCGCGGTCCAGGCGCCGACTCCCGGAACGCTCCGCAGCTTCCCGGAGACCTCCGCACCCCCGCGCCCGAGAGCAAGGGTTCGCTCGAGACCGGCGGCAACGGAGGCGGCGGCGATCACGGTGCGGGAGCGCTGGGGGTCGACCCCCGCCGCATGCCATTCCCACGAGGGAATCCGGCGCCAGGCGAGGGCGCTGGGGAAGACCCGCATCCCGGCCGGCGCCGGTCCGGGGGCCGGCGCTCCGTGATCCCGCACGAGCGTCGCCCACGCACGGCGCGCCTGGACGCTCGTCACCTTCTGCTCGAGGATCGCGGCGATCATCGCCTCAAGCACTAGTCCGGTGCGCAGGAGCCTCAGCCCCGGGTTGCGGCGGCGGCAGTCGTGAAGGAATGCATGGCGCGACACGTCGAAGTCGGTCGGCTCGTCGGCGGCCCCGAGCAACTCGGGCACGGCGGCGATCGCCCATTCCGCGCCATCCCCCCAGGCCGTCGCGGCGATGGTTCCGGCCCGCGCCGCCAGGTGAAGGGAGGCCGACCCGATCGGAGTGAGCAGGGTTCGCCAGACGCCGGATCCCTCCCACCGCATCGTCGGGTCGCCGGTGCCTCGGCCGAGAGGCCGCAAGGTCAGGGCGAGGTCGAGCGGATGCGGCGGAGCGTAGGTGCTGCGGAGAGGCGCCGTCCCCCGCCCCGCCGTCGCCTCCATGGCATCGAGCATAGGACGGTCTCCCCGACACGGTCTCCCCGAAGTCTCCGGTTTGTGCCACCATGGCCTCACCAATACACCACCCGAGGAGGATCGACGATGACCATACTCAACCCGTACCTGGGTTTCCGCGACAACGCTCGCCAGGCGATGGAGTTCTATCACTCGGTGTTCGGCGGCGAACTGACCGTCAGCACCTTCGCCGATTTCCAGGCAAGCACCGACCCGTCCGAAGACGGCCTCGTGATGCACTCCCAGCTCAGCGGCGCCGGGGGGCTCGTGCTCATGGGGGCCGACACTCCGGCACGGATCCCGTACACGCCGGGCGACAACTTCTCGGTGTCGCTGAGCGGAGAGGACGAGGCCGAGTTGCGCCGTTATTGGGATGCGCTCTCCGCGGGTGCCACGATCACCGCACCCCTGGAGCGCGCGCCCTGGGGTGACCTGTTCGGAATGTGCACCGACCGATTCGGGGTGTCTTGGCTGGTGGACGTGACGAGCGCCCCGGCCGAGGAACCCTGACCCGGCGCACCGGATCGAACATACCGGGCGGGGCATGTCGGACGGCGCAATCAGACTGGGCGCTTACCGTGAGTGGAGCGGCGTCGGAATACTGTCGCTCCTCCCGAGGTTTGGCCCTTCTATGCACCTCTTCACCTCCACCTCCCTCGGCGCGCTCGGGCTCGCCAATCGCGTCGTCATGGCACCCCTCACCCGCATGCGGGCCGGAGCCGACGGCATCCCGAACGACCTGCTCGTGGAGCACTACCGCCAGCGCGCCACACTCGGCCTGATCATCACGGAAGGCACTTACACCAGCCCGGTGAGTCGGGCCTACCCCGGACAGCCCGGAATCGTCACCGCGGAACAGATCGCCGGCTGGCGTCGCGTGACGGAAGCCGTGCACGCCGAGGGAGGCGTCATCGTGATGCAGCTCATGCACGGTGGCCGGGTCACCCATCCCGAGATCAACGGCGGCCTTGACCCCGTGGCACCGAGCGCCATCGCGATCGTCGGCGAGACTCACACCCCGCTCGGAAAGCGGGAATTCCCCGTTCCGCACGCCCTCACCGAGGCGGAGGTTGCCGGTGTGGTCAGCGAGCTCGCCCGCGCCGCGCGCAACGCCGTCGAGGCGGGATTCGACGGCGTCGAGGTGCATTCTGCCAACGGCTACCTGCTGCACGAATTCCTTTCTCCGGTCTCCAACGTGCGCACCGACGCCTATGGCGGATCGCCGGTCAACCGCGCCCGGCTGGGCATCGAGGTCGCCGCCGCCGTCGCGGCGGAGATCGGGGCCGACCGGGTGGGCATCCGCATCTCCCCGAGCCACAACATCCAGGACGTGCTGGAAACGGATGCCGCTGAAACGCGCGCGACCTACGACGCCCTGATCAGCGGCATCGCTCCTCTCGGCCTCGCCTACCTCAGCGTGCTGCACCACGACCCCGCCGGCGAACTCGTACAGCACCTTCGAGCCGAGTTCGGGGGGCCACTCATGGCCAACAGCGGCTTCGGCCAGCTGACGACGCGCGACGAAGCCACCGAGTTCGTGCGGAACGGATTCGCGGATGTCGTCGCGGTTGGCCGCCAGGCCATCGCGAATCCCGACCTGTTGCGCCGCTGGCGAGACAACCATCCGTTGAACGAACCGAATCCGCAGACCTTCTATGGACCCGGCGCGGAGGGATACACCGACTATCCGGCTCTCGCCGGCTGACCGCGGCTCCGGCTCTCGCCGGCTGACCGCGGCTCCGGCTTGACTGCGGCTACGCCGGCGCCTGGCGCCTGGCGTTGGGTGTTCCCCAGCCGGGGGTGATGGAATAGCAGGGTCCCCACCGAAAGAGGCCCGACATGACCCCCGCCCCCGAAGCGTCCAAAGCCAGCCGCAACAAAAAGATCGCTGCCTTTCAGGCCGGCGAGAAGCGGCGCGCTCGGAAGCGACGGATCGTGATCGTCTCTGGGATCATCGCCGCGGTGACGGTCGCCGCGGTGATCGTGACTGGGGTCGTGCTGACGCCACCCCGGCCGACGGCGTCGGGTGCGCCGAACGCGAAAGGTACTCCAAGCACCTCCGGCATCCCCGGCGTCCTCACGTTCAGCAATGGCGCCGGGCACGTGCAGGGGCCGGTGGCCTACGCCCAAACGCCTCCGGTCGGCGGCGCGCACAGTCCGGTCTGGCTGAACTGCGGCATCTACACGCAGCCGGTGCCGAATGAGAATGCCGTGCACGATCTGGAGCATGGTGCCGTCTGGGTCACCTACGACCCGGCTCTTCCCGCCGCCGACGTCGCGAAACTGCGTGCCCTCATGCCGTCCACCTACTCGCTGCTCTCCCCCTACGCGGGACTGCCGTCGAAGATCGTGCTCAGTGCCTGGGACGCGCAACTGAAGATCAGCTCGGTGACCGACCCGCGCATCGCCGAATTCTTCACCAAGTACCGCGGAACATCGAATGCTCCGGAGGCCGGTGGCTCATGCACCGGCGGCCTCGACGCCCCTGGCAAGCTGTAGGGCCCGCTCTCACCGCGGGGCGACAGAATCTAGACTCGGTCGGTGGCCGTTCCCAAGATCCTGCTGTTCTACCTCTTCACCCCACTCGCCGACCCCGATGCCATCCGGCTGTGGCAGCGTGACCTGTGCCGATCCGTCGGCATCACCGGCCGCATCATCGTGTCGAGTCAGGGCATCAACGGCACGGTCGGCGGCGAACTTCGCGCGGTGAAGACCTATCTGCGCACCACGCGGGAGTATCCCGCCTTCAGGAATCTCGACGCAAAGTGGAGCGAGGGTTCCGGTGACGACTTCCCACGGCTCAGTGTTCGGGTGCGGCCCGAGCTGGTGAGCTTCGGCGCGCCCGGGGAGTTGAGAGTGGACGAGAACGGCGTGATGGGCGGCGGCACGAAACTCAGCCCGGAACAGCTCCACGACCTCGTCGCCCGCGAAGAGGTGGTGTTCTTCGACGGCCGCAACTCCTTCGAAGCCGAGATCGGGCACTTCGAAAATGCCGTTGTCCCTCCGGTGAGCACCACCCGCCAGTTCGTTGCCGAACTCGACAGTGGCAGGTACGACCATCTGAAGTCCGCGCCGATCGTCACCTACTGCACCGGTGGCATCCGCTGCGAGGTGCTCTCGTCGCTGCTGATCAGCCGGGGTTTCGAGCACGTGTACCAGCTCGACGGCGGCATTGCGCGATACGGCGAGACCTTCGGCGACTCGGGACTCTGGAAGGGCTCTCTCTACGTTTTCGACAACCGCATGTCGATGGACTTCGGTGCCGACACCCCGGTGATCGGCCGCTGCTACCGCTGTGGCAGCCCCACTAAGCGGATGCGCAACTGCGGCGAGCCGAGCTGCCGGGTGCAACGGGTGGTGTGTGAGCTGCACGCGTCCGAAACGGCCTGCGACGAGCATCCGCTCGTGCGCGCGGAGGGCGCAGGGAGCCCGGTCCGTTCTACGGAATGATGGTGTCATGAGCATTGGAATCCTCACCAGCGGCGGAGACTGCCCCGGGTTGAACGCGGTCATCCGCGGTGCCGTCCTCAAGGGCACCCAGATCTACCACCAGGAGTTCGTTGGCTTCCGCGACGGCTGGCGGGGAGTGGTCGAGGGCGACATCATGTCGCTCGAGCGCAAAGACATCCAGGGCATCGCCAAACAGGGCGGAACCATCCTCGGCACCTCCCGAACCAATCCGTTCGAGGAGAACGGCGGCGCGGATGTCGTCAAGGCAAACATGCAGCGACTCGGCGTCGACTCCCTCATCGCGATCGGAGGCGAAGGCACGCTGGCGGCCGCGAAGCGGTTGACGGATGCCGGCATCAAGATCGTGGGAGTGCCGAAGACCGTCGACAACGACCTGTCGGCCACCGACTACACGTTCGGCTTCGACACCGCCGTGCAGATCGCGACGGATGCAATGGACCGACTCCGCACCACCGGGGATTCGCACGGCCGCTGCATGGTCGCCGAGGTGATGGGGCGGCACGTGGGCTGGATTGCGCTGCACTCGGGAATGGCCGCGGGAGCCCACGCCATCCTCATCCCCGAGCAGAAGACGAGCATGGACCAGATCGTCGCCTGGGTTCAGTCCGTGGTCGATCGGGGCCGGGCGCCGCTGATCGTCGTCGCCGAGGGTTTTCACCTCGACTCGATGGACGACGCCCACTCCGAGCGTGGACTTGACGCGTTCGGGCGTCCGCGCCTCGGCGGAATCGGCGAGCTTCTCGCGCCGGAGATCGAGGCCCGAGTCGGCATCGAGACCCGTGCGACGACGCTCGGCCACATCCAGCGCGGCGGCACGCCGACCGCCTACGATCGCGTGCTTGCCACGCGGTACGGCATGGCCGCGGTCGACTCGGTGATCCACGGGCGGTGGGGGCGCATGGTCTCGCTCAGCGGCACGACCATCACGCACGTGGCGTTCGAGGATGCCCTCGGCAGACTCAACACCGTGCCGCAGTCCCGCTATGACGAGGCCGCCATCCTCTTCGGCTGATCCGCCCCCGCGGGGCGTGCATCCGCGCGGCGTGCATCCGCGCGGCGTTTCGTCAGCCGTGCGGTCGGATGAGCGGCCGCACGGCCGACAATCGGGCGCGCGGGTACACGAGCACCCTGCCAGACTGACGGGCATGAACCCCGTGTTGCTCGTCGTCAGCGCAACATTCGTCGCGATCGCGGCGCTGCTGCACGTGTACATCTTCACGCTCGAGAGCCTGAACTGGCTGAAACCGGCCACGCGAAAGATCTTCGGTGTCCGAAGCCAGGCGGATGCCGAGACCATCAGGCCGATGGCCTACAACCAGGGGTTCTACAACCTGTTTCTCGCCATCGAGGCCGGGCTCGGGGTCATCCTGCTCGGTGTGTCGACGACCGTCGCGATCACCCTCATCCTGGTGGGGGTCGGCAGCATGCTGTTCGCGGCGCTCGTGCTGTTGCTCTCGTCGAAGACGTCCCGCCGCGCGGCACTGACCCAGGGTGTGCCGCCCCTTCTCGGGCTGGTATTCCTGCTGCTCTCGGCAGTCGCCGGGTGACCGAACATGCCCTAGTCGGCCGACCGCCCGGCCCGACCGATTCGGGGAATTGGTCAACGGAACCGCGGTAGGCGAGAACCTGCCGCGAAAGTCGACCCGGGACCAATTGCGGCCACAGGAGAATCCCAGCCGCACGCACCGCCGACTCGATTGAGTCGTCCGGGTCGGGGAGCGGACCCTAGTGCGGCGCCGTCGCGGCGGCGGCTGCCCTCGCGGCCCTCGGAAGCGCCTCGAGGATGCGAGCCACGGCGTCGTCGTCGTGAGCAGCGGTGACGAACCAGGCCTCGAACACCGAGGGGGGCAGGGAGACGCCCGCATCGAGCATCGCGTGGAAGAACGCCGGGTAGCGGAACGAATCCTGGGCCCGGACCTCGTCATAGTTGCGCGGCTTCGCGGGCGAGAACGCGAACGAGAAGAGGTTTCCCGCCCGTTGCACGGAGTGTTCGACTCCCTCGGCGCTCAACGCCGCCGACACCGCGGCGGACAGGCGATCGGCCACCGCATCCAGGCGGGCGTACACCGCGGCATCCGCGGCCCGCAACGTGGCGATTCCGGCGGCCACGGCCACCGGGTTGCCACTGAGGGTGCCGGCCTGGTAGACCGGCCCAAGCGGGGCGAGGTAGTCCATCACGTCGGCACGGCCGCCGAGCGCGGCGAGCGGCATGCCTCCCCCGATCACCTTGCCGTAGGTGAACAGGTCGGGGATCCAGCCCGCGCCATCCGGCACGACCCGCGCGGCCTCGAGACCCCACCAGCCGGCCGAACCCACACGGAAGCCGGTGAGCACCTCGTCGAAGATCACGAGAGCGCCGTTCTCCCGCGCGATCGCGGCGAGCTCCCGGTTGAATCCGCGATCCGGCGGCACGACCCCCATGTTCGCGGCCGCGGCTTCCACGATCACCGCGGCGATCTTCGGGCCCTGCACGGCGAAGAGCGCGCGCACCGCGTCGAGGTCGTTGTAGGGGAGCACGATGGTCTGGGCGGCGGTCGCTGCGGTTACGCCGGCCGAGCCCGGCATGGTGAGGGTCGCGAGGCCAGATCCCGCCTCGGCGAGAAGTCCGTCGGAGTGGCCGTGATAGTGCCCGGCGAACTTCACGAGCAGGTCGCGCCCGGTGAATCCGCGGGCGAGGCGGATGGCGGTCATCGTCGCCTCGGTGCCGGTCGACACGAGACGGATCTTCTCGATCGCCTTCTGAACCGCGCCGGTCGGCTGGCCGAAACTGTTGGTCGGTTCCACGCGCACGCGCTCGCGCACCAGTTCGGCGAGTTCGGTCTCGCCGGGAGTGGATGCCCCGAACGAGAGGCCGCGCGCCGCAGCATCCTGCACGGCTTTCACGACCGCGGGATGGGCGTGCCCGAGGATAGCCGGACCCCACGAGCTCACCAGGTCCACGTATTCACGCCCGTCGGCATCCGTGATGTACGGTCCGCGCGCCGAGACCATGAACCGTGGGGTCCCGCCGACCGAGCCGTAGGCCCGCACCGGGGAATTGACGCCACCGGGGATGGAGAGCTTCGCCCGGGTGAAGTAGGTCTCGTTGACGGTCATGCGTGCAACCACCCGGCGATCTCGACGGCCCAGTAGCTGAGGATCGCGTCGGCGCCGGCCCGCTTGATGCTCACGACGGACTCCTCGATGGCCCGCCGCCGGTCGATCCACCCGTGTGCAGCGGCGGCCTCGATCATCGAGTACTCCCCCGACACCTGGTAGGCCCAGACGGGCACCGGACTTGTGGCCGCGGCATCGGCGAGCACGTCGAGGTAACTCATGGCGGGTTTGACCATGACGACGTCCGCACCCTCCGCGACGTCGAGCGCCACCTCGCGTAGGCCCTCGCGCCGGTTTCCCGCGTCCAGCTGGTAGCTCCGGCGGTCACCGACGAGGGAGGAGTCGACGGCCTCCCGGAATGGACCGTAGAACGCCGAGGCGTACTTGGCGGCGTAGGCCAGGATGGCGGTTCCCCCGAAGTTGTTCGTGTCGAGAGCATCGCGCACGGCGGCAACCTGACCATCCATCATTCCGCTGAGCCCGAGAAGCTGCGAGCCGGAGGCTGCCTGGGCGAGCCCCATGTCGCGGTAGCGAATCAGTGAGGCGTCGTTGTCGACGCTTCCATCCGCGGCGAGCACCCCGCAGTGGCCGTGGTCGGTGAACTCGTCGAGGCAGAGGTCGGTCTGCACTACGAGTGCGTCCCCCACCTCGGCGACCACCGCACGCGTCGCGACATTGAGGATGCCGTCATCCGCGGTCGCGCCGGAGCCGACGGCATCCTTCCGCTCGGGAATGCCGAACAGCATGATGCCCCCGATTCCCGCCTCCGCCGCTTCCACGGCCGCACGCCGAACCGAGTCGAGCGAGTGATTGACCACCCCGGGCATCGAGGAGATCGGCACCGGCTCGCTGACGCCCTCCCGCACGAACATCGGAAGCACGAAATCGGCGGCATGCAGCCGGGTCTCGGCGATGAGTCGACGCATCGCCGGGGTGGCCCGCAGCCGACGGGGACGGATGCTGAGCTCGCTCATGCGCCGACCGCCGGCGGATCGAGGTGCGCGACCACATGTTCCACGAGCCCCTCCACGAGCGAGCTGGCGGAACGGAACTCTGCGATCACGTGAACGGTGAGGCCAGCCGAGCGAGCGTCGAAGGCGGTGCGCGGACCGATCGCGGCGACCACGGTGTCCTCCGGCAGCGGCGCGAGCTGAGCCTGCACCTGGCGAGCCACACTTCCGGAGGTGACAAGCACCGCTCGGATGCGCCCGGAGGCGACATCCGCCGCCACGTGCTCCGAGACCGGTACCCCGACGGTTCGGTAGGCGGAGACGTATTCGACCTCGAGGCCGAGGGTCGCGAGACCCGCGACGAGGGTCGGTTCGGCGATGTCGGACTGCGGGATGAGAACGCGGCCAACGATCTCGGAAACCGGCCATTCCTTCACCAGGCCCCGTGCGGAGTTGTCCCGCTCCGGCACGAAGTCCACCTGATACCCCGCGAGCGTGAGCGCGGCGCCGGTCGTTTCGCCGACGGCCGCGATCCGCGTGGTCGTGGGGATGGTGACCTGCTGGCTGATCAGCACATCCACCGTGGTGGCGCTCGTGATCACCAGCCAGTCGAAGGTGCCATGCTCGAGGCGCTTCAGGGCGTCCGAGAGTTGCCGTGCGTTCGCGGCACTCGCGAAGTTGATCATCGGGGCGATCACCGGAACCGCGCCGTAGGTGCGAAGATCGGCGGCGACACTGTCACCCCACTTGCCTCCGCGCGGCACGAGCACGCGCCAACCGGCGAGCGGCTTCATGCTGCGGTACGGGCTCACGACCTGACTCCGAGCGGAGCGATGTCGGCGGCGCCGAGTGCGAGAAGTTCAGCGGCGACCCGGTCGCCGAGTTCGGTCGGGAGCATGGCGCGCGCGGCGGGACTTCCCTCCATCACCAGGGCGTGGGAACTGGTGAGCGAGCTCCGTCCATCCGGCGCGTAGACGGTGGCGGTGAGAAAGAGCATCTCGCCGTCGACGACTCCCGCAGCGCCGATCGGAGCGGCACAGCCGGCCTCGAGGCGGGCGAGCACGGCGCGCTCGGCGAGGACGGCGAGGCGGGTCGAGGGATGGTCGATCGCCCGGAGCATGGTGGCGAACGAGTTCGGGGAGATCGGTGTCGAGGAACCGTCCCGAATTTCGAGGGCGAGGGCCCCCTGACCGGGCGCGGTGGCCCAGCCGCTGAGGTCGAAGAATTCGGTGATGGAGTCGAGCCGCCCGATTCGACCGAGCCCCGCCGCCGCAAGCACCACGGCATCCACCTCGCCGTCGGCCACCTTGCGCAGGCGCGTGTCGACGTTGCCGCGGATGTCCACCACCTCGACATCCGGTCGCCGCCCCCGCAACTGCGCGGCCCGGCGAGGCGACCCCGTGCCGACCCGGGCGCCGGGGGCGAGGGTATCGAGGGTGAGGCTGTCGCGTGCGCACAGGGCGTCGCGGGCATCCGCCCGCTTCGGGATGGCGCCGATACGGAGCCCCGGGTAGTCCTCCGTCGGGAGGTCTTTGAGCGAATGCACGATGATGTCGCAGGTCTCGGCGAGGAGTGCTTCGCGCAACGCACTGGCGAATACCCCGGTGCCGCCGAGATTGGCGAGAGATTCGGTCGAATGGTCGCCGGCGGTGGCGATCGGAACGATCTGCACCTCGAGCCCGGCGGCCTTCGCTACGGCCGCGGCGACCACACCGGTCTGGGCGAGGGCGAGGGCGCTGCCGCGCGTACCGATCCGCAGGGAAGCGGTCATGGGGCGAGCCCCGCGAGGGCGGGCTTGAACCCGAGGCGCTCGTTCTCGCAGCATCCGGACCGGCACACGTCGTACCACGGACCGAGAGCGGTGAGGGCGGGGCGCTCAACGACCGGCACCCCGTCACGCCGCTCGAGAACGAGGTCCACGAGCCCGGAGACATAGGCGGGATGGATGCCGGGGGTGGGCGCTCGAACGGCGAGCACACCGAGCCCGCGGGCGGTTTCCGTCGCCTCCGTGTCGAGGTCCCACTTCACCTCCATGTGGTCGCTCACGAACCCGAGCGGCACGATGACGACGGCGCGGATTCCCGCGGCGGCGAGCTCGCGGATCGCGTCGTTGATGTCCGGCTCCAGCCAGGGCTGGGTCGGCGGCCCGCTTCGCGACTGGAAGACGAGGGACCAGTCGACCTGCGCCGGTCGAGCGCTTCGGTCGGCATCGGTTCGGAGTCCAGCCACCACCGCTTCCGCGACGGCTCGATGCTGAGCGGCATAGGCGCCCCCCTCACCGAAACCCCGAAACCCGGGGCCGCTCTTTGCGGCATCCGCCGAGGGGATGGAGTGGGTGGAGAACAGCACGTGCGTCTCTGTGAGCGGAACCCCAGCGGCGGCAACCTCGTCGAGTCCGGCACGCAGCCCCTCGATGAACGGGGTGACGAAGCCGGGATGGTCGAAGAACTGGCGCACCTTGTCGATCCGCACCACGCCCTCGAGGCCGGTGTCGGCGAGCGCGGCCGCGTAGTCCTCACGGTACTGCCGGCAGCTGGAATAGGAGCTGTAGGCGCTGGTACCGATGGCGATGAGCCGGGTGAAGCCCCGGTCGTTCGCCTCGGCGACGGCGTCCCGGATGAACGGAGCCCAGTTGCGATTGCCCCAGAGCACCGGCAGATCGATGCCACGTCGGTCGAGTTCGGCCTCGAGTGCCGCCTTCAGCTCGCGGTTCTGCTGGTTGATCGGACTCACCCCGTCGAAGGCGCGGTAGTGGTGCGCCACCTCTTCGAGACGCTCGTCGGGAATCCCGCGACCCCGGGTCACGTTGCGCAGGAACGGGATGACGTCGTCCTGGCCCTCCGGACCGCCGAAGCTCGCGAGCAGGATGGCGTCGTACGCCGTCGGCGCGGTGACGTGCTCCGGGCCGTGTTCGGCGGCATCCGTCGCTCCGCGCACCGGACCGGTCGCGAGTTCGCCGTTGGTGATGGTCACCGCAGCACCTCGGGAATGTCCGCGAGCCGGATTCGACGTCCGGTGTAGAACGGCACCTCTTCGCGCACGTGGCGCCGCGCCTCGGTCTGACGGAGATGCCGCATGAGGTCGACCAGGTCCACGAGCTGTGGCGCCTCGAGCGCGAGGATCCACTCGTAGTCGCCGAGGGCGAAGGATGCCACGGTGTTGGCGAGCACCTGCCGGTATTCGCTGCCCTTGCGACCGTGGTCGGCGAGCATGGTGCGCCGCTCCTCGTCGGGGAGGATGTACCACTCGTAGGAACGCACAAAGGGGTAGACGGTGAGCCAGGCCTCCGGCTCCGTGCCGCGCAGGAACGCCGGGCGGTGGTTGGCCGAGAACTCGGCGTCCACGTGCACGCCCATCGCATGCCAGGTGGGGAGCAGGGTGTGCAACAGGGCACTCCGGCGTAGCTCACGGAGCGCCCACTGGAGGGTTTCGGGGGCACCGCCGTGCATCCAGATCATGAGATCGGCGTCGGCGCGGAGGCTCGATACGTCATAGAACCCGCGCACGGTGACGCCGGCGGCCTCGACTACCGCCACCGCGGCCTCGAGGGAGTCGACGTCGTCACCGGCTTCGGCCGATCCGTCCCGACGGAATACCGCCCAGAGCGTGTAGCCGGCGGTGCTGTGATCCTCGACGCTGTCAGATGCGGTCGGACCGGGTGTGATGGTGCTGGATGCGTCGACGGGGCTGCCGTCCGGGCTGGAGCTCATGCCGTCTATCCTCCCCCGCTTCCCCGCGAGAACAAAAAGCGGTCACGCGTGCCGGGACGGCGATCGGTCAGTCGTCGCCGAAGACCGCCCAGGCGACGAGCCCCCCGATCGCGACCACGGCGGCGGTCACTCCGATGATCCACGGCACCGGATTGCGGTTGTAGGAGGCTCGGGCCTTGGCGGTCAGCTTGCCGACCTGCTTGGGCACATTGAGTTTGTCTTCGATGGCGTCGAGGGTCTCTTCGAGCTCGGAACGCGTCGCGGTGATTCGTGTTTCGATTGAATCGCTCATCGGTTCTCTCGCTTTCCCAGGCCCCTGATCGTGTTGACATCCTTTTTCACGCTCTTGATCGTCTCGGTCGGAGCGGGGGGAACCCCCTGCTTGATCTGGCGCACCCCGACGAGCATGAGGATC
>JANMBI010000187.1:0-2375 GCA_031360325.1 Frigoribacterium sp. | reverse complement strand
CTGGCTCATCACCGGGCCGCCGGGTTCCGGTCGATCGAATCTCGCCTATGCCTTCGCGACGGCACTGCTCAGCCCGGGGGTCGGCACCGATTCGGTGGGCAATGACGCGACCCGGCGCCAGGTTGCCGCCCGCACCCATCCCGATCTCGCCGTGCTCAGCACCGAGGGGGTGATCATCAAGATGGACGACGTGCGTCGCCTCGTCGCCTCGTCCCACTTCTCACCGTCGGTGAGCCGATATCGCGTGATGGTGATCGAAGACGCGGACCGCATGCAGGAGCGCACCTCCAATGTGCTTCTCAAGGCGCTCGAGGAGCCGCCGCCGCGCACGGTGTGGATTCTTTGCGCGCCGAGCGAAGCCGATCTGTTGCCCACGATCCGCTCCCGGGTGCGCACCGTGCGGCTGCGCGTTCCGGATGTCGCGGAGGTGGCCGCGCTCATCGCGCAACGGGACGACGTCGACCTAGCCACCGCGACCCGCGCCGCCCGCGAGTCGCAGAGCCACATCGGAATGGCGCACCGCCTCGCGACCAACGAGGATGCCCGCCGTCGCCGCCAGCAGACCATCCAGATCTCGCTCGGCATCCACTCCGTCTCGGAAGCGGTCGTCGGTGCGGCGAGTTTGCTCGAGATCGCGGGAGAAGACGCCAAGGCGATCACCGAGGAGCGGGATGCCGAGGAGCGGGATGGCGCGTTGAGGTCGCTCGGCATCGAACCCGGCGGCACCATTCCCCTAGCGCTCCGTGCACAGTTCCGCACTCTCGAGGAAGACCAGAAGCGGCGGGCGACTCGCAGCCTGCGCGACGGAATCGACCGGATCATGGTCGACCTGCTTTCGCTGTATCGCGACGTCCTGCTGCTCCAGCTCGGCGTAGGCATCGAGCCGATCAATCTCGCGATCGCCTCGCAGCTGTCCGCCGCGAGCGGGGCTTCCACCGCGGCCGAGACGCTCGCGACGATGGATGCCATCGCCACCGCCCGCGCCCGCATCGTCGGCAACGTTTCGCCCGCCCTCGCCCTCGAGGCGATGCTCATCTCCACCATTCGCCAAGGGACCCCGTGATCATTTCTCCCCGACGCTCCGCGCTCGTCGCGGCCGCCCTCGTGATCGTTCTCACGCTCTCCGGGTGCGTCTCGTCTTTCCTTCCGAAGTCGCCGAGCACCCTATCGGCGCCGACGGGAGAGAAGGTGAGTGCCGCTCTTGCGCCGTTCTATCACCAGGTGCTGAAGTGGAAGTCCTGCGAGAACGACGCATTCCAGTGTTCGACGGCGAAGGCGCCAATGGACTGGAAGAATCCAGCGGCCAAGTCGATCGATCTGGCTCTCATCCGCAAGACCACCACGGGCACGCGACTCGGCTCGCTGTTGGTGAACCCGGGCGGTCCCGGCGGATCCGGGTACGACTTCATCCGCGACAGCCTCTCCTACGCGGTCGATTCGAAGTTGCGGCAGAACTACGACATCGTGGGCTTCGATCCGCGAGGGGTCAATCGGTCGACCGCGGTGAAGTGCTATCAGAGTCCGGCCGAGATGGACCAATTCCTCTACGGCCTCTCGCCGAATCCCTTCGGATCTGCTGCCTGGGTCGCCGACCAGCGAGCCACCAACACCGCTTTCGGTGCGGCCTGTCTGAAGAACACGGGAGAGCTGCTCGGTTTCGTGGATACCACTAGCGCCGCCCGCGACCTCGACCTGCTACGGGCCGCCCTCGGCGATAAGAAGCTCAACTACCTCGGCTACTCGTACGGCACGCTTCTCGGCGCCACCTACGCGGGGCTCTACCCGAAGAACACGGGGCACCTGGTGCTCGACGGTGCTCTCGATCCTGCGACGACGAGCTTCGAGGTGAGCGCCACGCAGGCTCAGGGTTTCGAGAGCGCGCTGCGTGCGTACATCGCAGACTGCGAGACGGGCAAGAATTGCCCGTTCAACGGTTCTGTGGGTGCCGCGATGGCCGACATCCGCTCCCTTCTCGACAGCCTGAACACGAGTCCGCTGCGCGCGACGGACGGCCGGGAACTGTCGAGCAGCGCCATGACGAATGCGATCATCTTTCCGCTGTACAACAAGTCAAACTGGCCGTACCTCTCGCAGCTCTTCAGGACGGTGCTTAAGGGGGATCCGACGGTGGCCTTCCAGCTCGCCGACAGCTACTACGGGCGCGCGGCAGACGGCACATACAAAGACAATTCGACCGAGGCGTTCATCGCGATCAACTGCCTCGACTATGCGGCGGCATCCACGACCGATGCGAGCCTGATCGCGGATGCTGCGAAGCTCACCGCCCTCGCCCCCACCCTCGGCCCCCAGCTCTCCTACGACACCTCGTGCGCGACCTGGCCGTTCCAGCCCACTCGAACGCGCGGTCCGATCGC
>JANMBI010000171.1:0-5438 GCA_031360325.1 Frigoribacterium sp. | reverse complement strand
ACGGCATCCTCGCGGTAGGACGCGCTCACCATGATGGGCATGTGGTCGGATGCTCCGCGCTGGAGCGTCTCCACAGTGTCGATGCCGAGTCCCACCGATGTCGCGAAGTCGAAGTGTCCGCGGAAGAACTTGTAGCGGGTGTAGGTGCGGCGATCGCTCAGTGAGAGGTCGTAGCCGGATTCGTTCACCCGGTTGGTGAGGTTCGCAGTGAACAGCGGGTAGTTATAATCGCCGACCATCAGGGTGGGAAGCCCGTGCCCAAGGGTGAGCAGAAGTTCGTGTGCCGCGCGGATCTGTTCGCGGCGGAGGGAATTTCTTGCGGTGAGCGGCGCGGCGTGGAACGAGGCGACCACAAGTTCACGCTCGGAGTCGTGGTCGACGAGTCGAGTTCCGATGAGGCGTTCGTGGGCGGGCTTCAACAGGCGGTCGTGAAGGGATTTCTTGAGCTCGAAAGCCTGAGTTTCGAGGGCGCTGAAGCGATCGGTGCGATAGTAGACGGCGAGCCCGAGTCGGTTGCGCTTGGTCGAATCGGCGAGCCGGAGATGACCGACGTCGGCGGGAAGGTCGGTCGTGTCGCACTCCTGCAGACAGAGCACGTCCGGACCGAATCGCTCAACGAGGTCGATGAGCTCTCCGCTCGCGTGATTCTTTCGGAGGTTGTAGCTGATGACTCTGATCACGGGTTCCCGCTCGACTCGCCGACTCGGCGCACCGATCGGAGGCCACCGCAAAAGCCTAGGGGGCGCGTGGCGCCGTCACGACACCGATCGCCTGTGAGGTGGCTGTATCGGTTCGATTCCGCCCCCCGTGAATGCGTCGCGTGACCAATTTTGCCTGGGGGGTAGAAATCGACGGCGGCGTGCCTATCGTTGAGGGTATCGGCGGGATGCCCGCCGATGCGGAATCGGCCGGCGCTGCGGCGAACACACAGTCCGCAAACACCGGGCGGACTACCGTGGCGGGCCCGCGGTGGGCCAAGAACAGGTTGATCCACAGGTAAGGCAAGGCAAGGCAATCCACTCAAGAGGAGGAAACATGACAGAGAACGCAGAGATCTCCGGCGGTTCTGGTGAGCCCGACGGCAAGTTCACCGATGAAGAGTTCACGGACGGTTCGCACACGTCCGAACGCCCCGCCAGGCAGGGCGACGACGGCGAATACACCGATTCCGAACTCACCGAAACCGACAAGGACCGCACCGAACGTCACGATTGACCGCTGCTGAGCGCCGATCCGTCGGACGTGCACGGACTTACCTCCATGCGGTCGGTGCGGCGAATCGGCGTTGAGCTCCCCGCTCGGCGACGGCGAAGTGGTGTCACCATCGGAGCACACGTTGGTGACTCTCGTCGGGCCGATACCGTGGCCTCGCGTCTCATCGACCCGGCGGGGAAATCCCACGGGCGGGGCGGAATTCCCTCGCAGCCAAAGCCCCGCATACTGGGGTACAGCCGCCCCTAGATCGAGTGCGACCCTCGCTTGTAAAGTTGAAGCCTGCCCAGCTCAGGCGGATCCAATCGGGGGATGGTTCGTGTCACTCACTCTGCAGACGGCATTCGAGCCTCAACCGCGAGTTCGCGCTCGAGAACGCGTGCTTCGGGAGATCGCCCCCGATCCGGCGGTTGAAGCCGAGTCGGATTCCCGACCGATCTCCCCCGCCATCGCCGCCGGTTGGTATGCGGATCCGGTGAGGGCGGCCAAGCATCGGTGGTGGGACGGGTCGTCCTGGACGGCCCACCTGAGTGGAGACCGTGCGCAGGAGCAGGCCCGGGCGGTCGAGCCTCCGGCCGCGGTTGCCCCCGCCGTTGTCGTCGCTTCGACTGCGGCTGCCGTTGCCGCTGCGGACGCTCCGATGAGCCGGCGCAGACTGCGAGAGCTCACGGGTCCGCTGACGACCGGCTCCGAACCGAATCCGTCGGATGCTGCACTCGCCCAAGACACAGCGACCGCCGCGGCTCGCGAGTCGGGTGCCGTGTCGGCTTCGCCGCTGGAGACGTCCGTCGAATCGTCCGCCACTGCGCCGGTCGAGCGGCCGGCCGAGGGCCCGGCCGAGGTGCGGGAGCGGCCGGCATCCTCATCCGACGATGCCACCCGGTTCCTCGACGCCACCGACCGTGCCCGCTCCTCGGTCCCGAGGGCATGGGTCGGAGACGCGCCCTCCCTGGCACAACTGCTCCCGGGCACCGCCGCGAGACCGGCGGTCTCGGCCGGATCCGCCGTGGATCTCCCCGCGGCTACGGCGGCGGGGGTTGCGAACCTTTCGGTACCGGCTCGGATCGCACCGGAAACGACGCCCTTCGCCCCCGGGTTTCTCGGCTTCACCCTCCCTCCGGATCCCTTCGCGGGACCGTCTGCCCCGGGGCCGAGCACGCCGAAGTACGTGCCGCTGTCCGCCGTCACCGTTCTGGGAACGGCTCCGACCCGGCCCGTCCGCTCGAGGACCGCAGCCGTCTGGTTGCTCGCCCTGCTTCCGCTCGTTCAGGCGGCGATCGCCTGGTTGCTCGTCGTACAGCTCCGGGTCGCCGTCGATCTCCCGGTGCAGGGCGCTTTGCTCGGGGCATCCCTCACCCTCTCGGTCGCACTGGCCTTTGCCGATCGCCGTCTGCTCCGCGTGCGAGGATTCGAGCGGACGGCTCCAACAGCATTCGCCGTACTACCGCCGGTGTACCTCCTGGTGCGTGCGCTCCGGGTTGGCGCAGGAGTCGGACCATTCGCGGCCTGGCTTGTCATTCAGTCGGTCGCGATCGCGTTCGTCGCGGTGCAACTCCCAACGGTGTTGTCGATGGGACCGGTTTCCTCGTCCGTCGCACCCGGCCCTGCCCCCCTCGTCGCCGGTCCGATCACGGCCGCTCAGCGCGCCACTCAACTGACACCGTCCGGCATGGCTACAGCGCTCCGCGCGCAGACGCTCGCGAAGAACGTGCACCTCTCGTCGATCGTCTGCCCGGCGATACCCTCGACCGTCGACGGAACCGCCGTCACCTGCGTCGGAATCCTCGCCATGGTGAAGATCAATCTCAACGTCGTCATCGACTCGTCGCTTCCGAATTCCGCGTTCGCCCTGGTCAGCGAGGCACCGGCCACGTCGTGACCGCTCAGACGAAGCGAATGCTCTCCTGAAGCCGGGAGCGCACCTCGAAGAGCGCGTTTCCGCCGATCGTCCGGGCACTGGGAACTCCGTCTCGGAGGAGCGCGGGGAGTGTGGATTGGCGAGTGATCACCGTCGTCGCACCGCGGATGGCTCCGACGACGGTGAACGGCTCCTCCAGGGCATCGTCCGGCAGGACGATCAGGAGTGCAGTGAACTTGACCCGCGCGGTCCGTGCGACGACACGCGCACGCGCGCCCAGGTCATGCATCGGTTTGGTATCACCGAGCGATTTCCCGAACAACTCGCCGCGTCGGCTCCTCACCGGAGCGCCGTAGTCCTCGGAGAGCAGGGCGAATAGTCCGGTCGGGCCGAGCACGATGTGGTCGATCTTCTGCGTCGGCGGGCCCGTGCTCACATCGTGCCAGATCGTGAATCCGATGCCGAGAGTCGCGAGCGTTCGCGCCGTCGCCTCCTCGACAAGAGCATCCGCTAACACCTGCCGAAGGCTCATCGGGGCGGATCGCACGAGGGCAGGGTCGTAGGGATCGTCGAGGGGCTCCCCCCTGCCGACCCATTCGCGCATGAGCGTGAGATAGCGTTCCCGCCGCCATCCGCCCGGATGTCCGTAGGAGCGGGCGCGCGGGCGGGTATCGGGCGGTTTGGGGCGCGACTGTGGCGCCCAACTGAACGACGCACCCTCCACGGGCGAGGCCGGGTGTCCGCGATCGTAGGCCGCTCGGCTCTCCGCATCCCCAACGCGCTCCCACGCCGCCTGCACCGCCGTGAAGCGGGAGGCGTCACCCCCGGTATCCGGGTGGGTTTCGCGCATGAGCCGTCGATAGGCTCGGCGCAGATCGTCCTGGGACGCCGCCGTACTCACACCGAGCACCTCATAGGGGGTAGCCGAAATGGGGCTGTCAGTCATGGCGGGCTTCCGGTGGCGTGCTTTCGACGATGGAGTGGTGGCGAACCCAGGGAACTGCGCGCGAGTACCACCTCACGACGATAGCGAATCCCGCCTGTGATCGGCGTGAATGCGGCGATGAGACGAGGCGGGTGCATCTCCGGATCTCCCCGGCCGGGAATATGCCGTCCCTCGCACGACGTTTGGTCAGCATGACTCTCAGCGAAATCCCCCTGACCACGATCGACGGCGAAACGACGTCGCTCGCCGAACTCGGAGACAAGGTTTTCGTTGTCGTCAATGTGGCCTCGCGGTGCGGACTCGCGCCCCAGTACGAGAAGCTCGAAGAGCTCCAGAAGACATATGCCTCCCGCGGGTTCAGTGTGCTTGGCTTTCCGAGCAATCAGTTCCTGCAGGAGCTCGGCACCGAAGACGCGATCAAGGAATACTGTTCGACCACCTGGGGGGTCACCTTTCCGATGTTCGAGAAGACGAGGGTGAATGGAAAGAGAGCACATCCGCTCTACGCCGAGTTGACAAAAACCCCCGATGCAGCGGGCAAGTCCGGACGGGTCGCCTGGAACTTCGAGAAGTTCGTGATCACGCGCAGTGGAAATGTGCACCGCTTCCGCCCGACCACCGAACCGGATGCCCCGGAGATCGTCTCCCTGATCGAATCCTCCCTTGCGGGAGCGACGCAGGCCGACAATTAGCAGGCCGGATAGCCGTTCGCCGCGACTGCCCCGCACTGTCAAGCTGAGAAGATGACCGACAGTCGCGCCCCCGCCCTCGCCATCCTCCGGACACTCGTCGGGCGCGATGACGCGGTCTTCCATGACGGCCAGTTCGAGGCCATCGAGGCCCTGGTCGACGATCGCCGCCGCGCTCTCGTGGTGCAGCGCACGGGATGGGGAAAGTCCGCCGTCTACTTTGTGGCGACTCTTCTCCTGCGCCGGCGCGGCGCGGGACCGACCATCCTGATTTCGCCGTTGCTCGCCCTGATGCGCGATCAGGTGGCGGCCGCGGGCCGAGCGGGGGTACGCGCGGTGGCCATCAATTCGGCAAATTCCCACGAGTGGTCCGAGGTGCTCGCCCGGCTCGCATCCGATGAGGTGGATGTGCTCCTCGTCTCTCCGGAGCGACTGAACAATCCCTCCTTTCGCGCGGAACAGCTCCCGGCATTGCTCGCTCGGGCCGGGATGCTCGTTGTGGACGAAGCGCACTGCATCTCGGACTGGGGACACGACTTTCGCCCCGACTATCGGCGACTGCGCGAGCTTGTGGCGCACCTGCCTGCGGGCATTCCGGTACTCGCCACCACCGCGACGGCCAACAGCAGGGTGGTGGCCGATGTGGCCGAGCAACTCGGCAACCCGAGCGCGATCCCCGGCTCGGAGGTCCTCACGATTCGGGGCCCGCTCGCCCGGGCATCCCTCCGCCTCG
>JANMBI010000166.1:0-2238 GCA_031360325.1 Frigoribacterium sp. | reverse complement strand
GCGGAGCCCGCGGTTCACTTCGTCGAGAATCCCGTCCGAGATCTGGCCACTCTTCTCGTCGAGTTCGGATTTGTTGAGCGTGACGAGAGCCGTCACGTTCACGACCGAGTCGCGTGGCAGACCAGAGATGGCTGACGGAAGGAACACATTCCCGGGCATCGTCGCGAGCGCCGTGTTCGAGGTGATCACGGCCGCGAGCACCGTCGCCAGTCGGCTCTCATTGAATGAGTCGGCCTGGATGACGAGCACCGGTCGACGCTTCGCGGGTCGGCTTCCCTCCTGCAAACCCAGGTCTGCCCAATAGATGCCGCCTCGTTCGATCACCATTCGTCGGAATCAGCGAGCACACGGCGCCCGGCATCGACGGCAACCTCGTTGGAGTCATCCGTGCCGCTAATCACGTCGAGTGCCGCGTCCATCCGAGCGGTGAGCGACCTCGCGTCAAGCTCATCCATGTAGTTAACTGCCGCGCGAGCGAAGAACTCGGACCGGCTCATCCCGAGTGCCTTCGCGCGGCGAGAGGCGCGATCGAAAGTCTCGTCGGGAAGGGAGATTGCCGTCTTCATGACGAAAGTATAACTCGGTATAACACTTAATGGCCTTGACGCTGGGAGACTTGTCCGATGATCACCGAACACGCGGTCCTTCCCGTCACTCCCGGCATGGAGAGTCAATTCGAGGCGGCGTTTGCAGAAGCGCAGGTGATCATCTCCTCCATGCCCGGCTTTCAGTCGCTGTCGCTCTCGCGATCGATGGAGTCCCCAAACACCTACTTGCTTCTCGTGGAGTGGGATCGCCTTGAAGACCACACCATCGGCTTCAGACAATCGGATCAATACCGGCAGTGGCGCGAGTTGCTCCACCGGTTCTATGACCCGTTCCCGCTCGTCGAGCATTTCGAACGAGTGCACTCGACCCTCCGCTAGGAATCAATCAGTCTGCACATTGATCGGCGAGTGGCTGGCGCAATTCAACTGTTACCAAAATGTTGCCACTGGCCGTTTTAGGAGACTCTCGAGGCCTTAACGAAAAAGGCCCGGACACCAATGAATCATTGGCATCCGGACCGGTGGTGACCCCAACCGGATTCGAACCGGTGTTACCGCCGTGAGAGGGCAGCGTACTAGGCCGCTATACGATGGGGCCGCAAGTGGACAACTCATCGAGTATGCCACACCGCGAGGGACCGCACCAAAAGCGGTCGCCCTCAGGGGGCGAATACGCGCAGTGCCCCGGGCACGATGTCGACGTCAAGCGGCAGGGCGCCGACTCGCTCCCCGTCGGCGTAGGCGACCACACCATCCGCCCGGATGGTCACGTGCTTGGCGCGACGGATCGAAACGCGGGGATCGGTGACATGCGTTCCCGTGAAGACTCGAGGGAAGATGCGAAGGAAGGCGATCCGCGACAGGGGTTGAACCACGAACACGTCGAGCAGCCCGTCGTCGAGCCGGGCATCGGGTGTGATGAGCATGCCGCCGCCGATCGACGTGTTGTTGGCAATCGAGACGAGAGTGCCAGCGGTGTTCCACTCGACCCCGTCGAGGGTGAGGCGATAGGCGGTGGGTTTCAGGGTGGCGAGTTCGCGCAGCAGAGCGACGTTGTAGCGGCTCCTGCCGCGCGGCCAGCGCATGCGGTTCGCCCGCTCGTTCACCCGAGCATCGAAACCAGCCGAAAGCACACCGGCGAACCATCGATCCGGCTGCCCCGGACTGCGGATGACCGCCGCATCGATCACCCTCGGCTCGCGAAGCAGGGCGGCCAGCAGCAGGTCGACGGCGGCATCCGTGTCTCCGATGGGGATGCCGAGCCCCCGGGAAACGTCATTGCCGGTGCCCGACGGCACAATCCCGAGCGGGATGTCCGTGCCGGCAACGAGATTGGTCCCGAGGCTCACCATGCCGTCCCCACCGACGACAACCAGGGCATCCGGTGCCGGGGAGAGCGCTTTCGCGGTCTCCCGACCAAGGGCGGCGAAGCTGGACTCGCTGAGAGCGGTGACCCGGTGTCCGGCTCCGCGCAAGCTCTGCACCACCGCGGGACCGACCCGCCGGCTCGAGCCGAACGACGCGGTCGGGTTGATGGCGACGACGATGTGCAGCCCACTCACGAGGGCTGCCACGGTGTCGTCATCCGCCCAGTATGGCCGAACCGGCAGCGTTCCGCCGGTGACGCGTCCCGGAGTACAGTCTCGACTATGCGAGTAACGAAACAAGAACACGCCTGCCTCATCGTCGA
>JANMBI010000100.1:0-12851 GCA_031360325.1 Frigoribacterium sp. | reverse complement strand
GCCCTCGACGAGGTGATTGCCCTCATCCGTCGATCGGCGACGGTCGAGGATGCGCGCGACGGACTGATCCAGCTGCTCACGATCGACGAACAGCAGGCCCGCGCCATCCTCGAGATGCAACTTCGCCGCCTCGCCGCCCTCGAACGGCAGAAGATCATCGAGGAGAACGAGAAGATCGAGCTCGAGATCGCCGACTTCACCGCCATCCTCGCGAGCCCGCAGCGCCAGCGCGACATCGTGAGCGAGGAGCTCACCGACCTCATCGCCAAATACGGCGACGATCGCCGCACCGAGATCATGTTCGGCTTCGATGGCGACATGAACGTGGAAGACCTCATTCCCGAAGAAGAGATGGTGCTCACCGTCACGCGGGGCGGCTACATCAAGCGCACCCGGAGTGACAACTACCGCAGCCAGCACCGTGGCGGCAAGGGTGTCAAGGGCGCCCAACTGCGGGCGGATGATGTGGTGGAGCACTTCTTCGTGACCACTACCCATCACTGGTTGTTGTTCTTCACCAATAAGGGGCGGGTCTACCGCGCCAAGACCTATGAGGTTCAGGAAGGCGGTCGCGACACCAAGGGTCAGCACGTGGCCAACCTGCTCGCCCTCCACGCAGACGAGGAGATCGCGCAGATCCTCGACATCCGCGACTACGGGGTAGCGAAGTACCTGGCTCTCGCGACACGTGGCGGGCTGGTGAAGAAGACGCTGCTCTCCGAGTACGACACGAACCGCACCGGCGGAATCATCGCGATCAACCTGCGAGAGGACGACGAGCTGGTTTCGGCGATGCTCGTCGAGGAGGATTCCGACCTGCTGCTCGTGTCACGCAAGGGGATGTCGCTGCGCTTCACCGCCTCCGACGAGGCCCTTCGTCCCATGGGCCGAGCGACCTCCGGGGTCATCGGGATGCACTTCCGCGACGACGACACTCTCCTCGACTCCTCGGTGGTGAGTGACGCCGGATTCGTCTTCGTGGTGACCGAGGGAGGATTCGCGAAACGAACCTCGGTCGATCAGTATCGCGTGCAGGGAAGAGGTGGCCTCGGCATCAAGGTGGCCAAACTGCAGGAGGCCCGCGGGGACCTTGCCGGCGCGCTCATCGTGGACGACGACGACGAGGTGCTTGTGGTTCTTGCCAGCGGCAAGGTGGTACGCTCGTCTGTCGCCGAGGTGCCGGCCAAGGGTCGTGACACCATGGGCGTAGTCTTCGCGCGTTTTGCCGACGACGACAAGATTATCGCAGTAGCGAAGAACAGTGAACGCAATCTGGAAGTCGATGGACAGGAGGCGCCCTCCGAGGAGCCGCCGGTCGAGATGATCCAGACCGGAAAGGACGAGTCAGCAGATGAGTAGCGTCGCCGAGAAACTCCAGCGAAAATCCCAACGCGCCCCCGTCACGAAGCAGGTGCGCCTGAAACTCGTGTACATCGACTTCTGGTCGGCGGTGAAGCTGTCCTTCCTCATTGCTATCACACTGGGGATCATCCAGGTCGTCGCCAGCATGTTGATCTGGATCGTGCTCGATGGCACGGGCATCTTCGGAAGCCTCAACAAGGTGCTCCGCGACATCCTGAACGACCCGACCTTCAGCGTGACGGCGAGTTTCTCTCTCGCCCAGGTGGGTCTGTTCGCGCTCGTCGTGGCGATCCTCAACACGGTCGTCGGCACGGCGCTCGGTGCGATCACAGCCATGCTGTACAACCTGAGCGTGCGTATCACCGGTGGTCTGCTCGTGGGCTTCACCAACAACTGACCTCCGCCTCGGCACGATTCGTTGAAACCGGGCTGGTGCGATACTCTCGTATCTGCCCTGAGTGAATCGGTGCGATTTAGGGGATATAGCTCAGGCGGTTAGAGCGCTTCGCTGATAACGAAGAGGTCCCAGGTTCAAGTCCTGGTATCCCCACGTGTTTCCTCACCCTCGGGTGGCCGAGAGGCACTCGGGGACGTAGCTCAATTGGCAGAGCACCGCCTTTGCAAGGCGGGGGTTAGGGGTTCGATTCCCCTCGTCTCCACAGCGTGTCCACCCCTCCGCGGCGATCATGACCGGGGGGCGGGGGGCAGACCCTTCTCGAGGGTGGTCAGTTTGTCGAGTAGCGCGCTGATCGCCGCATCCTGGGCGAGGAGATGAACCTGAATCTCCTTCGCCTCCTCCAGAATCGCCCCGGCATCCTCATAGGTGGCAGCCGAACGGGTGTCAGCGGCGGCGGCTTGGATGTTCTGCCCGACGATGATCACGGGAAGCAGCACGAGTTGCAGAAAGGTCTGGGCGACCCAGGCCACGATGACGATCGGACTCCCGCTGGCCAGCGCCGCCGGCAGGCTGATCAGCGCGATCGCCGAGAAGACGTACGCCGCCCACATCGTGCCGACCGAGAGCGTGATACGAAGGCCGATCTTTCCATTCAGGCGCGCGATCGCACCGCCCTCGTGAATCTTCGCTCGTGCCTTCTGCACGGTGGGCGGCCCCTGCAGCTTGCGCTCGGTGACCCGCTTGTGTTGGGTGTACGAATAGGAATCGGTCACGGCATCTTCTCCCTGGGAAATGAGGTGACTCGAGCCTACTTTCGCGTGGCCCAGATTTTTGCCGGCACGAACCGTACTCGCCGTGCGGCGGCCCTCCCCCGCGTCGACGTCGACCAGGCGGAGCGCTTGCCTGTCAGGAAGCGGCTTCCTCGTCGTCGCTCACCCAGAGCTCGTCGTCGGCTCGAAGCGTCTGCCAGGCCGCGTAGGCGACCCCCGCAGCGGCAACTACCGCAAGAGCGATCAGGATGTAGCGACCCGGGCCGGGCTGAGGCTTGGGCGGCACGAGACCGACCCTGGAGCCGATCTGGTTGCCCGCCTTCCGCACGTTGCTGAGCGCTTCGCGAACGCGAGGGTCCTTGGACACCTCGAGGACGGCCAGCGCAGAGGCGATCGCGGAGGTGACGGCGGGCAGTACGTCGCGCTGCACCTTCTCGCGGGCCGTGTCGGCGACCGAGCGGCCGGAGGCCACCCCGAGATCGACCACTGGGCGTACCCGCTGGTCATAGGCGTCGCGAACGCGAGGGGCGACTTCTTCACGCCCCGCGTTGGCGGCCTGACGCCCGGCTTCTCGTACGACCCGGGAGGCGTTTTCGAGAACCTCCTTCTGGTCTTCCCAGAGATCGGATGCGGCGGAGCGGAGTCGCTTCAATTCCTTCGCGCGCTTACGTGACAGTGCCATGGGGAACCTCCAGTATTCGGACGGAGAGTTCTCCCATCTTTGCACGCACGACTGCTCGGACAAACCCGGTTGACTGGGTGACCCCTGAACGCTAGGCAGAGCTGTGAAAGAATGGCCCCATGTCTATTCACACCCACACGGCCACTTTCCACACGACCGAAGGTGACATCACGGTCAATCTGTTCGGCAACCACGCTCCCAAGACGGTGAAAAACTTCGTTGGACTCGCCGCCGGAGAGATCGAGTGGACCCATCCCGGCACGGGGAAGGTGTCGAAAGACCGGCTCTACGACGGCGTGGTCTTCCACCGCATCATCGACGACTTCATGATCCAGGGCGGCGATCCGCTCGGTCAGGGCACGGGCGGGCCGGGCTACAACTTCGATGATGAGATCCACCCCGAACTCACCTTCACCAAGCCGTACCTCCTCGCCATGGCAAATGCCGGCAGTCGCGGTGGCAAGGGGACCAACGGCTCGCAGTTCTTCATCACCACTGTTCCGACCACCTGGTTGCAGGGCAAGCACACCATCTTCGGCGAAGTGGCCGACGAGGCGTCCCGGGACGTGGTCAAGAAGATCGAGGCGGTGAAGAAGGACCGCAGCGATCGCCCGCTGGAAGACATCGTGATCACCTCGGTGACGGTCGACGAAGTCTGATGCGAAGGCCGGGGCGACCCCTCGTGATCGCGCCATGAGCGAGGCGTCGGCCAATCCCGACAACTACTGCTACCGGCATCCGGACCGCCAGAGTTACGTACTCTGCCAACGCTGCGGTCGCACCATCTGCGCGGAGTGCCAGACGCCGGCCGCTGTCGGCGTGCACTGCCCGGAGTGCATGAGGGAGTCACGCCAGAGCGCCCCCCGCACGCGGCCGGCGGTGGTCACCTCCGTGCGCCGGCTCGCACAACCGGGCACCCCGATCGTCACCTTCGGGATCATCGCGCTCTGCGTGATCCTGTTCGCGGCCCAAGCGGTCACCGGTCAACTGGTCGCCGGCGGCAGTCCGATCACCACGGCGCTGCTGTACTACCCGCCGTACACGGTGATCGAGCCGTGGCGAATGCTGACGTCGCTGTTCATCCACGGCTCCATCCTTCACATCCTCTTCAACATGTATTCGCTCTACGTCCTCGGTCCCGAACTCGAGCGGATGATCGGGCGCTGGCGCTTCGCCGCCCTGTTTCTGCTGAGCGGCCTCGGCGGCTCGGTTGCCGTGTTGCTGTCAGCGCCCGGAAGCGCCGTGCTCGGGGCGTCCGGGGCGATCTTCGGTCTCTTCGGTGCGTTCTTCGTGATCGCGCGGCATCTGGGCGGGAACAGCCGACAGCTGATCATCGTGATCGTCATCAACCTCGTTCTCGGCTTCGTCGTGCCGGGGATCGCATGGCAGGCCCACGTCGGCGGGTTGCTGATCGGCTCTCTCGTGGCCTTCGTGTACGTGCGCACCCGTGACCGTCAGAAGAGGGGAATCCAGTTGCTCCTGCTCGCGGCGGTGTTCCTTCTGCTCCTCGTCGCCACGTTCATCGGGGTACAGCTAATCCGCCCCTGAACCCGGAGTTATCCACAGGCTTTTCCACAGTGGGGATAGTTACAGCGGTGTAATTGTCCCGCCCATGTGGCACGAGAATCTGAGGATTCAGCGCCAGCGGGTCGTCATGAGGAAGCCGATGAACAGGATTCCGAATCCGATGAGGATGTTCCAGGAGCCGAACTGCGGCACCGGAAGGGCGCTCTGGCTCACGTAGAAAACGATGATCCAGGCCAGCCCGATGAGCATGAGCCCGAACATGATCGGTTTGAACCAGATCGGGTTCGGCGCATCATCCCCGGACCGGTTCTGTTCGGGTGCAACGGCCTTGGTGCGCGGAGTGGATCGTGCCATTCCGGAATTCTAGCCTGATTCCCTCGGGCTAACCGGGGGACGACGATCGGGCGGGGGCGCATCGGGGGCCAACGCCTAGAATCGACAGCATGATCGATGACGGACCCGAGCAGGCGAGCGCGCCGGGATCGCCGAACGCCGTCACGGTGCCCACCCCGCCGATCCGCCGCCGCACGGTCGGGGTTCTCGGCGTGCTTGGCGAGCTTTTCGTCACGGCGGGGGTGTTGGTCTTCCTGTTCCTCGGCTGGCAGCTGTGGCTCAATGACCTCATCGTCGGCGCGGACCAGAACGTTGCGGGCAGCACCCTCGCCCGAAGCTGGAGTTCCCCCGCCCCGCGTCCCACTGCCCCGAGTCCCACCGCCCCGAGTCCCACCGCCAGCTCCGCCGACGTCGGTGCCACGCCGGCCGGCAACGTCGGAAATCCCGTAGTGGCGGCTGCTCCAGGCGAGGCGGTGAAGTTCGGGGTGATGTATGTGCCGCGCTTCGGTGCGGACTACGCCCGATCCATCTCCGAGGGGGTGGCGACGGCGACCGTGCTCGATAAGAACGGCATCGGGCACTACCCGGGGACGCAAATGCCGGGGCAGGTCGGCAACTTCGCCGTCGCGGCACACCGCACCACCCACGGTGCCCCGTTCAAGTCCCTCGCCGGCCTGCGTGTCGGCGACAAGATCTACATTCAGACTCCGGACGGCTACTACACCTATGCCTTCCGCGGCCTCGAGTACGTGCGCCCGACCGGTGTGGGTGTGCTCGACCCCGTGCCGCAGTTCGCCGGTGTCGCGCCCACCGATCGCATTCTCACCATGACCAGTTGCAATCCGATGTTCTCGGCGAATGAGCGGATCATCGCCTATGCATCGCTCGAGTCCTGGCAGCCGACATCCACCGGGGCCCCCGCCGCCATCGTCGCCGCGACCCGGAAGCGCTAGGGGCACCGAATGTATGGAGCACTCTGGCGCATCCTGCCCGGTCCGCTGTGGCTGCGGGTGGTCCTCGCCATCCTCCTGGTCGTGGCGGTCCTCGCAGTTCTGCTACTTGCGGTGTTCCCGTGGCTGAACACCTTTGTGAATGTCAACGACGTGACGGTGGGAACATGACTCGCATTCTGGTGATCGACAACTACGACAGCTTCGTCTACACCCTGAACGGCTATCTTCTCCAACTCGGGGCAACGACGGAAGTTCTCCGCAACGACGCTTTCGCCGAAAGCGACTCGGCGGCTCGAATCGCCGACTACGACGGCGTCCTTCTCTCCCCCGGGCCCGGTACTCCCTCGGCGGCGGGTGTGTCCATCTCGATCGTGGCGGCCGCCCTCGACTCGGGACTTCCGCTTCTCGGCGTGTGTCTCGGTCACCAGGCGATCGCGGAGGCGCTCGGGGCCACCGTGACCCATGCCGAGGAACTGATGCACGGCAAGACCTCGCTCATCAGCCATGACGGGAGCGACTTCTACCGCGACGTGCCCCAACCCTTCCGCGCGACGCGTTATCACTCGCTCGCGGTGGTCGACTCGACGGTGCCTCCCGAGCTCGTGGTGACCTCGCGCACCGAGGGTGGGGTGATCATGGGAGCACGCCACCTGGCCGCCCCGATCTTCGGGGTGCAATTCCACCCCGAATCGGTGCTCACCGAAGGGGGCTACATCATGATCGCCAACTGGCTGACCGTTGCCGGACTCAGCACTGCGCGAGCCTCGGCCGAGGGACTCAGCCCGCTCGTCAACCTCGGTTGAGGAAGGGGAGACAACCCCCCGTCATCGGCTGCCCGCGATCATCCGCTGCAGTAGGTGATGGTGATCTGCGAGCCCTGCGGTTGAACGCCCACAATGGATTGCGCCTTCACCTTGCTTCCGGTGCAGCCCGAGTCGGGAAGTGCATTGATGCTCAGCTGTAGTTTTCTGAGGGTGAGGTTGGCATCGCCGATATCCGCATTCACAACGGAGGGGATCTCGATTAGCCCATCCGAGATGAAGAGGTTGACCACGTCGCCCTCCTTGGCGGGCGTACTCGCGGCCGGCTCGCTGCGGATGACGGTGCCGGACGCGATTGTCGAGGAATGTTCGGGCGTGTTCGTGCCGACGGTGAGTTTGCGCGCCACAAGTGCGGCCGTCGCCGCCTCGACCGTCAGGTTGCTCAGGCTCGGCACCGTGGTGGGGGTCTTTCCCGACGAGACGTAGACCACGACGGTCGTGTCTTTGGAAATCTTTTGGCCACCGGCCGGATCGGTGCTGATGATGTGGCCGGTCGGCACGGTCGAGCTGGCCTGATCGAGTCTGCTGGTCTTGATGCCGAGCTTCTTTACCGAGGCGACCCCGGTATCGTAGAGCTGGCCGTTGACGCTCGGCACCCGCACCGACAGATTGTTCACGATCAGGGCGGGAGGCAGACTCACGACCCAGATCACGACGGCGATGAGGATGACGGCCAAAGTGGTGATCCCCACCCAGATCCAGGCGACCGGGGGACGGTTCTGGGTACGCACCCCTCGCTCGTCGTTTGGTCCGGAGAGCTGCCGCAGGGTTGCGTCCGATCCCGCCGTTGCGGAGGGGCTGACGCCGAAGAGGGTGGAATTGAAATCGTTCACCGGTGACTTGCGGGGCGGGACTCCTCCCGCGCCCGCGTCCTCGAGATCCTGGCGGAACTCGGCGGCGGTCTGGAATCGCTCGAATTTGTCCTTGGCGAGCGCGTGGAGGACCACAGAGTCGAGCGACGGCGACACCCGGGGGTTGAGCGTGCTCGGTGGGACGGCGGCTTCGCTGATGTGCTGGTAGGCGACCGCGGCGGCTCGATCTCCGCGAAACGGCGGTCGACCGGTGAGGAGTTCGAAGAGCACGACACCGGTCGAGTAGAGGTCGGTGCGGGCATCAACGGTCTCGCCGCGAGCCTGCTCCGGCGAGAAATACTGGGCCGTCCCGAGCACCGCGCTGGTGTCGGCTACCGTCGCCGAGTTATCGGAGACGGCGCGGGCGATGCCGAAGTCCATCACCTTAACCTGGCCGTTCTGGGTGACCATAACGTTGCCGGGCTTGATGTCACGGTGCACGAGCAGCGCCCGGTGGCTGTACTCGAGGGCGGTGAGGATGCCCGAAACGATCCGCACGGCCTCCTTCGGCTCGAGCGGGCCCTCGGCGACGATGTCCTTCAAGAGACGACCGTCCACGTATTCCATGACGATGAACGGCACCTGGGTCTCCAGGCCGTTCGGCTCGCGCACTGTCTCCTCTCCCGCATCGAACACGCGGACGATGGTGGGATGCGCCATGCGAGCGGCCTTTTGCGCCTCTTCGCGGAACAGCATCCGGAATCGCGGGTCGGTGGCGAGGGCGGGCTTGAGCAGCTTGACGGCTACCCGCCGGCCGAGTCGAGCGTCGACGCCGATGTGCACATCCGACATTCCCCCCCGCCCGATGAGCGCGCCGACTTCGTAGCGGCCGGCGAGCAGCCGAGTGCCTTCGGTCACGAGGGATCTCCTGGGTTGTGCAGGGGGGGGGCAGGACCTTGCCAGTGTAATGCGTGCAAATCTGGCGAACCTTGGACTAGATGTTCTTTCCACCGAGGTTGTGTGCGTGGCGTGAGCGAAAAGCGGGAGGACCTCCGGTACGGAGGTGGGTTGCGATACTCGATCGATACGACGGAGGACCTCACCTCTCACCGTTACCGATGCCAAGGCTTCGGTGACTCCCGGCGGGCGCCGCTGCGCAAGAAGAGGAGCTCTCGTCGGGAGAGACGGGTGGGTGGCAGCAATCGTGACGGTGACAGGGATTGGCAGGCGGCAGAGGGAACTTTCCCGAGGATGGTCCTCCAGCTTTGCCCAAGTGAGGCAGGTTTGGTCAATTGTCGACCCTGAGCCGGCAACTCGTGGTTCGAGGAGCCAGGTGAGTTCCAGTGCCGTGGTGTGGCAATTCCCCCGCGTATCTGGAGCGAAGTCGGACCAACCGGCGCGCTGGTGAAGAACGGGTGCACTGGCTATTCGAAGGCCATGAGATCCACTCGCGATCGCGTTGGAAGTGAAGCCGTTTGCAGCGAAATTGCCCTCGCCTTCCTCCCCGAGCACCGAAAACGCAGGAGATGCGCCACGAATGCGACAGTTTCGCCGCAAAAAGGGCCTCCGGCGGGCGAATCTCCTGCGTTTTGGGCGACGGGGCGGTTGACGCCGGAACGATGGTGCACCGCAGAAGCAGCCACGGGTGGGCCCATCGCTGTTAGACCCGTGCGTTGTAGACGTCGAGGCCGAACCGGTTGAGGCCCGGAGTTGCTGCGTAGCCGAGGTACGGCAGGGCGAAGGTGTCTTCGATGCTCGCGAGCAGGCTGTAGTGGTTGTAGGGCGTTGTCGACCACGTCCCTCCGCGCACGAAGGGTGAAAGCACCAGCGCACCGACGCGCCCACCGCCCGGACCGGCGATGCCGGGCTGGGGTGAGTTCGGCCCGGCCCCCTCACCGCAGCAGGCGCTGGAGTCGGATTGCGGACCGTCGGACTCATCGAAGGTGATGACAAGCACGCCGTCCCGTGCGAACGCCGGGGATGAGGTGATGAGCGGAACCCACTGTTTGAGCCACGTGTCCGCGCTGGCGAGGCCGCCCGGCTGTCCGTCGACACAGGGTGAGTCGTGGCCGTCGTGGCAGAGGCTCGGCGTGATCATCGAGAGGTTCGGGGTGGTCGACACCGACCCGAGGTCGGCCTTCAGCCGGGTCAGGTCGACGTCGTTACGGGCACAATCGGGGCTTCCGGTGATGCCTGCGAAATACACGAACGGGTTGTGCCTGGCGGCGTATTGGTCTCCGACCCGGGCCTTTTGGGTGTCATCCGCGGTCCCGAGCGCCGGATGGCGGCAGGCGGAGCCCATGTCTTCCAGGTAGCCCTTCCAGGTGAGTCCCGAGGCGGACAGCTGTCCCGCGACCGTCGGCACGGTCGATGGATATACGCACCCGTTGCCCACTGCCTGGCCGGGATTGGCTGTGCCGGTCCCCACGAACGGGCCATAGATCTGGCAGTCCGCCTGGGTCTGTGCGTTCGGCCCCTGGCCGGAGATCTCGGCGATGTAGTTGGGCAGCGAATTGTGCGCCACACCAAAGTACTGGGAGAGCAGAACACCCTTGCTACGAAGCGTGGTGGACAGATACGGTGCGGCGGATCCCGCCCCCCACGTCGTGTCGTATCCCTTGTTCTCCAAGTTGATCACGAACAGATGTTTCGCCCCCGGGAGGTACGCCGATGGCGAAACCGAAACCGCCGCCGTGGTCGTCCCGCCCGCCACTTCCGCGCCCACGGCCGGAGCCAGGCCGGACGCCGCGACGACGAGAAGCGCTGCGGCAAGCACACCGCCCAGCCAGCGCCGGCGAATGGATCCCGTTGTTGCGCGTTTGATCGCCTGTCGACTCTGGGTCATGGCAGCGTCCAACCGTCGGCCAGTGCCTTCGATTTCAGTCCCGACCACTCCTCGGCCGAACGGGCATCGACGGGGGTGCAGGGCGGTCCCACCACGAACGGTGCAACCAAGTAGTGCGGGGAGAGCAGGTTGGGCGGTTTCGTGAAGTCGAGGACTTCGGCGATGTTCCTGGCCGCATTGTCGCGAGGTGTGAGTGGCGGAAGGCTCCACCGCCATTCGATGGCGCGCAGCACGGACGTGTGGTCGTAGGTGTTGTGGGCGACGTATCCGCGCCGTGCGCGGGGAGAGATGACGACCGAGGGCACGCGGAATCCTCGAAGCGCGGTGTCCGGCTTCGTATCGGGCGCGGTCGTCGGTGCGACGTGGTCGTAGAAGCCGCCCCATTCGTCGTAGTTGATCACGAGCATCGTTCGACCCCAGGCCGGGCTCGCCGTGACAGCGGCGTAGACCTCAGCCAGAAAGACCTCGCCCGAGCGCACGTCGGCATGTGGGTGATCGTCACCGGAGGTGCCAGAAGACTCATCGGTGAAACGCGGGTCGACGAACGACACCGCGGGGAGATTTCCGGTTCCGCAATCGGTCAGAAACTGGGCGTAAGGATGCGAGATGTTCAGGTATTTGGTTCCCCAGAGAGCGGTGAACGGCACATCGCTGAAGTAATATTTTCCGGGCACCCCGGCAGCGGAGAGCCGATCCCAAATGGTGGGCATTGTGCTCGTCGCGGTCGAGTTATGGAGACGATCCGTGGCCGCGGAGTGCTGGTAGAACCGGTTCGGATAGGTCTCGGCCATGGTCGCAGCGAAGTAGCGATCGCACACCGTCCAGTCCGGGGCAGCCTGCCTCCAGAAGTCGAGGTCGGCGGCCTCGTAGTACCCGACCGCGAAATCGTCGTTGTCCCCGGCTCGAATCCACCCGTCGCACTTTCCGAAGTTGTACTCGATCCGTCCGCCCTCGTAGGAATGGTCCGGATCGGGATGCGAACAGCCCTGAAAATCGGTCAGGTGATGAGTCGCGTGCGACTGGCCATATCGATCGACGAAACTCAACCCGGCCTGTTTGCCGTCGGCCTCGGGCATCCACCCCAAGAAGTGATCGAAGGACCGGTTTTCCATCATCACGACGATGATGTGATCGATTCCGGACGCTGCGCCGGCGGGAAGCGCCGCCGCTGCAGGAGAGGCGTGGGGGATCTCTTCCCGCACCATTCCGGTGGCGGCCAGACCCGCGGCGGCGGCGGTCACAAATGTCCGACGGCTGATTTCCATTCGGCAACCGTAAACCGCGACAGTGCGTTCATCACCGCCCGTCACCTCGTTCTTCACCCGATGTTCACTCTCCCGCGAGTCCATTCGGCGTCGCCGAACGCCGCCACACTTGGGGCGCTCGGCGTACCGGGAGCGGCCGGCCGATTGACGCACTTCGTTGCCTGCGGCACGCCGGGAACGTGGCCTCGCCATCGGTCGAGTCAGCAACTTCTCGTGCCGTTGAGCCTATCGAGCGTCGCTTTCCTCTCGTGCCGCCCGCCCAGGTCGCTGGCGTCGTGGGCGAGGAATACGCCCAACTCGCCCCCCGTTTACTTCGCACGCGCATCCCCAACCCGGTCGAACCCGGCACCCGGGGCAGGCGTGCTCGAGACTTCGCCGCGACCCAAGCCGCGTGACCGTTCGCGCTCGGGGCGCTGAGGCCGGCATCCCGATGGCCTATCGATCGAGCACTAAGCGGTCGCGTTTGGCTTTATCGTCCGTGTTCGGCCGGTGTGAGTCGGCAGAACTGTCCCGGGATTCGGCGTATTTTCGGGGGCTCGCCGTGACCGGGTGAACAACGAATCGGCTCAATGTCGCATACGGGACCGGAGTACTAGGGGCCAGAGGTCTCCGTGAGCGTCGCCGAGGACGGCGATACCCCTCCGGTGCACTGAGCGACGTAGCTCATCGTGTTCTTGGTTCCGGCGGTGGGCGCCAGTGTCCAGGCGAGACTGGTCACGTTCGGGCCAACGGGGTTCGGCGGAGCGAAACTGGACGGGGCGCTGGCTGTGAAGGTGAAGCCCTGAAGTGTGGTGCCGCTCGGACACCCGGTGTACGCCGGGATCGTGACGTTCACGACGTTCGCGGTCGGGGCGCCGGCCGTCAGCGGGGCCGGCTGGGTCGGCGACGCGGGCACGCTGCCGTAGAAGCGCACGGTGATGGTGGAGTTCCTCGGCACGTTCCCCGTGGGGTTGACGAAGTAGGCGGTGCCCACTTTCGAGGCGTCGGGGGCGGGGCTCGCATCCGGCACCATGTTCGCGCCGAGTCCCATCTGATCGAGCTGCGACTGCACGGCCGGGAGCTTCTCGCCGATGAACATGTTCGGGCCGATATTGACGATGTTGCT
>JANMBI010000094.1:0-4644 GCA_031360325.1 Frigoribacterium sp. | reverse complement strand
ATGTTCAGCTACGGCGCGACCAAGCAGACCGCCCGCGTGGCGAGCGAGTTCTACATCAATGCCATCAACGTGATGCGCGGCGCCGAATCGATCTCCACCTACGCGCCGATCGACGAGGCCGAAAAATTCCGCATCGAGTACTGGGCGCTCGAGGAGGCCAAACTTCAGCGGATGCCGAGACCCAAGCCCCTCGCCACGCGCGTCGCGCTCGTCACCGGCGCCGCGTCCGGCATCGGCAAGGCCATCGCCACCCGCCTCGCCGCGGAGGGAGCGTGCGTGGTGATCGCCGACCTCGACCTCGAGAAGGCGAAGGCCGCCGCGGCCGAGATCGGCGCTGCGTATCCGAATCCGGGCGATGTCGCGATCGGCGTGCAGGCCAACGTCACCGACGAGGATCAGGTGCAGGCCGCCGTCGACGCCACCGTGCTCGCGTTCGGCGGCCTCGATCTCGTGGTGAACAACGCCGGCCTGTCCCTGTCGAAGTCGCTGCTCGAGACCACCGTCGCTGACTGGGACCTGCAGCACGACGTGATGGCGAAGGGCTCCTTCCTCGTCTCCCGCGCCGCCGCTCGCGTCTTGATCGACCAGAAGCTCGGCGGGGACATCGTCTATATCTCCTCGAAGAACTCCGTCTTCGCCGGACCCAACAACATCGCCTACTCGGCGACCAAGGCCGACCAGGCCCACCAGGTGCGCCTGCTCGCGGCGGAGCTCGGCGAACACGGCGTGAAGGTCAACGGGATCAACCCCGACGGCGTCGTGCGTGGCTCCGGAATCTTCGCCGGCGGCTGGGGCGCCAAGCGCGCCGCCGTGTACGGCGTGCCCGAGGAGGATCTCGGCAAGTACTACGCCCAGCGCACCCTGCTGGGGCGCGAGGTACTGCCCGAGAACGTGGCAAACGCCGTGTTCGTGCTCTGCACCAGCGACCTCAGCCACACCACCGGCCTGCACATCCCCGTCGACGCCGGGGTCGCCGCGGCATTCCTGCGATGACCGGCTCCGCGCCTTCGCGCCCGTCAGTGACACGTGCGCCCGAACGTTCGGGCGCACGTGTCACTCGCGGGCGCGAAGAGGTTGCACGATGACCGCGGCCGTCGCCGCCGTGGACCTCGGTGCAACCAGCGGTCGGGTGATGCTCGGCTACGTCGGGCACAACGAGTTAAGCCTGAGGCCGGTCGCGCGCTTCCCCAATGGCCCCGTCGCCACCCAAGACGGGCTCCGTTGGAATGTCACCGAGCTCTACCGCAACGTTCTCGTGGGTCTCACGGCCGCGATCCGCGAAGAAACGACCGTGCGGAGCATCGGCGTCGACGCCTGGGCGGTGGACTATGCCCTCCTGGCCGGCGACCGGATGCTCGCCGAACCGTTCCACTACCGCGACGCCCGCACGGCCGTCGGCGTTGCGGGCGTAGAGGGCATCGTGACGAGAGAGGAACTCTACGCCGCAAACGGTCTGCAGTTCCTCCCGTTCAACACCCTGTACCAGCTGGCGGAGGACCAGCGGGCGGGACGTCTCGACCATGCCGTCTCGCTGCTTCTCATCCCCGACCTCATCACTTTCTGGCTCACCGGGCGCCCGGTCGCGGAACGCACCAACGCCTCCACGACCGGACTCCTGAACATCGGATCCGGCGAGTGGGACGATGACCTGATCGCGCGCCTGGAACTGCCCCGGCACCTCTTTCCTGCGCTCGTGAATCCGGGCGATCGGGTCGGCGAAGTGCTGTCGTCCGTCGCGGTCGAGATCGGTGTCACCGGAAGCCTAGACGTCCTGGCAGTCGGCTCTCACGACACCGCATCCGCAGTGGTCGCCGTGCCTGCCACGTCGCCCGACTTCGCCTATATCAGCTGCGGAACCTGGGGACTGGTCGGGGTTGAGCTCGACGCCCCGATCCTCACCGAAGAGAGCCGCCTCGCGAACTTCACCAACGAGGGCGGCGTCGACGGCCGGGTCCGCTTCCTGCACAACGTGATGGGGCTCTGGTTGCTCTCCGAGAGCGTGCGCGGGTGGGAGCGAGATGGCGCAACCATCGACCTGGAGACTCTTCTGGCCGAGGCTGCCGCGGTGAGCGGTCCGGTATCGGTCTTCGACGCCAACGACGACTCGTTTCTCGCCCCCGGCGACCTACCGGCACGGATCGCACGGTGGTGCTCGAATCACAACCTCCCGGCACCGCAGTCACGGGCGGAGTTCGTGCGCAGCATCATCGAGAGTCTGGCCGCTGCCTTCGCCGCCGCCGTCGACCTCGCCGGCACACTGGCGGGCAAGTCGATCTCGGTAGTCCACATCGTCGGCGGGGGATCCCAGAACGTCCTGCTCTGCCAACTCACGGCGAATCGTGCCGGGTTGCCCGTCGTCGCCGGCCCCGCCGAGGCGACCGCCGTCGGGAACGTGCTGATCCAGGCCAGGGCGCTCGGCCTGATCGACGGAGATCTTGAGACGCTTCGCGGCCTGGTCGCCCGCACGTCATCCTTAGCGGTGTACCTGCCGAAATAGGGTTTGCGTTGTGGTCTGACCACAGTATATTCTATGGTCAGACCACAAGGAGCCAGGTGTCCGACGCTCAAATCGTTTCACTCGATCGCCGCGCGTGGGAGATCGTGCTGTCCCACATCGAAGGGCAACTCGTCGCCGGCGCCCTCGGGCCCGGCGATCATCTTCCGCCGGAACGTCAGCTGGCCGCGGATCTCGCCGTCGGGCGCTCGAGCGTGCGAGAGGCCATCCGCGTTCTCGAAGTTCTCGGGCTCGTACGCACCAGCAGCGGATCGGGTCCGAATTCGGGCGCCGTCATCGTCGCGACCCCCGGCGGGGGCATGTCTTCCCTCATGCGCCTGCAGGTGGCCGCCACCGGTTTCCCCGTCGCCGATGTCGTCAAGACCCGATTGCTCCTCGAAACGGTGATTTGCGGGGACCTGGCCGAACGTGCGGCGAAGCTGCCGATCGGCCACGAGCTACTCGACGCGATGGATCGCCCAGGGCTGGCCCCCGAAGACTTCCTCGCGCTCGACCAACAGTTTCACCTCTCGCTCGCCGAAGCCGCCGGAAATCAGGTCATCACGGCCATGATGTCGGGACTCCGCAGCTCGATTGACGGCTATGTCGTCACTGGCATCTCCGGCGTTTCCGACTGGGAACACACATCCGCCCGGCTCCGCGCCGAGCACCGAAACATCCTGAGGGCGATCGAATCGGGCTATGTGCTCACCGCCCGCACGCACATCAACGACCACATCACCGGCTACTACGCCGAAACCAGATTGGGAGAATAGTCATGGTTCACCGCCGAATCCCCAGGGTGCGCGACCTCGCCCCGCTCATGCACTTCGCGACCCCGGAGCTCAACGCGAAGAAGCGCCGACTCGAGAGGGCGCTGACCATCCACGACCTGCGCGCGATCGCCAAGAAGCGCACCCCGAAGGCCGCCTTCGACTACACCGAGGGCGCAGCCGAGGCGGAGATCTCGCTCGCCCGCGCGCGCCAGGCCTTCGAGGACATCCAGTTCAACCCGTCAATCCTGCGCGACGTGTCCGTCGTCGACACCTCCTCCACCGTTCTCGGCGGCCCGACCGCGCTGCCGTTCGGCATCGCGCCGACCGGCTTCACCCGCATGATGCAGTCCGAGGGCGAGATCGCGGGGGCCGGTGCTGCCGCCGCGGCGGGCATCCCCTTCTCGTTGTCGACCATGGGAACGACCGCGATCGAGGACGTGAAGGCCGCGAACCCGACCGGGCGCAACTGGTTTCAGCTGTACATGTGGAAGGATCGCGACCGCTCGATGGCGCTCGTCGACCGGGCGGCGAAGGCCGGGTTCGACACCCTGCTCGTGACCGTTGACGTGCCGGTGGCCGGCGCCCGCCTCCGCGACAAGCGCAACGGATTCTCCATCCCGCCGCAACTCACCCTCGGCACGGTGATCAACGCCCTGCCCCGCCCGGAGTGGTGGATCAACTTCCTCACCACCGAGCCCCTCGCCTTCGCCTCCCTCGATCGCTGGTCGGGCACGGTCGGTGAGCTGCTAGACACCATGTTCGATCCCACCGTCACCTTCGACGACCTCGCCTGGATCACGGAACAGTGGCCGGGCAAGCTGGTGGTCAAGGGCGTACAGAACCTCGACGACGCCCGGCGCCTCGCGACGATGGGGGTCGACGGCATCATCCTGTCCAACCACGGCGGGCGTCAACTCGACCGCGCGCCCATCCCCTTCCACCTGCTTCCGGATGTCGCCCGCGAGGTCGGCGCGGACCTCGAGGTCCACCTCGACACGGGCATCATGTCGGGCGCCGACATCGTCGCCGCGATCGCCCTCGGCGCGGACTTCACCCTCGTCGGTCGTGCGTACCTCTACGGCCTCATGGCCGGAGGACGCGAGGGGGTCGACCGCATGATCGAGATCCTCGGCGAACAGATCACCCGAACGATGCGCCTCCTCGGCGTGACCTCCCTCGCCGAGCTGACACCCGCCCATGTCACCCAACTCGAGCGTCTCGCGCCGCGCGCGCTCAGCATCCCGGCCGCGACCGCGCCGCGCCCCGCCGCGCGAAAGGCCAGAGCGCGAACGATCGCCGACTGACGCGCCCACGAACGCGCCGCGAGTGACACGCGGGCGCGGAGCTCGTAGGGCGCGGGCCCGCCGCTACCGG
>JANMBI010000069.1:0-3501 GCA_031360325.1 Frigoribacterium sp. | reverse complement strand
GGATCAGACCGCTCGCGCCCTGGCCGAACTCGATGCGGTCTGGGAATCCCACACGGCCGATGTCGAGGTGGTCACGGATTCGGACGCCGCCGCACGGCTGCTCAAACGGCGGGGCACGCTTCGCCTGCCGTCCGGGGTGCTGCGCCTGCACTTCTCGGACGTCAACATCTTCGCGGATGAGCTCGCGGGATACGGTCCGGAGGTCCTGGTCGAGTCTCCACCGGTCTTGCGGGAGGCCGTGTACTCCCGGCTGCTTCGCACCGCGGAAGACCACGCGGACGATCTCCCCACCGGCCCCGACGCCGGGGCTTCCGGCACCCGGGCGTCAGACATCAGCGACGGGATGCCCCGTGGCTGAGCGCTCGTCGTCTCTTCCGGCACAGGACAAGCTGGCGTTTCTGCTCTCCCTGGTGCCCTTTCTGATGGAACACGAGAGCATCAGTGTTCAGGACGCCGCAGATCACTTCGGCGTGCGACCCCAACTCGTGCGCGAATCGGTCGAACTGATCGCTGTCTCCGGGATCCCCGGAGAGACCGGGCAGTACCAGCACGGCGATCTGTTCGATCTGGCCTGGGACGACTTCGAGGAGAACGACCAGATCGTGCTCACCCACCTCGTGGCGATCGACGACGCCCCGCGATTCTCCGGCCGAGAGGCGGCCGCGCTCATCGCCGGTCTGCAATACCTCTCCGCCCTTCCCGAGAATTCCGACCGAGTCGCCATTGCCACGCTGATGGCCAAGTTGTCCCGTGGGGCATCGGCTCCGCCAAGCCAGTTCGCCGTCGAGGATTCGGAATCGGATGACACGCTCGCCCGAATTCGCGAGTCCGTGGCGTCCGGGGTCCAGCTGGAGTTCGACTACGTCAGTGCGCGCGGGGAGCACGAACGTCGGCGGGTCGACCCGCTCCGCATCGAATCGACGGACGCCGACTGGTACCTGCGCGGGTGGTGCCATCTGCGCGAGGCGGTCCGCACCTTCCGCATCGATCGAATCGGCAATCCGACGGTCACCGCCGAGCCGATCACCACCCACGCATCGGACGTGCAACTGCCCGATGCGCTCTTCGAGGGGTCGGCCGACGATCTCGTCGTCACGATCGACGTCGCGCCCTCCGTCGCGCCCCTCATCGCCGACTATCTCCCGGATGGCGCCGCGAGCACCGTCGTCGACGGACGCGCGCGCACAGCGATGCGCGTCCCTCACTATCACGGTCTCAAGCGGCTGGTCGGCGGTCTGTCCGGAATGGTCACCGTGGTGGAACCCGCAGATGCCCGACGCGCCGTGGCCGAATGGGCCGCTGCCGGCGCTGCCCGCTATGACACCAGCCCGACGACGGGCGCCGACTGATGCCCGGATGGTCGTGGGTGGTCATCTGGACCTGTCTCGTGCTTGCTCTTCTTGCCGTGCTCGTCGTGTCGGCCTGGCGCCTCTTTCATCGGGCGGTCGCTGTCCTGCGGGAACTCGGCGCTCTCGCCGAGAAAGCGGCCATGCTCGACGGGGCGCGGGCGCAGCGGGAGGAGGAGCGGACCGAGCTCGCCATCCTCGGGAAGCGCGCCGATCTTCGGGCCCGATGGCGGTTGGCGCGGGACGCCTCCACCCGACGGCGGAATGCGCGACACGCGGCGCGCCTCGATCGCGCTCACGCGCTCACCCGGTTTGACCCGAACTCCCGTCGGTGGTTCGACGATCACGACGAGAGTCGATCGCACCCCGAATGAACCGTGCAGCGAATTCGAGGTCGAATGACAGTTCGGCGCCCCGGTCAAGCGGTAAACTGGCGGCTCACGGCAATTTCGACTCATAAGGATGTCGCCCCATGTTTAGCGGATTCACCGGCTGGCACGCTCTGATCCTGCTGGTCATCATCGTTTTGTTGTTCGGGGCGACCAAGCTTCCGGGTCTCGCCAAGAGTGTCGGCCAGTCGATGAAGATCTTCAAGAACGAAATGAAGGCGGAGGAGCAGCCCAAGCCGCCGACCGAAACGCCGCAGGCCGACCCGACCCCGCCTCCGACCAAGCCGTAACGGCGCGTCATCACCGCTACTATGCCTTCGCGAAAGAAGCGGGGTGCGGGTCGTGACGGCCGGATGTCTCTCGGTCAGCACCTCGTCGAACTCCGCAAGCGACTCTTCCTCTCGGCAATCGCGATCGTTGTCTTCTCGATCGGCGGGTTCTTCGTCGCCGACTGGATTCTGAAAGCGATCCGCGCGCCGATCGTGCAGATTGCCAAGACGCACGGCAACACGACGCTCAACTATTCGACCATCGGTTCGGCGTTCGACGTGCACATTCAGATCGCCGTCACCGTGGGCGTCATCGCCTCGAGTCCGGTTTGGCTTTATCAGATCTTCGCCTTCATCGTGCCGGGTCTCACCGGAAAGGAGAAGCGCTACACCTTCGGTTTCTTCTTCTCGGCAGTGCCGCTCTTTTTCGCGGGCTGTGCCGCCGGGTGGTGGGTCTTCCCCCACATCGTCGACGTGCTCAATTCCTTCGTTCCGACCCAGGATGCCGCCATCACCGAGGCGAAGGACTATCTCGGCTTCGTCACCAAGCTCGTCCTCGCCGTCGGAATCGCCTTCGTGCTGCCGGTATTCCTTGTTCTCCTCAACTTCCTCGGCATCGTCTCTGGCGCGAGTATCTTCCGGAGTTGGCGCTGGGCGATATTGGCGATCTTCGTCTTCTGCGCGTTGGCGACCCCGTCCGCGGATGTCGGCTCGATGTTCCTTCTCGCCGCCCCGATGATCGTGTTGTACCTGCTCGCCGCCACAATCGCGTGGTGGCGGGATCGCTTCCTCGCCCGACGTGCGGATGCCCTGGCAGGCGACCTCGGCGGCACGGCAGCCGCATGACCGGCGGCTCGAGCGCCACCGGGTCGAAATCCGTCGCACTGAGCCCGGCGGAGCGATTCGCGGCGTCACAGACGCGGCTCGACACACCGCGACTCGCCCGGTTCCAAGACACTCTGTCGTTCGATCTCGACCCCTTCCAACGCGCCTCCTGCGCGGCGCTCGAACGGGGTGACAGCGTGCTCGTGGCCGCACCCACGGGGGCAGGAAAGACGATCGTCGCCGAGTTCGCGGTGTTTCTCGCCATGCAGCAGGTCCGGGCGAAGGTCTTCTACACGGCACCGATGAAGGCGTTGAGCAACCAGAAGTTCCAGGAGTTCGTGGCCGAGTACGGGGCGGACCAGGTGGGGCTGCTCACGGGCGACACCAACATAAACTCGGGGGCGCGAATCGTCGTGATGACCACCGAGGTGCTGCGAAACATGCTCTACGCCGACTCCGATCTGCTCAAAGATCTGTCTTTCGTCGTGATGGATGAGGTGCACTATCTCGCCGACCGCTTTCGCGGCGCCGTGTGGGAGGAGGTCATCATCCACCTTCCGCAATCGGTACGACTGGTGTCCCTCAGCGCCACCGTCTCCAACGCGGAGGAGTTCGGGGACTGGCTGCAGGCCGTGCGAGGCGAGACGGCGGTGATCGTTTCGGAGGAGCGCC
>JANMBI010000136.1:0-14136 GCA_031360325.1 Frigoribacterium sp. | reverse complement strand
CGGCCTAGGCCGGTTGGTGTGCGCCTGCGGTCACTGCGGCTAGCTTCACGATGCCGATTGGTTCTTCGGCGAGCAGCGGAACGATCGCCACCCGCGGGCTGAGGGCACGCACTCGTTCGATCTGCTCGACTTCATTGGAAGCCCGCCTGCGGAGGAACGGCGATAGTGGGTGCGCGCTGGCTATCGAATTGTTCACCACCCATGCCCATGGGTGAATTCCCGCGCGCTCGAGATCCCCCTGCAGCCCTTCGGCTTCAAGGACCGGGGTCGTCTCTGCCAGAGTGACGAGGATGACCTTGGTCTGCTCGGGGTCCCGGAGTCGCATCAGCGGGGTCGTGAACGACATGGTGTCGCCGATCTGGCGGGCGATCTCCCGATGATACGAACCGGTGGCATCCAGCAGCAGGAGAGTGTGACCCGTTGGCGCAGTATCGATCACGACGAATTGACGCCGCGACTCGTGCACGGCCCGAGAGAACTGTTGGAAGACCGCGACCTCTTCGGTACACGGAGACATCAGGTCCTCTGCGAGGGCGGCTCTGCCGTTGTCGTCGAGGTCTTTGCCCTTGGTGGCAATGATGTGGTCACGGTATTGCTTGGTGGCTTCGTCGGGGTCGATGCGAGATACGGCGAGGCCGGGCATGCTGCCGTGCAGGGTTTCGGTGAGATGGGCTGCGGGGTCGGTGGTGGTGAGGTGCACCTCGTGCCCCCGCTCGGCCAGGGTGACAGCGATTGCCGCGGCGATGGTGGTCTTGCCTACACCGCCCTTGCCCATGCACAAGATGAGCCCGTGATCATCCTTCTCAAGCTCATCAACAAGCGCAGCAAGAGGCGCGTCGATGATCTCGTCAACGACCGAATCGTCCGGTGTTTTCGGGAAACCTGCCGAAGCGAACAGGCCGCGGATGGCGTCGATGCCGACCATGTTGCCGGTTTTCAGCTCAAGCACGTCCCTGGGTAGGGCTGCAATCGAGGCGGGGATTGCCGAGATTGCGGCGCTCTCGCGGTTGCGCACGGCCGCGGCGATTGGTTCGTCGCCGGCGGCGGCCGGCAGAACGCCGTTGATCACGACAAAGCCGCTACTGATACCGAGCTCGCTCAGCTCGACAAAAGTACGCTCGATTTCAACCAACGAGGATGCCTGCGCACGGCTCACGAGCACAAGTCGCGTGCGCTTCGGGTCGGTGAGTTCCGTGACGGCATTGGCGTAGACCGTGCGGTGTTTCTCCAGCCCTGACATTGGGCCGAGGCATGAGGCATCGCCTTTGCCGGTGGAGAGGAACTCCGTCCATGAGCCGGGCAACTGCAGCAGCCGGATCGTGTGTCCGGTGGGGGCGGTGTCGAAAATGATGTTGTCGTACTCGCCGTACGCGACCGTGTCAGTGAGGAGGTTCGTGAACTCGTCGAACGAGGCAATCTCCGTGGTGCACGATCCTGAGAGGCTCTCCGTGATCCCCGCGATCTCGATCTCGGGAAGCAGGCTCCGAACGGGTGCGATGATTCGCTCGCGGTAGGCCTCGGCTGCTTGCTCAGGATCGATCTCCAACGCGAAGAGCCCCGGAACGGCGGGGATCTCGGTGATCGTGTTACCGATCGTGGTATCGAAAACCTGCCCGATGTTGGATGCGGGGTCGGTGCTCACGAGCAGCACGCGCTTGCCTCGGCCGGCGAACTCGAGCGCTGTCGCACACGCAACCGAGGTCTTGCCGACACCTCCCTTGCCGGTGAAGAAGAGGAATCTGGGCGGATCTTCGAGAAACTTCATCGTCGTCTCAGCAACATCCGGTGCCGCCGCAGCAACCGCCGGCCGCCTTCTCGGTCGGCCCAAGTTCGGGACGCTTGGCAGGGGCAACGGCGGGTGCGCCAAGGCCCGCGAGGTCCAACAAGGCCTCTTTGGTGGGATAGGAGCCTGTGGCAACAGTGACGCCATCCACGACGGTCAGCGGTAGGCCCCGGGAACCGACTGTGTGCATGAAGGAGAGCACGGTTTCGTTATCGGTGAACGCGGTCGGGTCGCTGGCCAGGTTGTGGCGGATGATGTCGGCGCCCATTTCTTGGAGGCTGCGAACGTCGGCGGTGACAGTCACGAGCGACTGGTCGACGTCAGCCCCGCAGACACCCGTGTCGCAGCAGAGGGCGGGTTCGTAAATGCGGATCGTGGGCATGGTGTTCTCTTTCTTGGTCAGGCTGAACAGGTTTGGAGTTCGAGGGTGGCGGGCGCATCCAGCTGGATGGCAACCACGAGAGCACGAATTGCCGCGGACTCGACCGCGTAGTGCACATTCATGCCGCGACGCTCTTTCGAGACGAGCCCGGCCTTCTCGAGCGTCTTCAGGTGATGGCTGACCGTCGGCTCAGAGAGCCCAACAGCCGGCGCCAAGTCGCACGTGCACGCTTCTTGGTTCGGTTGATTGAGCATGTAGGCGATGAGTCGAAGTCGAGCAGGGTCAGCGAGCGCCTTCAACCGCACCGCGAGACGCACGGCATCATCTAACGGAAAGTCCGGGGTCGACGACAGCGGCGCACAACATATCGGTGAGACATCAACCAGAACGGGGAGAGCTTTGGGCATGCCCCCAGTATCGCAGTTATTCGATATATATCAAATAATGTCGGCGCCGGGCGCCGGGCGCCGGGCATCGGCTTCGTGAACCCAGTGTCATCGAAGTGGGGCGTGCCCACATTTCACCCACGCTTGGAGAGCACCATGGTCAACTCGTGGCATCGACGTCGCGCCCAGTCACCAGCATTTCGGCGGGATGTCGGCAGCTTCCGAATAGTTCCGGGGAAACGGATTTCGACTACGGTTCAATAGCTCGGGGGTTCGAATCCCTCCGGGTGCACACAAATAAGGCCCCTGATCAGTACTTTTGCTGCGAGGCAAAGTCTCGGTGTGTGTTTCTGTCCACATTCTGCGGAATTTCGGGGCGAAATTCGACCGTCCGATGAGCGAATGTGCGCCGATCAAAATGGCGGCATCACCTCAACAAGTCGCGTTGCGCGATCCACAATCGCTCTCGCGGCGGGAATAGCCTGATCGACATCGTTCCCGCTTGCCGAGGGCGCTCGACGTCGGGGTACTGGGTGTCGTTGCGGAGGCGGCGCACCCAGTCGAATCCGCGGATTTCGGGCTGGCGTGGTGGCTCAAGCTGAGCAATTGCGGCCTCAAGCAGAACGGCGTGTGCGCCCTCGCCGCGTGGTCTGAGTCCTTGGTTGACGAGTACGGCGGCGAGGGCGAGGCGCGCAGCATCGTAAGCGAGAGTGAATGCTCCAGCCGGGTCGAGATCGCGAAGGGTTGCGGCCGCGGAGAGATGGGTGCGTGCCTGGGCCAGGTGGCTTTCGGCGAGATCCCGGTTGGCTGCAACGCGGGTGAGTCGACCTTGGTGAATGAGCTGATCGATCTCAGCGCGGCCACGGTCCCAGCGGTTGATCATGACAAGGTCTCCTTGAGGTCGAGGCGAGCAAGCGGGCGCTGTGTGAGTGTCCGGAGGAAGGGATCACTGTCGGCCGCCCCCCACTGCTCGACGCTCACAATGCGAGGGTTGACCGCGCGCGCGATCGCGGAACCAGCGAGGCGCACCGCCTCGTAGACCTCGGCCCGTGGTGGGTTTCCAACGATGAGGAGATCGATGTCACTGGGAGTGTCGCCCGGTTCTCCAGCTTGGCGGGCCGCCCAGGATCCATATATGTAAGCCTGCTCGATACCGGGAATCCCGGCGAGGTAGTTCGGTATTACGACCGCTGGGCCGTAGGTGAGGCCGAGCAGTTCGACCAAGGGCCGAAAAACGGGCGTGTCGCGCCGAGCTTGCACCTCAACGGATTGACCGCGCTTGGTCGTGGTCGCTAGTCCCATCTCCGCGATTCGCGATACCTCGCGGTGTGCACTCGCGTAGGGCGTCCGCACTGAGCGTGCGAGCTCAGAAATCGTGAATGATCTCTCCGGGTTCAGGAACAGTTTCGCGAGGAGTTCACCTTGAGCATCCGAGCGGAAGAGTGGAGCGAGAGTCGGCGCCTTGTTGTTCATATACGCGATAATACTATCGCGTATATGGATAAACAAGGTTTCGATCGATGATCCCTGACCCGAGCGGCGTGCCCACAATCTGCCCACACTTGAGGAACATCGTGGTCACCCTGTGGCATCGACGCCGTGCCCAGTCACCAGCATTTTGGCGGGATTTCGGCAGCTTCCGCAAACTGCCGGGTATACGGCTTTCGACTACGGATCAATAGGTCGCGGGTTCAAATCCCTCCGGGCGCACCAATAGACATAAGGCGTCCAGGGAAATCCCGACAGTCGACTTTAGCTATCACGCTAGCCTTCGCCCCTCGATATCCGGGACACTCCTCGCGCGCAAAGAAGCCTCACCCATCTCCGAAGAAGACCGCTAGCAGAATGCTCATGAAGAAACTTCACTAGCTTCTCCCTATGGCTGCAATCATCGCGTTGGTACTGACAGGGTGTGCCAGTTCGCCGAAAGTCACCCCGTCAGTCTTTCCCGCCGCGATCAAACAGTGTCACGCGTCGGTGAACAATGGGGCGACGCTCGGAGACAATGACAACACGGGTGGGCGAGCCGACGCCCAGCCCACCAGACGTGCGCGTCATTTTCACGACACCGATATGGCCGGTCGGATATACCCGGAGTAACGTCGAGCGCGCTCGTCATCGGCTTGCCCAGCCAACCGAATTCCAGCCAGGAATCACCACAGACTTGCCCTTCCGCCCAACTATTCCTAGGTCGGGGCAGACTCTGGCGCTTCGAGGAACGGGATGCAGCGCTCTGACCTCCGGCCTTTTGTGTACTTCGCGGCGCCATCGCGGGACCGATACGACCGCCGCTAGGTCGATTTTTCACGGCGTTACGACGTTGAGGTGAGTCGGCAGCGACAGGATACTTGCAGTGTCGCGGGCATCTGCCGGCGAGTTCCGCCAACGCCGAGGAAGAACATGACCGCCACCACGCCAACTATCGCTCATGCCGATCTCAAGCCGGATCTGGCCAATTGGGACCCGGAGAACGAAAAGACCTGGGATTCCCAACTGGCGTGGCGAACGCTCTGGATCACGACCTACATCCTCACGCTCAGTTTCGCGACCTGGTACCTCGTCAGTGCGATCGCGCCCCGCCTGAACTCGATCGGCTATTCGCTTTCGCCAGCGCAGCTCTATTGGCTCGTCGCGCTCCCCGGTCTCGCTGGAGGACTCCTGCGGCTGGTTTTCATGTTCCTTCCACCGATTATGGGGACGCGCTCGATGGTGGCGATGTCGTCCGCTCTACTCATCCTCCCGATGCTTGGTTGGACGCTCGCAGCACGCGACACAACGACGCCATTTTGGGTGCTGCTCGCCTTGTCGTTCGCGGCGGGCATAGGCGGGGGAGCGTTTTCCGGCTTCATGGCGTCGACCAGCTACTTCTTCCCGAAGCGACTCGCGGGCACGGCGTTGGGGCTCCAAGCCGGTCTGGGCAATTTCGGAATCGGACTCATTCAGGTGCTGCTGCCCTGGGTCGTCGGCTTCGGCCTGCTTGGCACCGCGGCACTGACGCCTCAGAGCGCGGCTGATGGCAAGCTCGTGTGGCTGCACAACGGCGGTTTGGTCCTCATCCCCTGGGCACTGCTCGGTGCCGTTCTCGCTGCCGTCTACCTCCGGCGCGTACCGATCACTGCGAACTTCCGCCAGCAGATGGACATCTTCAAGGTCAAACACACGTGGATCATGACGGCGATCTACCTCATGAGCTTTGGCGCGTTCAGCGGCCTCGCGGCCCAAATGGGCCTCATCATCGTCAACGTCTACGGACACTTCGCGGACGCCCCCAATCCGCTCGCGTTCGCGTTCATCGGCCCGCTTCTCGGGGCGGTCGTTCGGGCGGCTTCCGGTCCCCTCTGTGACAAGTTCGGTGGGGCGATCTTCACGTTCATTGGCGGTGCCGGGATGATCGTCGGCACTGTCGTCACGACCTTCTTCCTCAAGCCGACCAGTGTCAACCAGTTCTGGGGCTTCCTCACCGGGATGCTGATCATCTTCCTGTTTGCCGGCTTCGCCAATGCGGGAACGTTCAAGCAGATGCCGATGATCTTCCCGAAGCGCCAGGCGGGCGGGGCTATCGCCTGGACGTCGGCTATCGCGGCGTTCGGGCCGTTCATCGTCGGAATCTCGCTGACCGTTGTGAGCCCGTTCGCGTTCTTCATCGGATGTGGGGTGTTCAGCATCTTCTGCACCAGTCTTGCCTGGTACTACTACGCGCGCCCGGGCGCACCTTACCCGAGCTGAGATTTGCAGCGGCCACCCGACGGTGCCCCCGCTCGGCCAGGTGGCTCGGCCCGCTCGAATTGGCTCGGGGCTCGAAATTGAGACGGGCTACACCTCGATATGGGGACTGCCATGGCGGCGACAAGTCGAATGTGGCGGAGATTGTGGACGGTCAAGTCGCGACGAATACCACACCTCACGCCACGCTAGCGCTGAGCGCGCTCGCGGCGCCGCGTCGGAACCTGGCTTCCTGCCCACCCGCGGCGCGGGCGGCGTGCACCGGTGCCGCGGTGAACATCGCGGGACCGATAGACGATGTACGGGCGCAGGATGTAACCGATGGGTGCCGAAAATACGTGGACAAGCCGCGTGAAAGGCCAGAGGAGGAACAGGGTCATCGCTGTCACGATGTGCAGCTGGAAGAAGAGTGGCACGCCCGCCATGAGAGACGGATCTGGCTGGAAAAACACCAGACTGCGAATCCAGGGCGAGATTGACTCCCTGTAGTCGTACCCGCCGCCGATGACCTGATACATGACGGTCGCAACGGTGCCGAATCCGATCGCTCCGGTCAGGAGCACCAACATCACGATGTCCATGCGGGTAGTCGCCATTCGCACCCGGTCGATGAAGCGCCGCCGGTAGAGCAGGATGCCGAGCCCGCCGACGGTCAACAGCGCGGCGAAGGTCCCCAACCAGGTCGCCCCCAAGTGATATATTTCCTCGGTCACGCCGAAGAAGGCCAGCCAGGACTTGGGCACGAAGAGGCCGACGAAATGGCCACCAGCCACCATGAGGATGCCGTAGTGGAACATTGGCGATGCCCAGCGCAGGAGCCTGTTTTCGTAGGTCTGACTTGAGCGGGCGGTCCAGCCGAACTGGTCGTAACGGTATCGGAGGAAGTGGCCGGCCACGAAGACTCCTCCGACAGCGTACGGATACGCGACCCAGAGAAAGAAATCCAGCGCGGTCATCGGTGCGCGTCCTCGCTCGCGATGGCGGATGCCGAGAACGGTTTGAGGTTGCCGAGAAAGGTGATGCCGACAAGCTCTGTCGGCGGTCCTTCATTTACAAGAGCCAAGTACCTTTCCCGCGTTGCATCGTCGATCGCCGGCAGCGAGAGCGCGATCGCTTCGAGCACGTGAGCATAGGGCGACCCGACCGACTCCAGCGCCTGCCGAAGAACCTCGATGCCGTCACGATGGGCAGACAGGAGTTCCCGAGCGATCGGTGATCCGCTCACTGCGGAGAACTCAAGCACCATCGGGAGGTAGTCCGGCAACTCTTCCGCCGAAATCTCGTACCCCGCCGCGCGGTACGCCTCGATGAACCGCACGAGCGCCATCCCACGGCGACGGGTGTCTCCCGCGGCGTAGTAGCTCAGGTACAGGCAGCACTTGCGCTTCATGTCGAAGGTTGCAGTGTAGTGAGCCTGCAGTGCTTGGGCGGGCATGGCATTCGCCGTGTCGATGAACGCGTCGAAGGCAAGACGTATCTGTTCGGGAAGACTCTGGATCGCGAGCTGGACGGCACTGAACCGAGGCCGCCTCTCGTCGGTCGGATAATCTAGGAGGATTGATGCCGCCATGTGCGCTATCGCGCTCTGGTTGTCAGTCAGGCGCACGGCATCCACACGACGGGGTGTGGGTTTGGCGACTCTCATTCGGTCGCCCCCACGGTCGCTGCAGGCGGGAACATGCCGTTCGTGACTCCCTTTCCGTTCCAGTTCAGCAGGTTCAGCCGGCCCTGGGTCGACGGCGTGGTCGGCCCGCCGCGCATCGCGTCGTAGTTGTCCACGGTTGCGTTGAGCGGCATGCCGGGCGTCTTTCCGTAGGGCCCCCTCGCGTCTCCACCGGGGCCGCCCATGCCGGGACCGCCGTCAGCGTCGAGCGAGCAACCGAGTTGTTCGAGTTCTCGCGCGGTTTCCACGTGCGCCTTCGGGATGACGTATCGATCCTCGTACTTTGCGATGGCGAGTAGGCGGTACATGGCCTGGATCGTCGTGCCGGTCATTCCGACCGAAGACGGGATCCGCTCGTCCGGTTCCTTGTTGAGGTTAATGTCGCGCATATACGAGCGCATCGCCGCAAGCTTTCGAAGTGAATCTTCCACGGGCGCGACGTCACCCGCGCTGAACAGACCGGCGAGGTACTCGACGGGAATGCGAAGGCGGTCTATGGCTGCGAACAGGGTGCGGGCATCCTCACCGTCGTTGTTGGTCGACGAGATGACGTCGACGACGGGCGACAGCGGCGGAATGTACCAGACCATAGGCATCGTGCGGTATTCGGGATGCAGTGGAAGTGCGATCTTGTATTCTGCGATCATCTTGTAGATCGGGCTGTTCTGCGCGGCCATGATCCAGTCGTCGGCCATACCCTCGGCCTTCGCTGCCGCGATAACGGCAGGATCGAACGGGTCGAGGAACACCGAGCGCTGAGCTTCGAGCAGGTCGTGATCGTCCTCAATACTGGCGGCTGCCAGCACCGCATCGGCGTCGTACAACATCAGTCCGAGGTAGCGGAGTCGGCCGACGCAGGTCTCCGAACAGATGGTGGGCTTGCCCTGCTCGATGAGCGGGTAGCACAGGGTGCACTTTTCCGCTTTGCCTGTCTTGTGGTTGAAGTACACCTTCTTGTACGGGCAGGCCGAGACACACATGCGCCAGCCGCGGCAGGCGTCCTGGTCGACAAGGACGATGCCATCCTCCTCGCGCTTGTACATCGCCCCGGACGGGCAGGCGGCGACGCAAGCGGGATTGAGGCAGTGCTCGCAAATGCGAGGCAGGTAGAACATGAAAGTCTCTTCGAACTCCATCTTCACGTGTTCGCTCATGGTCGCCAGGATGGGGTCTGCCGCTGCGGTCTCCTGCGAGCCGCCGAGGTTATCGTCCCAGTTTCCTGACCACTTGATGTCCATGTTCTTGCCGGTCAGGAGCGATTTGGGTCGCGCGACCGGACTCTGGGTTCCCTGCGGCGCCGTGGTGAGCATGTCGTAGTCGTACGTCCACGGCTCGTAGTAGTCGTCGATCCCGGGTAGGTCAGGGTTGTTGAAGATGTGGAGCAGCTTCGAGATACGGCCGCCCGACCTCAGCTTGAGGCGCCCCCGGCTGGTTCGGGACCATCCGCCTTTCCACCGATTCTGGTCCTCGTACATGCGCGGATATCCGATTCCTGGTCGAGTCTCCACGTTGTTGAACCAGGCATATTCGACGCCCTCGCGGTTCGTCCAGACTTGCTTGCATGTGACGCTGCAGGTGTGGCATCCAATGCACTTGTCGAGATTCATGATCATCGACATCTGCGCCATAACTCGCATCAGTACTCCACATCTTGGCTGCGACGGCGGATCACGGTGATCTCGTCACGTTGATTCCCGGTTGGGCCGAGGTAGTTGAACGCGAAGGAGAGCTGGGCATATCCACCGATGAGATGGGTTGGCTTCAGCAGGATTCGCGTGAGGGAATTGTTCGTTCCCCCGCGCATGGCGGACGTCTCGGCGATCGGAACATTGATGGTGCGATCTTTTGCGTGGTACATGTACACCGTGCCCTCAGGCATCCGGTGCGAGACGATTGCTCGAGCGACCACGACGCCGTTGCGGTTGTAGGACTCAATCCATTCGTTGTCTCGAACACCAATCTTGAGGGCGTCCTGAGGAGACATCCAGATAGTGGGGCCACCCCGCGACAACGACAGCATCATGAGGTTGTCCTGGTACTCCGAGTGGATGGACCACTTCGAATGCGGTGTCAGGTAGCGCACAGCAACCTCGGCCTTCCCCTGTGAGCCCGGGGCTCCCGTGGGGGCGGTGGAGCCGACAATAGAGTCGTCGAAGAGTCGATGCATGTCGAGCGGGGGCCGAAAGATCGGCAATTGCTCTCCCAGTTCGATCATCCAATCGTGGTCAAGATAGAAGTGCTGGCGCCCGGTGAGGGTGTGCCACGGTTTGAGATGCTCGATGTTGATGGTGAAGGCACTGTATCGGCGGCCACCATGCTCACTTCCCGACCACTCCGGCGAGGTGAGCACGGGAACCGGAGCACCCTGCACGTCCTGGTAGGTGAAGCGACGGCCCTCGTTGTCGCTGGCGAGGTGCGCCATGGAGGTTCCCGTGCGCTTTTCGAGCTGGCGAAAGCCCTGGGTCCCAAGTCGACCGTTGGTCGTTCCCGAAAATGCCAGCACCATCTCGCAGGCGTGGATGTCGCGGGTCAGCTTCGGCCGTCCGGCGGCCGGGCCAGACTCGACCAGCCCGTTCTTGACGCCGAGGTAGTCGATCTCTTTGTCTGGCGTGTACGTGATGCCTTTTATCGTCATGCCGAGTTTGGCAGTCAGGGGTCCCAACGCCCCGAGTTGGTCCGCGAACGCGGGGTAGTCTCGCTCTACCACTGTCAGGCGCGGCATCGTTACCCCGGGCACCAGTTCCGGGTCGTCGACGACGATTCCGTGGGGTGTTGCCATCGCATCCGGTGTGTCGTGCATCAACGGAGTCGCGACCAGATCGCGGCGGACGCCGAGATGGAGTTTGGAGAACTCGGAAACCTTCTTTGCCAGCAGATGAAAGGCATCGAAGTCGGTCTTCGCTTCCCACGGCGGGGTGATCGCCGGGTTGAACGAGTGGATGAAGGGGTGCATGTCGGTTGTTGACAGGTCGTTCTTTTCGTACCACGTCGCCGGCGGCAGGATCACATCGCTGAACAGAGTGGTTGAGGTCATTCGGAAATCACTCGTGACCATCAGATCGAGCTTTCCTTCGGGTGCCTCATCGTGCCACTTCATTGTTTTCGGGCGCTTCTCGGGCGGCGATTGTGGCGCGCGCACGGCCGAATCGGTGCCGAGCAGGTGCTTGAGGAAGTACTCGTTTCCCTTGCCCGATGACCCGATGATGTTCGCGCGCCAGACAACGAGCACGCGCGGGAAGTTCTCGGGCGCATCCGGGTCTTCGCACGCATAGGCGAGGCTACCGTCCTTGAGCGACTCCACGACGTACTGCGCCGGATCCATGCCGGCCGCTTCCGCGTCATCGACGAGGTCGAGGGAATTGCGGTTGAAGGTCGGGAAGCTGGGCATCCACCCGCGTTTCGCGGATTCGACGAGGCAATCCGCGGTGGTGCGACCCGTGAACCTACCGGTGGCGAGCGGGCTCGCGAGCGTGTCAGCGCCGAGGCCGTCGTAGCGCCATTGGTCTGTGGCGAGATACCAGAATGCCGTTCCGATCATCGCGCGCGGCGGCCGTACCCAGTCGAGGGCAAAGGCATATTGAGCCTGGCCGGTGATCGGACGAACTTTCTCCTGGCCGACGTAGTGCGCCCAACCGCCGCCGTTCTTGCCCTGGCATCCAGTCATCGTCGTGAGGGCGAGGAAGGAACGGTAAATGGTGTCGGAGTGAAACCAGTGATTCGTGCCCGCGCCCATGAGAATCATGGAGCGTCCACCGGATTCCTCGGCGTTTTGGGCAAATTCCCGGCCGATGCGTTCGGCGGCCTGCATCGGTACGGACGTGATCTCTTCCTGCCAGGCAGGCGTGCCGGGCGACGATGCGTCATCGTAGCCGGTCGGCCATTCGCCGGGGAGGCCGTCCCGGCCAACTCCGTACTGGGCGAGCAAGAGATCGAAGACGGTGGTGACCAACTGCCCGGCGACTTCCCTGACCGGAACTCCCCGGCGAATGATGCCAGTGCCGCCGGCATGTTCGTCGCCAACGGTCATTGGAGCGACGTCGAATCTCGGCATATCGATGGCGACGCTCGCGCCGTCGTAGTCTGGCGCATCGGCGATCGATAGCAACGGGTCGACGCCCTCTAGGTCAAGGTTCCACTTACCGGCGTCGGTTTCGGAAAATCTGTGTCCCAGCGAACCATTCGGCACGACGGCGACACCGTCCTGGTCGAGCAGAACGGGCTTGAAGTGGCTGCTCGACATCGTCGCAGGCGTGTCGGGGAGGGCTTCGGCGGTGAGGAACTTGCCTGGCACCCATGCATCTTCCCGCTTTGTCAAAGAGATGAGGAAGGCCGAGTCGCTGAACTTCTTCATATAGTCCACGAATGCCGGGGTGCGGTGATCGACGAGGAATTCCTTGAGGATGACGTGGCCCATCGCAATGGCGAGAGCACCGTCGGTTCCCGGGTGGGGAGACAGCCACTCGTCGGCGAACTTCGAGTTGTCGGCGTAGTCCGGCGAAACCGTGATGACCTTCTGCCCCCGGTAACGTGCCTCTACCATGAAATGCGCGTCCGGCGTGCGGGTCACCGGCACGTTCGAGCCCCACATCATCAGGTAGGAGGCGTTCCACCAATCGGCAGATTCGGGCACATCGGTCTGGTCGCCGAACACCTGCGGGGACGCGACGGGGAGGTCGGCATACCAGTCGTAGAAGGACAGCATTGTGCCGCCGAGCATGGTGATGTAGCGATTGCCGACGCCGTGCGACACGATCGACATCGCTGGGATCGGAGAGAATCCAGCAATACGGTCCGGCCCATATTTTTTGATCGTGTGCACCTGGGCTGCCGCAACGATTTCGGCTGCTTCATCCCAGCTGGCGCGAACCAGCCCGCCCTTTCCCCGCGCGCTCTTGTACGCGCGTGCGGTCTCGGGGTTTCCGGTGACTTCGGCCCAGGCGAGAACCGGGTCCCCGGTGCGGGCCTTCGCCTCACGGTAGGCCGTTAGCAGCACGCCCCGCACGTAGGGGTAGCGCACCCGGGTCGGTGAGTAGGTGTACCAGCTGAAGGCCGCACCGCGCGGACACCCGCGCGGTTCATATTCGGGCGAATCGGGACCGACCGACGGATAGTCGGTCTGCTGGGTTTCCCACGTGATGACGCCGTCCTTGACGTACACCTTCCACGAGCAGGAGCCGGTGCAGTTCACTCCGTGAGTGGATCGCACCTCTTTGTCGTGGGTCCAGCGATCCCGATAAAACGAGTCCGCATCCCGCCCGCCGTCGAGAAAGACCGAACGCAAGTCGGTCGATACCTCGCCCTTCCGAAGGAACCGGCCAAAGCTGAGGATGGTGTGAGAGACAGCATCCTCAGTGCCGCCGCCGCGTTTTCGATTGGCGAATACCGAATTTTTGGGCGTATCCACTGCGGACTCCTCCGAGTACCAGGCCCGTCGCTGCCGACGATGCCCTCTCGCCAAGTCTGGACCGGTGGCCAATTCGTTACCACGGGGAAACGCCGTGAATAATCGACGACGCTTCCGAGAGCGGTACGTCGTCGCGAGTCGACACAGAGCGGGCGATGTAGAGAGTGCAGGTGTCGACACCGCTGAACGGATGAAGCCGGTGGGCTTCGAGCGGACCATCCGTCTGGTGGAGCAGGCTGCGCAGAATCTTGAAATGCACCCCGCACACTTCTGGGTGCTCGCGCACCATGTCCGCGAACGGGCACTGATGGAGGTGAATGTGGCGGGTCTCGTCGTCAATGCCCCAGTCGTACCCGCTCTGGGCGAGATGGTCCTCGAGCACGTCGAGTTGACGCTGCTCGGGAGTATGGGCGATGTCACGGGCGGGCAGCAGCATCCGAACCTGCTCTGCGCGAAGCTCGGCCAACGCAATTCTCGCGTCTCGTTTGAGATCATCGAGGTGCTCGAGTCCGTCGACGGCGCTGTACGTCATGCGCGGCCGGCCCTTGGTATCCCGGGTTTCGGGCTCGCACGTGACGTAGTTCTCATCAATCAGACGCTGAAGGTGCTCGCGGGTCGTGTTCGGGTGCAGACCAGTGACTGTCGCCAGGTCATTGACGGTCATAGTCCCGCGCTTCTGCAGGTGGTACAGCAGACTTATCCTGCTGAACGATGCGAGCGTCCGATAGTGCGACCGCTGCGTAACCATTCGGCCAGTATGGGCCGCTTGTGCGCATTTGCATACAACCCCGAGGG
>JANMBI010000135.1:0-5778 GCA_031360325.1 Frigoribacterium sp. | reverse complement strand
TATGTGTCGGGCTATCTTCATCCGAAGCCCAACGCGGGCATCGGCGAAACCGTCGCGGGGGAATCCCACGCCTGGGTCGAGTGGTTCTGCGGCGACGAATGGCGCGGGTTCGATCCCACCAACCAGATCGAAATCGGCGACCGTCACGTGACCGTGGGGCGCGGCCGCGACTACAACGACGTGCCTCCGCTGCGGGGGGTCTATGCCGGCCCGTTCACCTCGGTGCTCTTCGTGACGGTGGAGATCACCCGCGAGAGTTGAGCCGTCGCTCAGCCCTTTTGCGAGGTGACCTCATCGACGACGATCTCTTCCGCGGCGAGTTCACGACCGAGGTGCGTGAGCCGCAGCCGGCCATCCCCGTAGTGCACGCGCAGGTGTTGATACTTGACCAACCAGTAGAGGCCGACAGCAGTCGCGGCGATTCCGGATGCCGCTCCCACCCCGAGGGCCCAGCGCGGCCCGAATTCGTTGGCGACCCACCCAACGAAGGGTGCGCCGATCGGCGTTCCGCCCATGAAGATCGCCATGTAGATCGCCATCACCCGGCCACGCACCGGGGCCGGGGTGGACAGCTGCACCGCGCCGTTCGCGGTGGTCATCAGAGTCTGCGAGGCGAGACCCACCAGGATGAGCGCGACCGCGAAGCCCCAGTAGCTCGGCATGAGCGCGGCCGCGGTGCAGCCGACGGCGAACACCGCTGAGGCCGCGAAGAGGAACCTCAGTCGCGGCTTCTCCCGCCGGGCGGACAGCAGCGCGCCGACCACCGAGCCGACGGCCATCACCGAGGAGAGCACTCCGAAGGCGGCGGCTCCCCGGTGGAACACCGTCGTCGACATGGTCGAGATGAAGATGGGGAAGTTGAGGCCGAAGGTGCCGATCAGGAAGACCATCACAAGGATCACCACGATGTCCGGCCGTGACCGCACGTAGCGGAATCCCTCCACGAGATTGCCCTTCTTCGGCTTCGCCCGGGCCGAACGTTTCAGCTCGCCAACGCGGAGGAGGGTGAGGGAGACAAGAACCGCCCCGAATGATCCGGCGTTGATCAGGAACACCCAGCCGGCCCCGACGGCGGCGGTGAGGAGTCCCGCGGCGGCCGGTCCGATCATCCGGGCCGCGCTGAACGAGGCCGAGTTGAGAGCGACGGCGTTCGACAGGTTCGCGCCGCCGACGAGCTGCGACACAAAGGTCTGGCGGGCCGGCGCATCGAAGGCCGCGACACAGCCGAGCAGGGCGGCGAAAACATACACTTCCCAGAGTTGCACCGCACCGGTGACGGTGAGGATGCCGAGCACCAGTCCAAGCGCCCCCATCGCGGCCTGCGTGGCCATCAGCACCCTGCGCTGGTCGAACCGGTCGGCAACCAGTCCGCTGAGCGGCAGGAGCAGCAGCTGCGGGCCGAACTGCAGAGCCATGACGAAGCCGACGGCCGCGGCATCGTGATGGGTGAGCTGGGTGAGGACGACCCAGTCCTGGGCGGTGCGTTGCATCCAGGTTCCGACGTTGGAGACCAGCGCTCCGGCCGACCAGACCCGGTAGTTGAACCCGCTCAGCGAGCGGAACATCGCACTCACTCGTCGGCCAGGTCTCGGAGGATCGGCACCGCTTCGAGCAGGAGTCGGCGCTGGTCGGCCGGCAGTGCGTCGAGTCGCATCGTGAACCAGGCGTCTCGCCGCCGCCGCGTCTCGCGGATGAAATCCGCGCCCGATGCAGAGAGGTCAAGGCGCACCTCGCGCGCGTCGTGGGTCGCGGTTCGACGGGTCACCAGGCCGAGCTCGACAAGCGCGTTGATCGTGCGGTTCATGCTCGGCGATGTCACTCGTTCGTGCTCACTGAGGGAACGGAGACTCTGCGGGCCGTTCTTCGACAGCGCGAAGAGCACCGCCCGCTGCCCCTCAGTGACGGGCTCGTCGGCCTGCATGGAGCGGATGCGGCGGGCGAGCCGCTGGATCGCCAGCCGGAGTTCCTGGTCGTCTCTCATCTCAATTACTTAGCATAGCTTATTAGCGTTGCTAACGAAAACTCGGTGCCGCCGATGTCCGGGCGTCCCCTAGCGTCTCCGCGCATCTCCGCGCCCGCGAGTGACACCCGCGCCCGAACGTTCGCCCGCGAGTGTCACCCGCGGTCGCGGAGGGCGGCCGGGGGCAGTGACGCCCGAGGGACAGTGGGCGGGGACGCCCGGGCCCGGGGCCGATCTTGGACGCCGGGAATGCCCGGTCGACACAGTAGTGCGCGAGCACGGATTTCTTCTACGCTTTAGCCTCATGAAGGAAAAATCGCCCGAGGACTCGGCCAACATCACCGACCTTGCGGTATTCCGGAAGCAGTTTCTCGCCGCAACATCCGGAATGGATCCGCACGCCGTCATGGCGTCGCTCGCGGGACTCGGCATCGAGCCGGATCCGCTCGACGGGACTCCCCTCGAACTGCCCGACCCGCCTGCATCGCCGAGCCGGTACCGCGTGCGCATCGATCTCGTCGGGGCCAAGCCCCCGATCTGGAGGCGGATGGCCCTGCCGGGCGACCTGACGCTCGACCAGGTTCACGAGGCGATCCAGGTCGCCTTCGCCTGGACCGATAGCCACCTGCACCGCTTCTCTCCCTCGAACGACCGCTACGGAGCATCGACCGAGGCAATCGTCACGCAGTGCGACATCGATGAGGGGGAGAACGGCCTGCTCGAGACCGGAGTGCGCCTCGACCAACTTATCCAGCGGGCGGGTGACAGCTTCTTCTACACCTACGATTTCGGTGACGATTGGGAACACAGGATCGTTGTGGAGGAGGTGACCGAGCTCGATCCGGATGAGCGGGACATCCGGTGCCTCGACGGTCGACGGGAAGCCCCGCCGGAAGACTCCGGCGGCATCCACTGGTACCAGCATCTGCGAGACGTCGAAGCGGATGCGCGCCATCCCGACCGTGCCGACCTGGCCGAACAGTTGGATGCCCTGCAGCCCGAGGCGGAGCTCGATCTCGAAGCGGTCAACCACGGACTCGTCCGGCTTGCGGGCGCAGACGAAACCCTCGCCTGGCTGCGCACCCAGGATTCGCCGCTCGCTCGGCTGATCTTGGGCCTCGGGCCGGAGGCGCAACGCTTTTTGGCCGGTTACGTCACGGATGCCCGGCTGCACGAGCCCGTCGAGGTCAGCTCGGAAGACGCCGAGCGCGCGACCGCGGTGCTCCGTACCTTTCTCGGCCACCTCCGGGGGGGCATCCGACTCACCGTTGCGGGCTATCTGCCTCCGTCGACGGTTGGTGCGGTGATGCACGACCTGGACCCGGACGGCTACTGGATCGGCTCGCCGAACCGTGAAGCCGGCATCTGGCCGCTGATCGACTTGCGCGAAACCGTGACTTCCCTCGGATTGGTGCGCAAGTATCGCGGGGATCTATTGCTGACGAAACAGGGTGTGAAACTGCACGACGATCCGGTGGGGCTCTGGAGGTACCTTGCCGCTCGACTGCCGGTGGAGCGCTCGGAGCACGAACGCGAGGTCGGCGTCCTGTTGCTGTTGTTGCTTGCCGCCGGTGAGCCGAGCGAGCGGCTGGACGACGCTCTCGCCATGTTGTCTTCGGTGATCGGGCTGCGGTTCACCGGCGGGAGCCCGCATGCCCAGCCGAGTGCGATCCGTGTGGTCTCGTTGACCGCTAACACCCTCGAGTGGTCCGGGACGGGGATGTTCTTCACGCGTCGAAGCGCGATGACCGGTCCGGCCTCGCCCGAGGCCAGATCGATGGCTCGCGCGGCACTCACGAACTGGGCGTGACGGCGACCCAGCTCGCGGCGACCGTGCGGCGGTTTGTCGGCGCGGGCTTTCACCGTGCTGTCTATCGTCGGCCATGCGGTGACTCGTTCGGCAGCAGGGCCGTCGAATCGCCGCGCGGATGCCGCCGGGCGCGGCCGAGATTCGGCAAGCACGTCGGATTCGCCGATCTCCGGTCGGGCCACGAAACCGTGTATGCTCGCGCACCCACATCGGGCGGGTGAGGTACGGCGGATGCTGCCGAGGGCGGAGATCCGGGCGACACGCCGCACATCGGCCGCTTCGAGACGGCGTGGCCCGCTCCCGTCCTCGCGGAGGAACCCTCCACCCGATCCGCAACCTGACCCAGACCTCGCAACCGACCCCACCCGCATCGAGTCCTGCCGGGAGTCGGATGGTCCGGTCGACGTGCATGCCAACACTGCCGGCACCGGCGGGTTCTGCGAAGACACCGATGATTGTGGTTGCCCCCTGAACGGTCCGCATGCGACGCCGTGCGACCGCACGGCGAGCGGATCCACCGCTCTATCGGCCGCCTGGAGGGAGAGCGCAACACGATTCGCTCGATGCCGATCGGATGCTTCTCCTCGATCCGTTCGAGCGAGACCACGCCGCAAACCGCTCCGGGCGCGTCGGACTTACCGTCTGGCCGAAGAGAGCGATTCGCGTGGGAGTTCGAATGGTTTGAACGTCACCGGACTCGTCCTGCTTCTCACGGTGACCCTCGAGGCCATCTCTCGGCGTTCGCGCACCTCGCACGGTCGAGCCCGCTCGCTTCACGCCGCCGTCGCCTCCCCGGCCCTACACTGGAGCCCCGAGAGTCGCCCGCTGCCAGGAGGCCAGATGGTCCAGTTCACCGCTGCCCGACACGAGCGCACCTTCGTCGATTCCGACGGCGTCACGATTCACTTCCTCCACTGGCGGGCCGCACGGCCGATCGGTGTCGTGCAGATCGCGCACGGATTGGGTGAGTATGCCGCTCGCTATGAGGAACTGGCACAGCGACTCGTCGCCGCGGAATTCTCCGTGTACGCAGCCGACCATCGCGGGCACGGCCAGACCGGGCTCGAGCAGTGGGGCGGAGACCACTCGCAGCTCGGAAAGCTCGGACCGGGGGGCATCCGCTCCGTGATCAATTCGGTGCGCGAACTCCTGCCGATCATCCGCGAGGAGAATCCCGGAATTCCCCTCGCCCTGCTCGGTCACAGTTGGGGCTCGCTCATCGCCCAGTCGATCGTCAACGAACACGCGGATGACTACGACGCCCTGATCCTCACCGGCACGGCCTACCGCACGCTGCGCCACATGAACGGCGGGGATCTGGCGAAGAAGCACGCCCACCTCGGCACGACCGGCTATGAGTGGCTGAGCCGGGATCCTTCGGTCGGGCAGGCATTCCTCGACGACCCGCTCACCTTCAAGGCCAACGGAATGAAGCTCTTCGGGCTGGTCGACAGTCTGCGTCTGCTTGGGCGCCCGGCACGCGACCTCGCCCACGACATCCCCGTGCTGATCCAGATCGGCAGCGAAGACACTCTCGGCGGCGTCAGGAGCGTCGAGCTCCTCGCCCAGGCCTTTCTCACCCGCTCCGGTCTCAGCGACGTCGAACTCATCATCTATACGGATGCCCGCCACGAGGTGTTCAACGAGACCAACCGTGACGAGGTCTTCGCCGACACGATCGCCTGGCTGACCTCACGGCTCGGCTAGGGCGGGACGCGCGCCCGGTCCCCGTTCGGCAGATCTGTGATGCGGCGTAGCTACCTACTCAGGAAGTCCAACAGCGCGCGGTTCACCTCTGTGTGGTGCGTCCAGAGCATTCCGTGAGGCGCGCCATCGATCTCGACGTACTCCGCGGTGGCCAGGGCCCTCGCGAACTCACGCCCCGTCGCATCGATCGGGAGGATGCGGTCGGCGGTGCCGTGCACGATCAGCGAGGGGACATCGATTTTGGCGATGTCGGGGCGGAAGTCTTCGAGCCAGGTCGGCTGAGCCGCCACCGAAGCGTAGA
>JANMBI010000054.1:0-2442 GCA_031360325.1 Frigoribacterium sp. | reverse complement strand
GACCTGATCCGTGACGAACAGGGCACATGGCGCGTTCTCGAAGACAACGTCCGGGTTCCGAGCGGGGTGAGCTACGTGATCTCGAACCGTCGCGTCATGGCGCAGACGCTTCCGGAGCTCTTCGTGTCCATGCGCGTGCGGCCGGTCGGCGACTATCCGCACAAACTGCTTCACGCCCTTCGCGCGAGCGCCCCCGAGGGGGTGGATGACCCGACCATCGTCGTTCTCACCCCGGGTGTCTACAACTCCGCCTACTTCGAGCACACCCTGCTCGCTCGCCTGATGGGGGTCGAACTGGTCGAAGGCCGGGACCTGTTCTGCTCGGGCGGTCGGGTCTGGATGCGCACGACATCCGGTCCGACACGGGTCGATGTGATCTACCGCAGGGTGGACGACGAATTCCTTGACCCCCTGCAGTTTCGCGCCGATTCGATGCTCGGGAGCCCCGGCTTGCTCCTCGCGGCCCGGCTCGGCAACGTGACGATCGCCAACGCCGTCGGCAACGGCGTGGCCGACGACAAGCTCGTCTACACCTACCTGCCCGACCTCATCCGGTACTACCTGGGTGAGACGGCCATAGTCCCCAACGTCGACACCTGGCGGCTGGAAGACCCGGCGTCACTCGAGGAGGTGCTCGATCGACTCGACGAACTGGTGGTGAAGCCGGTGGACGGCTCGGGCGGCAAGGGTCTGGTCGTGGGACCCGCAGCCAGCCCGGCAGAACTCGACAGACTGCGCACGTCCCTGCTCGCCGACCCGCGCGGTTGGATCGCCCAGCCAGTCGTGCAGTTGTCGACCATTCCGACCCTCGTCGACGAGGGGATGCGGCCACGGCACGCCGACCTCCGACCGTTCGCGGTCAACGACGGAACCGACGTCTGGGTGCTCCCCGGCGGACTCACCCGTGTCGCACTGCCCGAGGGCGAACTCGTGGTCAACTCCTCGCAGGGTGGCGGATCGAAGGACACCTGGGTGGTCGGAGAGCTTCCCCTTAAAGTCATGCGCCACTCGATCCAAGGGCTCGTCGCAGACCAGGCCACCTCGACCCAGGCGATCCCGGTAGTCAATATCGACGTTCATCATGTGGATCAGGCCCCCCGCGATCGCACCCTCGGCCAGGGCCAGCAGGAGCAGCAGCAGCAGGCGCGTTCCGCGCCGCTGCTTCGCCAATCCGGGCCAGAGCGTTCCCAATCCGGGCCAGTGCGGACAACCCGGGCCGGCGCGCTGGCCCGAGCTGTCCGCAACGGCCCGACGAACGAGGAGGCGCAATGCTGAGCCGCATCGCCGAGAGCCTGTTCTGGATCGGGCGCTACATCGAGCGGAGCGACGGCACCGCACGCATCCTCGACGTTCACCTGCAACTGCTACTCGAAGACCCGTGGATCGAAGAAGACGTGGCGTGCCGCTCCCTGCTCAGCGTGATGGGCAGCAACGTGCCCGAGGATCGCGTGCTCAATCGGCAGAGCGTGCTCGAGATCCTCGCCGTGGACCGGTCTGAGCCGGCATCCATCGCCTATTCGCTCGGGGCGGCTCGCGAGAACGCCCGGCGCGCGCGAGAGATCGTCTCGAGCGAGCTGTGGGAGTGTCTCAACACCACCCGCGCGCGGATGCCCCGCAAGATCGCCTCCGACAAGGTGCACGAGTTCTTCGGCTGGGTGCGGGAGCGGTCGGCACTGGCCGTCGGAATCATCGAATCGGCCACCAGCCGTGACGAGGCCTGGCAGTTCTTCACCCTCGGACGCTCGATCGAACGAGCCGACATGACCGCGCGGCTGCTCGCCACCCGTTCGCTCACCGAGGCCAGCGGGCCGTCATGGACCACCATCCTGCGCTCCTGCGGGGCCTACGAGGCCTACCTGCGCACCTACCGCGGGGTGCCGAGCGCCAGGAACGCCGCCGAATTCCTGCTCCTCGATCGGCTGTTTCCCCGCAGCATCCTGTTCTCGGTGCGGCGCGCCGAGATGTGCATGCGCGACATCGAGCCGCGCACCGACCGGGTGGGGGTGTCCGACCGCGCCCAACGTCTGCTCGGACAGATTCGCAGCGAGCTCGAGTACCGGCCGATCGCCGAGATCCTCGAAGACCTCACGCTTCACATGGACAACGTGCAGTCCGCCACCAGCGCGGCGTCCGAGGCGATCCGCCAGCGCTATTTCCCCACGAACGCTGCGCCGAGCTGGATCGGGGAGAACACGTGAATCGGCTGCGCATCCGGCACCGAACCGGCTTTCATTACGGCGGCGAGGTAACGGCGAGCTACAACGAGGCGCGGATGCTCCCCACCAGCAGCGACGGACAGCTCGTGCTGTACTCCCACCTCGAGATCCTCCCGATTTCCGCCCACCACACCTACGTGGACTACTGGGGGAGCCGGGTCTCGTCGTTCGAGATCCTCACCCCGCACCAGGAGCTTTCCCTCACCGCCACGAGCCTCGTGGAGGT
>JANMBI010000025.1:0-1684 GCA_031360325.1 Frigoribacterium sp. | reverse complement strand
GTTCATGTTTAGTGGCATACTGGGCGGATGCCTGCCGATCCGATCGTCGAACTGCGAGCCGCGGGACTCCGGGTCACCCCCGGCCGCGTTGCGATGCTCGACGCCCTGGCTGCGCACCCCCACTCCAGCGCCGAGCAGTTGCGCATCTCCTCGGCCGCGGGGCTGTCGATCCAATCCGTGCACAACGTACTCGCCGATCTCACGGCGGCCCGGATGATCCGTCGCATCGAGCCGGCCGGATCCGCCGCGCTCTACGAGCGCCGCATCGGTGACAATCACCACCATGTGGTCTGCTCGGGCTGCGGAACGATAGCGGACGTGGATTGCGTGCACGGTTCGGCGCCCTGCCTCACCGCCAGCAACACCGAGGGCTTCGTCATCGACACCGCGGAGATCACTTTCTGGGGGATTTGCCCCCGCTGCCAGCAATCGACACCCCAACCGAAGGAGACAATATCGTGACTGACGTGACAACGAGCCAGACCGGAACCCCCATCGCAAGCGACGACCACTCACTCACCGTCGGAAACGACGGGGTCGCCGCCCTTCACGACCGCTACCTGGTCGAAAAGCTGGCCCAGTTCAACCGTGAGCGCATCCCGGAGCGCATCGTGCACGCGAAGGGTGGTGGCGCCTTCGGAACTTTCACCGTCACGGGGGACGTCTCGCGGTACACCAAGGCAGCGGTCTTCCAGCCGGGTGTGACCACCGAGACCCTGCAGCGCTTTTCGAGCGTCGCCGGTGAACAGGGCAGCCCCGACACCTGGCGTGACGTGCGCGGCTTCTCGGTGAAGTTCTACACGACCGATGGCAACTACGACATCGTCGGAAACAACACCCCGGTGTTCTTCATCCGTGACGGGATGAAGTTCCCCGATTTCATCCACTCCCAGAAACGACTGCCGGGATCGGGACTTCGGGACCCCGACATGCAGTGGGACTTCTGGACCCTTTCGCCCGAGTCTGCGCACCAGGTGACCTACCTGATGGGTGACCGCGGCCTGCCGCGCTCCTGGCGGGAGATGCCCGGGTTCGGCTCACACACCTACCAGTGGACCAATGCGGCCGGCGAGCGATTCTGGGTCAAATACCATTTCACCTCGAACCAGGGCAACGCGGAGATCGGCGGGGTCGAGGCCGGAGCCATCGCCGGTGCGGATGCCGACCACTACCGCCGCGACCTGCACGACGCGATCGCCCGAGGCGACTTCCCGTCGTGGGACGTACACGTGCAGGTGATGCCGTATGAGGCGGCGAAGACCTATCGCTTCAATCCGTTCGACCTCACGAAGGTGTGGCCGAAGGCCGACTACCCGCTGATCAAAGTGGGCACCCACACCCTCGACCGAAACCCGGAGAACTTCTTCGCCCAGATCGAGCAGGCGGCGTTCTCGCCGGCAAACACGGTGCCAGGCATCGGAATCAGCCCCGACAAAATGCTGATGGCCAGAGTGATGTCGTATCCGGACGCCCAACGGTACCGGGTCGGCACCAACTACAACGAGATCCCGGTGAACGCTCCGGTTTCGACGGTGAACAGCTACACGCAGGATGGCGCGGCCCGTCACGGCTTCAAGCCGGCATCCGCTCCCGTCTACGCGCCAAACTCGTTCGGGGGACCGGTGGCGGATGCCGCGGCCGCCGGTGAGGCGAGCTGGGAGTCCGACGGGGCACTGGTGCGGTC
>JANMBI010000011.1:0-7560 GCA_031360325.1 Frigoribacterium sp. | reverse complement strand
CGACGGCTGCTGCCGTGGCGCCGACGCTGCGGATGTCCCAGTACAGGCCGAGGAGGCCGAGGTCGGTGAACGAGTCGCCGATGGTGGCCATCTCCCAGTCCAGGATCGCGGCGATTCGCGGCCGGCCGTCGGCATCCACCTTGACGATGGCGTTGTCGAGGCGGAAGTCGCCGTGTACCAGCGAGGAACTCACGGTGGTCGGCACGTTCTCGCGCAGGGCAGCCTGCAGCGCATCGAGCTCCGACAGCTCGCGGTTGCGGGACTTGTCGTACTGTTCGCCCCAGCGGCGCACCTGCCGTTCGAGGTAGCCGGCCGCACGGCCGAAGTCCTCGAGCCCGACCGTGGCGGGGTCGAGGGAGTGGAGCCGAGCCAGGGTGCCGACGAGGTCGAGGCTCACCCCTCGCAGCTCGACGGGAGTGAAGGGGGCATTCGCAGCGGGGGAGGAGAGCACCTGGCCGTCGACGAAACCCATGAGATAGAAAGGGGTGCCGACGCCCGCGGCGCCGTCGGTATCATCCCGATACAGCAGGGCCTCCGGCACGGGCACCGAACTTCCGGCGAGCGCGGAAATCACGCGGAACTCCCGGGCCATGTCGTGCGCACTCGCCAGCACATGTCCGAGCGGTGGCCGGCGGAGCACGAGCGGGGCCGGTCCACCGAGCAGGCGGTATGTCAGGTTGCTGCGTCCCCCCGTGATCTGCTCCGCCTGGAGCTCCGACTCCCCGACGAGGTCCGGATGTTCCGCCCGCAGCCAGGCTTCGAGCATCGCGGTGGTGAGCCCCCGGGGTTCGCCGCTCATATCGTGACGACCAGTGCCACGAGCACGAGGATCGCCGGGGTCACGGCGCGCGGCACGACGATCCGGGGGCGGGAGGCGACGATCCCTCTCGACATCGCCGAAGGAGCGACGGCGGCATCGAGGTCGCCGATCACGACGAGCGTTTCTCCGGCGACCGAGTTCTGTAGGAGAGCGCCGAGGATTCCCGTAGCCGGGAGGATGCCGACGGCGCCGAGACGCACGCTGGCCGGTGTCGTCGCCAGCCCGGCATCGAGCAGGCCGATCGTCAGGATCAACAAAACGATCGGGGCGAACTTCGACACGGTGAGCCGCCGGGCCCCCATCCCGAGCTCGATGAGAGAGCTCGGGGCCAGCGTGTGTTCATCGGTCACGGGGTCTCCTCCGCTGCGGTGGACGACGCCGCGGTGGACGCCGCCGCGGTGGACGCCGGAGTGGTGGGCACGAACAGGACGATCGTCTCCGCGACCAGGGCGGGTTTCGCCTCGCCGTCGATCTCTACGGTTATTGTGACACCGACTCGCACGCCGAGGCCGACCGATTCGGAGCCGGTGACCGATCCGGATGCCCGCACTCGCGATCCGCTTCGCACCGGCTGTAGGAAACGCACCCGGTCGAGCCCGTAGTTGATGGCCATCTGCACCTCGTGCACGTCGAACAGTTGCGCGGTGAAGGGTGCGAGGAGAGAGAGGGTGAGGTGGCCGTGGGCGATGGTGCCGCCGAACGGGCCGGCGGCTGCACGCTCGGGATCGACATGGATCCACTGTTCGTCTCCGGTCGCGACAGCGAAGGAGTCGATTCGATGCTGGTCGATCTCGAGCCACTCGGTCGGGCCCACTTCTGTGCCGACCGCGTCGAGGAGCGCGGCCGGATTCGCGAAAGTCGTCATGGCCTCAGGTCTTCGGCCCGCCGGAGACGTAGACCACCTGGCCGGAGACGAAACCGGCCTCCTCCGAGCAGAAGAAGGATGCCATGGCAGCGACATCCTCCGGCTGACCGATCCTTCGCACCGGGATCTCCTTCGCGGCGCCCTCGAGAAACGCATCGAAGGTGATACCCATGCGTTCGGCGGTCGCGCGCAACATGTCGGTGGCGATGAATCCGGGTGCGATCGCATTGGCGGTGACTCCGAACGGACCGAGTTCGATGGCCAGCGTCTTGGTGAAGCCCTGCAGACCGGCCTTCGCGGCGGAATAGTTGGCCTGTCCGCGGTTGCCGAGCGCTGAGGTGCTCGACAGGTTGACCACGCGCCCCCACCCCGCCTCGACCTGGTGTTTCTGCACCTCCCGACTAATCAGGAAGGCGCCGCGGAGGTGAACGCCCATCACGGCATCCCAGTCGCCCTCGGTCATCTTGAAGAGCAGGCTGTCGCGCAGGATGCCGGCGTTGTTGACGAGGATCGTGGGCGCACCGAGGGACGCCGTGGTGCGGGCGACGGCGCTCGCGACGGCCTCGGCGTCTGCGACATCCGCGCCGATGCCGATGGCTCGACCGCCGCCAGCGAGAATTCCCTCGACGGTGGTCGCGGTGTCCTCTTCCCGGAGGTCGATGACGGCGACCGTGTGGCCGTCGGAGGCGAGACGCTTCGAGATGGCGGCTCCGATTCCGCGGGCGCCTCCCGTGACTATGGCGGTGCGCTGACTGGTCATCCGTTCTCCTTCTTGTGATCTTGGGGCTCGAACACGATCAGCTGGCGAAGCGCGCGGCCGTCCGCGAGGGCATCCATCGCCTCGTTCAACTCGTCGAGCCGGATGTGGCGGGAGATGAGTTTTTCGACCGGCAGTCTGCCCTCGCGCCAGAGTTGAGCGAAGAACGGGATGTCTCGGGACGGGACCGCCGAGCCGAGGTAGCTGCCGATGATGGTGCGTGCCTCGGCGGTGAGCAGCAGCGGCGAGATCGACGCGCGGGCGTCCGGTGCGGGCAGGCCGACGGTCACGGTGCGACCTCCCGCGGCGGTGCCGGCGAGTGCGGTCTCGAAGGCTCGGGCGTTACCGGCGGCCTCGATCACCACCGGGGCTCTCACCCCCGAGTCGAGCAGCTGCTCAGGGGTGTATGTCTCGGTGACACCGCACTCGCGGGCATGGTCGAGCTTCGATGCGACCCCGTCGACGCCGATCACGTGATGTCCGAGAGACAGTGCCACGAGAACCGCCGCCAGGCCGACGCCGCCGAGTCCCACGACCATCACGGTCTCTCCGGTTTCGGGTCTCGCGGAGTTCAGCACCGCTCCGCCGCCGGTGAGCACCGCACACCCGAGAAGAGCGGCGACATCCGCCGGGATGTCCGGATCCACGCGCACAACGGAGGCACGATTGACCACGGCGTGGCTCGCGAACGCGGAGACGCCCAGATGGTGTGCGATCGGACGCCCGTCCCGAGTCAGCCGCATCCCGCCGCCGAGCAGGGTCCCGGCGTTGTTGGCCGCGCTCCCGGCCTCGCAGGGCAGACGGCCGTCGGTGTCGCACCCCGCGCATGCGCCGCAGCGGGGAAGGAAGGTCATCACGACCCGGTCGCCGACGGCCAGGTCGCTGACCCCGTCGCCGAGTACCTCGACGATGCCGGCCGCTTCGTGGCCGAGCAGCATCGGAGTCGGACGCACCCGGTTGCCGTCGACGACAGAAAGATCGGAGTGGCAAACCCCGGCCACCTCGATGCGCACGAGGAGTTCACCGGTCCCCGGAGCATCCAATTCGAGCCGGCAGATCGACAGCGGGGCGGATGTCGCGAACGGCGGCTCCGCCCCGCATCGTTCGAGTACCGCGCCGACGATCTCCATCGCTGCCTTCCGTGGTGCCCGGCGACCGGGAGCAAATACCGACCGGGCGGTATGTAGTCTACTCGGGCCGCGGGACACGGAGTGCGCCGTGGTGCCTAGCGCCCTGCGGGCATCTGCTCGCCCCGTGCCTCTCCGCACCTCTCCGCACCTCTCCGCTGCCGCGAGTGACACTCGCGGCCGAACGTTCGGCCGCGCGTGTCACTCGCGAGCGCGGAGGAGCAGCGGGGGAGCCGGACTCCTCAGGCCGCGACCGTCGTGCGCTCCGCGACCGTGTCCACGAGGTAGTGCGTATACGCCGGAATGGTGAGGAAGGTGGGGAAGTCGTCCTGCAGGGCGACGAGTCTCACGATCGCGGCGGCGTCGTCCCACCGACTTCCGGGAGTGTGGTCGTTCGCCGCGAGCTCGCGCTGAAGCATCGCCTCGACGAGGTCACGGGTGACGGGGTCGCCCTCTTCGGTGACCACCCGCTGGGCGATCCACTGCCAGAGCTGCGAGCGGGAGATCTCGGCGGTCGCGGCATCCTCCATGAGGTTGTCGATCGCCGCGGCACCGACTCCCCGCAGCCAGCTCTCGAGGTAGCGCAGAGTCACGGAAACGTTCCGCCGCACCCCCTCGGTGGTGACGGTCTGATCGAAGGACTGCACATCGAGGAGGTCGGCAGCCGAGACATCCACCTCCGGTCGCTGCCGCTCGACCTGGTTCGGCCGACCTCCGAGAACCGCGTCGAACTCCTCGAGGGCGGTGGCCACCAGATCCGGATGTGCCACCCAGGTTCCGTCGAAACCGTCGGTGGCCTCGCGCCGTTTGTCGTCGTGCACCTTCGCGATGGCCTGCGCGGTGATCTCGGGGTCACGCCGGTTCGGGATGAAGGCGCTCATGCCTCCGATGGCATGGGCCCCCCGGCGATGACAGGTCGCGACGAGCAACTCGGTGTAGTTGCGCATCATCGGCGACGTCATGGTGATTCGATCGCGATCCGGAAGCACGAATTGGCGACCGCGTCCGCGGAAGGTTTTGATCAGGCTGAAGATGTAGTCCCATCGCCCGGCATTGAGCCCGGCGCAGTGCCCACGCAGTTCGTAAAGGATCTCGTCCATCTCGAACGCTGCGCTGATCGTCTCGATGAGCACTGTGGCGCGGATGGATCCGCGCTCCAGACCGAGCGCGACCTCCGAGAAGGTGAAGATGTCGTCCCACAGCCGCGCCTCGAGGTGATTCTCGATCTTCGGAAGGTAGAAGTACGGGCCGCGCCCGTCGGCGATGAGTGCAGCGGCGTTGTGGAAGAGATAGAACCCGAAGTCCACGAGCGACGCGGAAGCCGCCTTGTCGAGGCCGGCTCGGTCGGTGTACCTCAGATGCTTCTCCACCAGGTGCCATCCGCGTGGTCGCATCACGATCGTGGGTGTCGGCCGGCCTTCCGAAGAGGGGTCGACGGTGTACTTCTTGCCCGTTTCGCTCGTGAAGTCGATCTGATGGCGGATGGCGTCGTAGAGCGAAAGCTGGCCGCCGATGATGTTCGACCAGGTGGGGCTCGTGGCATCTTCGAGGTCGGCGAGCCAGACCTTCGCGCCCGAGTTCAGGGCGTTGACCGTCATCTTGCGATCCGTCGGCCCGGTGATCTCCACGCGACGGTCCTCCAGCCCGGGGCCGGCACCGGCAACGCGCCAACCGGAGTCCGCGCGGATCGCGGCGGTCTCGGTGAGGAAGCCGAGATTGCGGCCGTTCTCGATGTTCTTGCGCTGCACCATGCGGGCGTTGAGTCGCTCCTGGCGTCGGCCAGCGAACTGGTCGTGCAGTCGGGTCACGAAGTCGAGGGCATGCGGGCTGAGGATGGTGTCGAACCCGGGTTCGGCGGCGCCGAGCACGGTCATTCGATTGTGGGTGGTCATGAGAAGCCTTTCGTGATCGGTTCGGTGGGATCGGTTCGGTGAGATCGGTTCAGTGGAACTGCGCGGATTCGGTTGAGCCGACAAGCGCAAGCGTCGCGCTGTCGGGATTGAGGACGGTGGATATCTTGTCGAAATATCCGGTGCCGACCTCGCGCTGGTGCTTCGTGGCCGTGTAGCCGTCGGCCTCCGAGGCGAACTCTGCCTCCTGCAGGTCCACGTAGGCGCTCATCTGGCGTTGGCTGTAGTCCCGCGCAAGCGTGTACATCGAGTGGTTGAGTGCGTGGAAGCCGGCGAGGGTGATGAACTGGAACGCGTAGCCCATTGCCGCGAGTTCCCGCTGGAAGGTCGCGATCTGCGCGTCGTCGAGATGGCTCTTCCAGTTGAACGACGGCGAGCAGTTGTAGGCCAGTTTCTTGCCGGGGAACTCACTGTGGATGCTCTCCGCGAAGGTACGGGCGAGACCGAGGTCCGGCTCCGACGACTCGACCCAGAGCAGGTCGGCATAGGGGGCGTATGCGTGTCCGCGAGAGAGCACCGTCTCGATGCCGGCCCGGGTTCCGTAGAAGCCCTCCGCGGTGCGAGTTCCATCGAGAAACGGGCGGTCGCGTTCGTCCACGTCGCTCGTGACGAGGTTGGCGGCGAGCGAGTCGGTGCGGGCGACCACGATTGTCGGCACGCCGGCGACGTCGGCCGCGAGCCTCGCCGCGTTGAGAGTGCGGATGTGCTGGCCGGTGGGGACGAGCACCTTGCCTCCCATATGACCGCACTTCTTCTCGCTCGCGAGCTGGTCTTCCCAGTGCACACCGGCGGCGCCGGCGGCGATCATGGAGCTCATCAGCTCGTAGGCGTTGAGCGGGCCGCCGAAGCCGGCCTCGGCATCCGCGACGATCGGGGCGAGCCAGTCGGTGCTGTGCCGGCCCTCCGAGGTGTCGATCTGGTCGGCGCGAAGCAGTGCGTTGTTGATGCGTCGCACCACGCTCGGAACGGAGTTCGCCGGGTACAGGCTCTGATCGGGATAGGTCTGGCCGGAGAGATTCGCATCGGCTGCGACCTGCCAACCGCTCAGGTAGATCGCTTTCAGCCCGGCACGCACCTGCTGAACCGCCTGGTTGCCGGTGAGGGCTCCGAGGGCGGGAACCCATTCCTCGGAGTGAAGGAGACTCCACAGCCGTTCCGAACCGCGCCGGGCAAGGGTGTGTTCTTCCCGAACGCTCCCGCGGAGGGCGATCACGTCTTCTGCGGTGTAGTCCCGTTCAACGCCGTCCCAGCGCGCGTCGGTCTTCCATTGCGTCTCGAGCTCTGCGGCGGTCTGGTTCTGGTCGCCCGGTCGTTCGGTGTGGGTGTGCTCGGTCATCGGTTTCTCCCTCGAAGCGGTTTCGTGTTTCCACCATGGGGGTGCTTCGACGGGTCGATCTCGGAAAAGTTGCCAGAATATTCTCTCTTCTTCTGTTTACCGCAAGAAGATGGCGTGTCATCCTTGGCTCATGGGTACACGGCCGCTCGGCGCGTTCGAGGATGAAGACATGCTCGATTCCTTGACCATCGGTCGCCGCATCCGGCAGCTTCGCACGGCCCGCCACCTCACCCTCGACCAGCTCGGCGCGGCAATCGGGCGCGCGGCATCCCAGGTCTCGGTGGTCGAGAATGGCAAGCGCGAACTCAAGCTTGGCGAACTCCAACGCTTCGCCCGCGCCCTCGACGTGCCCATCGATCACCTGCTGACGGCCGAGCCGCCCACCGGTCGAGCCGGACTCGAAATCGCCCTCGAGCGCATCCAGCGTGGACCCCTGTACGCCTCGCTCGGACTGCCCCACCTTGCTGTGCGCAAGTCGATGAGCGACGAGGCGATCGAGGCGATTCTCGGGCTTCACCGGGAACTGGAGCGTGTGCACAGTGAACGAGCGGCGACCCCCGAAGAGGCGCGGCGGGCAAACACGGAGCTGCGCAAGGCCATGCGGCGCCGCAACAACTACTTTTCCGAGCTGGAGGATGTGGCGCGAGACCTTCTCGCGGCGGTCGGGCACACGGGCGGCCCGCTCTCCCAGCGCGTGGCCTCCGATCTCGGCACCCACCTCGGTTTCACGCTGCACTATGTTCCG
>JANMBI010000258.1:0-21167 GCA_031360325.1 Frigoribacterium sp. | reverse complement strand
CACCATGGGGCCGACCGGAGCGTTGGACGCCATTCGCAAGTCTCTCGCCATGGGCGCGGACCGGGGCATCCACATTCTCGACGACGGGCTGGTCGGCTCGGATGCGGTCCAGACTTCCGCTGCATTGGCGGCGGCCCTCCGTGGGCGCGACTTCGATCTCATCGTCACCGGCAACGAATCCACCGACGGTCGCACCGCGGCGGTTCCCGCGATGCTCGCCGAACGACTCGGAGTCTCGCAGCTCACGTTCCTGCGCACCCTGGATGTCTCGAATGGCACCGTCACGGGCGAGCGGGTCACCGACGACGGCCACCACGACGTTCGGGCGCCGCTGCCCGCCCTTGTCTCGGTGACCGAACAGATCGCGGAGGCCCGGTTCCCCAACTTCCGAGGCATCCTTGCGGCAAAGAAGAAGCCCGTCGAAGTTCTTGGCGTCGCGGCGCTCGCCCTCCCGGCCGAAGAGACCGGCGCGGCGAACTCGTGGTCGACCGTGCAGGACGTTGTGGCGCGCCCGCCGCGCTCCGGCGGAACCATAATCACGGACGACGGGACCGCCGGAACCCGGCTGGCCGAATTCCTGACCACCTCGAAACTGATCTAGGAAGAGAACCGCGATGTCATACGCACTCGTACTTGTCGAGTTGAGCAACGGGCTGCCCGCCGCGAGCACGGCGGAGTTGATTGCCGCCGCGGCCATTCTCGGGGATCCCGCTGCGGTGGTCGTCGCCGAGCCGGAAGCGGTGAAGGAGCTCGCGACGCGGTTGGGAGCGCTCGGGGCGGCCACAGTGTTCGCCGCCGGGCAATCGGATTCCGCGTCGGTTCTCGTCACTCCTCAGGTCGCGGCCCTGCACGCGGCCGTCATCGCGGCGGGTGATGTCTCGGCAGTGATCGTCGGTACGACCACCGACAGTCGCGAAGCTGGCGCCCGCCTCGCCATCCGCATCGACGGCGCCTACCAGAGCGATGCCGTCGGAATCCGCCTCGATGAGGGTGGAGTCGTGGTGACCCAGCAGGCGTTCGGCGGGTCGTACTCGGTCACGGCAGGTGCGGCGCGGGGCATTCCGGTCATTTCCCTTCGACCGCACTCCCTCGACGTTTCCGCGCCGGCGGCACCGGGCGTGGTGCGCGAGATCGACATCTCCGCCGACTCCGCGCCGATAACGGAAGTCTTTTCGCGCCAGGAGCGGGCGACGGCGTCGGAGCGGCCCGCCCTCCAGGTCGCCGACATCGTCGTCTCCGGCGGTCGCGGGCTCGGCTCGAAGGAGAAGTTCGTGCTTGTCGAGCAGCTCGCCGATGCGCTCGGGGCGGCCGTGGGCGCCTCGCGTGCCGCCGTCGACGCCGGCTATTGCGATCACAACCTCCAGGTCGGACAGACCGGGGTGACCGTGTCGCCCAACCTGTACATCGCCCTCGGAATCTCCGGCGCGATCCAGCACCGGGCCGGCATGCAGAGTGCCAAGACGATCGTCGCGATCAACAAGGATGCCGACTCGCCAATCTTCGACGTGGCGGACTTCGGGATAGTCGGTGACATCTTCACGGTGGTCCCGCAACTCATCGAGGCCGTCAACGCGCGGAGGGCCTGAGTGGCGAGGTTCCGGGAGAGCCGCTGGTTTCGACTGGTCTGGCTCGCACCGGCCATCGTCGTCGGACTCTTCCTTCTCGTCCTCGCCGCCCGCGGCATCCGCGACCTGCCTGCGGTGCAGTCGTTCATGCGGAGTTTCCCCGGTGCGTCGGCGCTTCCGGGCGGAGCACCCGTCGGCTTCCCGGCCTGGCTCGGCTGGCAGCACTTCCTCAACTCCTTCTTCCTCCTCTTCATCCTCCGTACCGGCTGGCAGGTGCACTCTTCCAAGCGCCCACCGGCGTACTGGACTCGCACCAACACCGGGCCGCTCCGCACCAAGAACCCGCCCGTGCGCATCGGGCTGCACCTCTGGCTCCACCTCAGCATCGACACCCTCTGGGTTCTCAACGGAGTGCTCTTCTTCGTGCTGATCTTCGCTACCGGGCAGTGGGTGCGGATCGTGCCCACCCGCTGGGACGTCTTCCCGAACGCGGTTTCGGTTGCCATCCAGTACGCATCCTTCAACTGGCCCACCGAGAACGGGTGGGTCAACTACAACGCCCTGCAAACCCTCTCCTACTTCGTGATCACCTTCATCGCCGCGCCGCTTGCCCTCCTCACGGGAATCCGGATGGCCCCCGGCCTCGCCGAGCGGTTCAAACGATTCGACCGGGTGTTCCCGCTTTCCGTGGCCCGCGCCATCCACTACCCGGTGATGGTCTTCTTTGCCGCGTTCGTCGTCGTGCACGTGACTCTGGTTCTTGCCACCGGTGCCCTGCGCAACCTGAACCACATGTACGCGGGGAGGGACGACTACAGCTGGTGGGGGGTCGGCGTCTTCGCCCTCTCGGTGATCGTGATGGTTGCCGCCTGGATCGGCGCTCGACCGGCGATCCTCAGTTCGTTGGCCGGGCTGACCGGATCCGTTCGGCGCTGAGGATCGTGAACGCCTCAATCGCCTCCGTGAGCCGGGACGACCAGCACCGGTTCGCCAAGCCCGTCGTGCGCGAGATCCGGCTGCTCGAGGGTCTCGGCGTTTACGGCGACGCGCACTGCGGAGCGACGACACGGCACCGCTACCTGATGGAGAGAGATCCCGCCCGGCCCAACCTCTGCCAGGTGCACCTCATCGGAGTCGAGCTCTACGACGACCTCGCCGACGATGGCTGGTCGATCGGGCCCGGTCAGCTCGGCGAGAACGTGACCACTCGCGAAATCGAGCTGATGTCGCTACCGACCGGCACTATCCTGCGTCTCGGCGGTGAGGCGTGCGTCGAGGTCACCGGGAGACGCAGCCCCTGTCGACAAATCAACGGTTTTCGAGCCGGACTCGTGAAGGCGGTTTTCGGCGCGAACGAGAACGGCCGCCCCACCTCACGGGCCGGAGTCATGGGGGTCGTGCTCACCGGGGGCATCGTGACAGCGGGGGACCCGGTGCGGGTCGAGTTGCCGGACGGGCCGTTCCGCCCGCTGCTACCCGTCTGACCGGTCGGAGCCCTCACGAAGCGCTGTGACGGGTTCTCCACGCGGGAACGCGGCGAGCCGCGGGTCCCTCCCTAGCAGCGACCCTGAGCGGGCGGCGGGTCGACGGGGAACCAGGCATGGCAGAGCCAGCCGCGCGCCAACCGGAAACCGGCTCACGACACGACGACGGCGCTCACCGCGACGAGGACGGTGATCGCCGCGGTCACGATCTCCCCCATCGTGGTCAGTGTGACCACCCGACCCCGAGCACCGTTCCTCATCGCCTCACTGTGGTCCTCGTGACCGCGTTCGCCACCTTCGCACCACGGATCCGATCGGTCTCCGAAGTCCGCGGCGTGGCGGCGGTACGGATTCGAGACGGCCCCCTTTCGGGGGTCTGGTCTGTGCCCGCCGAGGGGGAATATCGTTGGTTCACCGCACCCGAACAGCCCTCCGCGGTAGGGCGAAATTCCCACAGGAGCAACCCGATGCCTTCAGTGTCCAACTCCCCCGTGCCCGCAGGCTGGTACCGCGACCCGCTCGGCCTTCCTCAGCTTCGCTGGTGGAACGGCCTCGGCTGGACCAACCGCATCGAGGCTCGCCGTCCCGAGATCCAGATGACGACCCCCGAGGTCGTCGAATCACGTCTGGTCGGGGCGAACTAGAGTCCCGGCTCCTGGAAGATCGACCTGACGGTCCTCGTCCCCACCACCGTTGCGCTCACAATGGTCGCGTTGGTGCGCCTTCCGTCGGATGCGTCACCACGTCACGCGCCGCGGGACGTGAGCGAGCCGAGCGGGGCGTGTCGGCGCCCGAGCAGTTGCGCAACGACTTCGGGGGCGAACTCGCATCCGCCGGTTCAACAGGTAACAGAATCCCCGGTTCCCGAGGACAGCAATTCCTTCGCGCGGGCGACCTCCCCACGCCGCGAGAGCAGCCGAAAGCCCATCTCGGGCATCAATACTCGAGCCCCGATGGCGGCACGGACTCCCCCGCCCCGTGGTCGGCGGCATTCGGCCACCACACCGATGCGAGGGGGACGCCCTCGACCCGCTGCTACGGCAACCGGTTGTGAGTGAAACGCCCAGCGACCAGGGTCGCCGCCACCGGCATGGAGCGCAGCGCCTGAGGCTCCGCCGAGAACGGATCGAGGTCCACGACGCACAGGTCGGCGATATCGCCGCGGGCCACTCGAGTTCGGCCGTGGGCGGATGCCCCGATCGCCTCGGTCACGCTGATCGACTGCTCGGGATGCCACGGCGGTAACCCGTCGCGCGATCGCCCGACTGCCGCCGCGATCGTGACCCACGGATCGAGAGGCGCGACCGGGGCATCCGAACCGAGCACGATCGTCGCTCCGGCGTCGATCAGGCTTCGGAGCGGGAAGGCGCGAGCCGTGCGGTCCGCCCAGTAGAGGTCGGCGACATCGCGATCGTCCATCGCCTGCTCCGGTTGCAGGCTCGCGGTCACCCCGAGGGCGGCGAATCTCGCCAGATCGGCATCTCGCAGCAGTTGGGCGTGCTCGATGCGGCCGCCACCTCCGATGGCCTCGAACGCATCGAGTGCGATGCGATTCGCGGCGTCTCCGATCGCGTGCACCGCGGGGAGAAGCCCCGCGGCAGAAACCCGGCGAAGCAGCGGCACGAGCACATCCGGGGCGACCGTGAGCATGCCGTGGGGCTCGGGATGTCCGTGTAGGCCCGGGTATTCGTCGACGCAGTAGGCGGTGCGGGTGTTGAGTGACCCGTCGATGAGAATCTTGAACGGGCCGATTTCGAGTAGGCCCCGGGTGCCGGCGACGGTATCCCCGGTGCGGAGCCCGGCGGCGATCGCCGCGTCGAGGTGTTCGGTGTAGATGCCGGCCGAGATGCGAAGCGAATCGAATCCGGCGGCGATTCGCCGGGACCACACCGCGACGTTATCGGCCATTTCGAAGTCCGTGACCCCGACGACGCCGCGTGAGGCTGCGGACCCTGCCGCCTCCGCCACCCAGCCGTCGAGCACGTCCTCGGGTACATCCCGAAGCGAATCCGTGATGCGAAAGGCATCGTCTTCGCGCAGGATCCCGGTGGGATGGCCGGCGATTCCGTGCCGATGGAGAGCCGCGCTGTTCAACCAGCAGCAGTGCAGGTCGCCGCTCACGAGCACGGTCGGAAGGGGCCCGATGACCGCATCGAGAAGCTCGGCAGTCGGGGTATCCGGCCAGAGCCCGTCGCGAAAGCCGAAGCCCACGAGCGGCAGACCGGGTTCGGGGGGCCGCGCCACGGCCGCCGCGGCCATGATCGCGGCCGCCGCGGCGGCGGAACCCGCCCGGGAGACGTCGACCCGGCATCGGAAGAGGGCCAGCTGGCCGAAATGCACATGCTCGTCCCACAGCCCCGGGAGGATGTGGCGCCCCTCGAGATCGACGGAGCGGGACGCGACGAGCCCGGTCCCGATCCGCGAAATCCTCCCCCGCTCGATCAACAGATCCAGCGGATCACCGTCGTCGATGCGACCGTTTCGCAGCACCAGGTCGGTCATCGACCGGCCGTGTGTGCCCGGCGCATCTCGGCGGCGAGCGGCAGATTCGAGTAGGCACCGTCCGACTCGAGTCGTTCGACGATGCGATCGACGATGGCGGGTTCCTTGTTCTGGCTGAGCTTGAGTCGAGCGTCGAACCGGGTCACCCGAAGGCGGAGGCCGACTGTCCCGGTGGCGATGTGCCGCGCCTCCGCCTCGTCAATCCGCAGCGACATCGGCCGAGGCATCCGCTGCTCGAAATGGTCGACCAACCGCCCGAGAACGGCGAAGTTCTCCTCGTCGGAGAGAAGCTCCGGCGTGCCGTAGAGGTGTGCGGTCACGTGATTCCAGGTGGGCACGAATTCGTCGTTCTCGTACCAGCCGGGCGAGATGTAGCCGTGCGGGCCCTGGATGATCACCAGGATCTCGTGCTGCCCGAGTTCATGCAACCGCTCGTCCGGGCGTCCGACGTGACTGACGATGCTGATGCCGTCCCTGTCCTCCTCGAGCACGACGGGATAGTGCGAGGCGACGAGCCCGTTCGACGTGGCGGAGACGATCGTCGCCCAGGGGTTGTCGCGGATGAGCCGTTTGACCTCGTCGGGATCCTCGAGCAGGTAGCTGGGTGTGTGGCGCATTTCACCATTCTGGTGCAGCGAACCCTCAGGCCTGACAGGCGGGGCACCAGTAGAGCTTGCGGGCCCCCAGCTCTTCCATCAGGACGTGCGTTCCGCACACCCGGCAGGGCAGGCCGGCGCGGTGGTACACCCAGTGCCGGTCGTCGCGGTGCGCGAGGGCCCGGCGGTGGGATCCCGCATCCAGGCCATCCATCGTCAGCATCTGCCCGGTCCGCACGCCGATGCCGAGCAGGTGGATCCAGTCACGCCAGAGGGCGCGCACCGACTCTTCCGGCACCAGCTTCCCCGGGGTGTGGGGGTTGAGGCGTGCTCGGAACAGCAGTTCGGCCCGGTAAACGTTGCCGATGCCGCCCACGACCTTCTGGTCCATCAGCAGCAGCGCGATCGGGGTGGGCTTGCGCCGCACCACGCCCACGAAGCGTTCCTCCCCCGCCGCCGGATCATCGACGAGAGGATCGGGCCCGAGCCTCGCGATGACCGCATCCACCTGATCCGGAGTCTGCACCTCGCAGGCGGTCGGGCCGCGCAGATCGGCCACGGCGTCCGTGGTGAGCAGCCGAACCCGCACCGCGCCGATCGGCTCCGGCGGAAACGCATCGATCGGCGCCTCCAACTCCTCCCGCTCCGACATGCGCAGCCGGGTGCGCCGCGGAGCGCCGATGCTCGCCATCGAGTCCTCGGCGGCATCCTGGTCAACGATGGTGCCGCGTTGGTTGGTCTGCCCCATGCGGCCATTGGCCGAGGCGACGGTCGCATCCGCCGTGATGTTCCCGGCGAAATCCCACGCCCCGTAGAGGCCGAGGTGCACCCGCAGCCAGAGCTGGTTGTCGAACTCGAGGAACATCTGTTTTCCGACGGCACGGGCGTCGGTCATCCGGTGGCCGTCGAGCCGTGTCGCCCCGTCGGCGAATCGGCCCTGGGGAGACGAGACAGCGACCTGGCTGCCGACAAAGTGCAGCGCGAACTGCCGGGTGATGCGGTGAACCGAATGTCCCTCGGGCACCGTCAGTCGATCTCGTGTCCGGCGATGGCGCCGGTCGACTCGTATTCGGCGAGCTGGGCGATACGGCGCGCGTGCCGCTCCTCGCCGGAGAACGGCTCGGCGATGAACGTGTCGATGAAGAGTTTCGCCTCGTCGACGGTGTGCTGACGGGCGCCGATGGAGATGAGGTTGGCGTCGTTGTGTTGGCGCGCGAGCAGGGCGGTCGAGACGTTCCAGACGAGGGCCGCGCGGGCGCCGAGCACCTTGTTGGCGGCGATCTGCTCGCCATTGCCCGACCCTCCGAAAATCACTCCGAGCGCCTGGATGCCGGCCGTCTGGTCGTCGACGGTCGCGCGGGCGGCGTCGATGCAGAAGCTCGGGTAGTCGTCGAGGGCGTCGTAGGCGGCCGGACCGTGGTCGACGACCTCGTGACCGGCGGCACGCAGGTGCTTCTGTAGGTCTTCACTGAATTCGAGCCCGGCATGGTCCGTGGCGATGTGGATGCGCATTCTCCCCAATTTAGGCGATGTGGATCCTTCGAAGGGCCTCCGTCACCGTCCACACCGTTCTCTGGCCGGCCGATGCCCTGGTCGGGGCGCCGTCGAGGATCCGTCGCGGCGGGACCGGTAGCTGCTCGAGCCACGGGCGGGGGCGGCCCCCGCGGTCGCCGGGTCGAGGCTCACGGGGTCCAGTACCCGACCCTTCCGAGCAGCTGCACCTCCCGGTCGGAGCCGGCCGGGACCTCGACCTCCGGGGGAAACACGCCCATCGACCGGAATTCGTCGATGCGCGGGCCAAGTATCTGCCAGAGCCCGTCCACGAGCGGTTCCGGCAGCGAAAAGTCGAGGCCGAGGAAGTAGGCGATCGACCAGGCCTGGAAGGCGCGGTAGGTGCTCACGTGAACGAGGTATTCGCCGAGGGGGAAGTCGCCGTAGCTGAGGTGCACGATCCGATCGAAGTCGAGGTCGCCGGACACCGCCTCGGTGGCGGCATCGTTGATGGCGTCGTAGTTCGCGATCGGGTCGTCGCCGAGCAGGTCGCCGTCAAACCGCGTGCCGACCTCCCCGGCGGTACGGCCGGCGATGACATCCGGCACCCAGGCCTCGTCGTACGCGTGGTAGGCGATGATGTCGCGAAGCGTCGGGTCCGGCTTGCGCGACCACTCCGCCGGGGCGGCAAGCGACAGCTGGTCGTGATCGACCATGTCGATGACGTCACGCAACGCCGCGTCGGACATGAGGAATAGGTCCTGTTGATTCATGCCAACACGCTACCGCCGGCCCCAGACAGTGTGACGGTCCCCGAGGGGAACACGGGATCGGGCGGGAGCCTCCCGGCCCCGCCCGATCCCGGTTCGGACGGAATCAGCCTCGGGTCGGCTGGCCCGTCGCCGGGTCGAGGAACAGCGTCGAGCGCGAGTCGTCACGGCCGCGCTCTTCCCCGGTGAAGTCGAAGAGGTTGCGGAGGCTTCCGGCCTTGGCGTCGAACGAGCCGTTGCCGACCCTGCCGGTCTTCCAGTTGTCCTCGATGAACCGGAGGATGGACGACTGGTCGGTCACGCTGTGGTCGACGAAGTTCGACTTCGCGTAGGGCGAGATGACGAGCAGCGGGAGCCGGGGGCCGTAGCCGCAGCGGTCCGGGAATCCCCCGAGCGACTGGCCGGTGCCGCAGGACGCGCCTCCGACAAGGGCGTCAACCGACGGGTCGTTCGACTGGTTGACGATCGGGCCCATCTGGTGGTCGTACCATCCGTCGCTGTCGTCGTAGGCGATGATCACGGCAGTGCTCTTCCAGTCCGGCGTCTTCTGAAGGCGGTTGATCGTGGAGACGACGAACTGCTGCTCGTCGAGCGGCGAGGAGTATCCGGCGTGGCCGTCCTGGTAGGCCGCGGCCTTGAGGAAGCTCACCGCCGGCATGCTCTTGGCGTCGACCGCGGACCAGAAGTCCGCGAGGTCGTACTGGTGGTTGGCCGTGCCGGCATGACCGATCTCGGCCACCGAAGCGGGGCGGGCGTGGGTCGGGTTGGCCGTGCTCGAGTAGTACTGGAACGGCTCGTGATGCGCGATGTAGTCGGTGCTCACCACACCGCCGACGTCCGTGTGCTTTGCGCTGCAATCCGCGAAGCCGCCCTGGAACCATCCCCAGCTGACCTTCTTGGCGTTGAGCAGGTCACCGATGTTCTTGCTTTTCGTGTCGGTGGATGTCGTGCGGTCGCGCGAGTCGCACACGTCTCCGGTGGGCTGCGGGTCGCCGATGATGCTCCCGTTGGCCGTGACGGCCGGGGAGGTTGTGGCGAAGCCGTGGGTCTGCCCAGAGACGAGGTTGAGCGCGCCGGGCGTGGACGGGCCGAAGGTGGTGCCGTAGGAGTTGTCGCTCATCGCGAAGTGCTGCGCGTAGTTCCAGATGCCAGTGACGGTGTTGCCGTCGTAGTACCCCATCACGAGGCCGGCGCCCTTTCCGTAGTCGGCGCACGCGGCGGTGCCGCGCCCGACGGTCTCCACGAACTTGTCCATGAGCCCGGAGTCGAAGGCCTTCTGCTCGTTCTTGTAGCTGTGATCCTGGTCACAGGTCTGGGCCTGGCCTGGCGCCAACCGGAACGGCTGCACGGAATTGGGGTTGTTCGGGGCGAGCAGCGATTCGTTCAGGCCGTTGACGCTCGGCGTGTTCTTCGAGGCGACGAACCGGGACTCGCCGACCGCGTTCACGGCCCGCGGATAGGTGGCGAAATAGTGGTCGAAGGAGACGTTCTCCTGGTAGATCACCACGACGTGGCTGATCGATGTCGCGGTTGCGGACGGGACCGCCCGCGATGACGCGATGGCCGGTGTGGTCGCGAGCGCAGCGGTTGCTACCAGCCCGATAGCCGCGACGGCGGAAGCGGCTCGGACAATGCGTCGAGTTCTCAACACAGTGGAATCCCCTCAGATCGATGGTCGACGGGCACGTCCCGTCGCACACCGCAATCTTGTTCTCCCCCGGACGGGGGTCTATTGCGTGACGGTTTCCGCCTGCCGACGGTTGGGTTAACGTTTGGTGCCCAGCCGCAACGGATTCGCTATGAATCGAATCCGAGACCCACGGCATCCAGGGTCTTCAGGAGCGCGTTTCGACGTCCCTCATCGTGGTCGGCACGGTCGAGAGCCCACTTGGTGGCCTGCACTGCGGCAAAGGTCGCCGGTTCCGGCGGGAACGGCAGCGGGGTGGATCGCACCATCTCGAGTTGAGTGCGCTCGGTCGGCTCGCCGGACAGGTGGTCGAGCATGACGTTGGCGGCGAAACGGCTCGAGCCGACTCCGAGCCCGGTGAAGCCGGCGGCGTAGGCCACCCGGCCCCGACGGGCGAGGCCGAACAACGCGCAGAATCGCGTGCTGGTGTCGATGACCCCGGCCCAGCGATGGCTGAACCGCACGCCCTCGAGTTGCGGGAAGGTGGTGAAGAAGTGGCTGGCGAGCCGCCGGTAGGAGACGGGCCGATCGTCATAGGACGAGCGGATGCGTCCGCCGTAGTGGTACACCGCGTCGTAGCCTCCCCACAGGATGCGGTTGTCGGCGCTGAGACGGTAGTAGTGGAACTGGTTGGCGAGATCCGCGATCCCCTGCCGCCCTTCCCAGCCGATCGATCCGAGCTGGGCGTCGGTGAGTGGCTCCGTCATGAGCACGTAGTCGTAGACCGGTACCGTGTGCAGGCGATAGCGCTTCAGCAGCGAGGGGAACGCATTGGTGGCGAGGGCGACCCTCTCGGCGGTGACGAAGCCGCCATCCGTCGTGAGCGTCACCGGGCCGGTCGGCACCTCGCTGTCGATGCCGCGCACCGGCGACGCCTCCCGGATTTCGACGCCCGCCTCGACGCAGGCCCGCGCGAGTTCGACGGCGAGCTTCGCCGGGTGAACGAGGGCCGTCGAGTTCTTGCTCCACAGTCCCCCGAGGTAGGTCGGCGAATTCACGAGGCCCCGGATTCCCTCGGCGTCGTAATAGACCTCGCCGTCACCGTCGTGCGCTGCTCCGAGCGGCGGCACCTGGTACCGTTCCGTCGCCACCGCCACCGAACCGGTGCGCTCGAAGTCGCAGTCGAGACCGAGCCGCTCGACGGTGGCGCCGATCTCGTCGAGGTTCTCGTGGCCGAGCCGGTCGAGCTGCTCGATCTCGTTCGGAAAACGAGCCAGCCCGTTTGACTGCCCGTGGGTGAGGGATGCCTCGCAGAACCCGCCATTTCGCCCGGATGCCGCCCAGCCGACGGTCCTCGCCTCGAGGACGATCACGCGAGCACCGGGATCACGCTCGACCGCCTGCAGCGCGGTCCAGAGACCGGTGTACCCGGCCCCAACAACGGCGAGGTCGTAGTTCCCGGTGCCGATGTGCCGAGGGTAGCTCGGGCGCGGGACGAGATCGTCGAGCCAAAATGACGCGAGCCGGGCATCTTCCAGGGCCCCGGTGACGATGCGGGCGTCAGGTAGGGAGCGTTCGAAAACCGTGCTGGCCATGGGGCAACACTAGCGATCCGACGCCGGCCGGCGGCGTGGCCTCGCGCCGGGGACCCTCCCCCTGCCAACCGTCCCCTCTGCCCCCGCGCCGCCCCCGCGAGTGATGCCCGGCGGTTGCGCCCCCGCGAGTGACACTCGCGCCCGAATGTTCGGGGGGTAGTGTCACTCGCGGGGGCTGGGACCCTGCTTCCGGTCGCTGAATTCCGTGCGCAAGAGGGTCTGGATTCGCGGTCGACGAAGGCGCACACTTGAGTGACAGAATGCGCCGCGATCCGGCGCACGTCGAGGGAGGCCCTCATGCGAACGACCCCAAGTCTGCTTCCCGTGCTGTCCCGGGGCAAGCATCGAACTCCGCGGCGCGGCGCCTGTTTCATGGAGTACGCCTCCTACCTTGCCGGGGAGACGTGGAGCGACCACCCGTCCTGCACCCACCCGGCGCTCGCCTCGCTCGCGCGAATGGTCAACGACTGCAGCTCGGATGCCGCTCGCGCCACGCTGGTCACTCTCATTCCCTCCGTCATCGGCCTCGCCGGCGGCGGCCCCCGCGCCGGCATCCTCCTGGCGGCACGGGCCGCGAGCGCGGCCCTCCCGATCGCGAGCGAGGGCCGACAGCGTGCCCTGGCTGCAGGGCTGTTGCGGTCGGACGACCTGTTGTCCCGGTATGGGGAGGAATTCTCGAGCGCCACTCGCGCAATGATCCGCACGGCGCTCGACGCTGCACCGGGCGCCGCGGTGTGGGCCAGGGCATTTCTCGCATCGGCCGGTGCGCTCGATCCCCGATCGATCCCGCTGATGAGCGACGCGATCATCCGCACGGCCGTCGTCGGCATCGCCGATGCCTGCATCCCCGACCCGGACGAGCGCCTCCGGGAACTGCTTCGGCTCGCCATCGCCGACTGCACCGGTGTCGTCGACGTATCCCGCAGGGAACCCCAGACGGTTCACTGATGGCCCCAACTAGACTCGCTCGTTGGACACGATCCATTGAGCGAAGGAGCCGCAGTTGCCTGGAGAGAACCTCACCCGCGTCGAAGCCCAGGAGCGCAGGTCGCTCGTCTCCGTCGGTCACTACGACGTGACGCTCGACCTGACCACGGGACCGGAGATCTTCCGAACGACCACCGTCGTCGCCTTCGACGCGACAGCGGGATCGTCAACCTTCATCGACGCGATCACCCGCACGGTGCATTCGGTGACGCTCAACGGCACCGAGCTCGATGTCGCGGTCGTGAGCGACGGCATCCGCATCCAGCTGCCCTACCTCGCCGAAACGAACACCCTTACGGTGGTCGCCGACGCCGAGTACACCAATACCGGCGAGGGTCTGCACCGGTTCGTCGATCCGGTCGACGACGAGGTGTACCTGTACACGCAGTTCGAGGTTCCGGACGCTCGCCGCGTGTTCGCGGTGTTCGAACAGCCCGACCTCAAGGCCACCTTCGGATTCACGGTCACCGCCCCGGCCGACTGGCAGGTCGTCGGCAACTCCCCCACCCCCGAACCGGTCATCGACGGCGCATCCGCGACCTGGGCGTTCGAGCCCACACCCATCCTGTCGTCCTATGTGACCGCGCTGGTGGCCGGCCCGTACGAAGTTGTGCGCTCCGAGCTGACCAGTCGAAGCGGTCGCGTCATCCCGCTCGGGCTGTTCTCCCGCAAGTCGCTCAGCCAGTACCTCGACTCCGACTACATCTTCGAGAAGACCCGCCAGGGTTTCGCCTACTACGAGGAGAAGTTCCAGTATCCCTACCCATTCGCCAAGTACGACCAGCTCTTCGTGCCCGAGTTCAACGCGGGAGCCATGGAGAATGCGGGTGCGGTGACGTTCACCGAGACCTACGTCTTCCGCTCGAAGGTTACCGATGCGATCAAGGAGCGGCGCGTCGTCACCATCCTGCACGAACTCGCTCACATGTGGTTCGGAGATCTGGTCACCATGAAGTGGTGGAACGACCTCTGGCTGAACGAGTCGTTTGCCGAGTGGGCATCGACCATCGCCACCGCCGAGGCCACGGAGTGGACCGAGGCGTGGACCACCTTTCAGGCGATGGAGAAGAGTTGGGCGTACCGTCAGGACCAGTTGCCGTCGACCCATCCGGTGGTGGCGACCATCGACGACCTCGAGGCGGTGCAGGTCAACTTCGACGGCATCACCTACGCCAAGGGCGGGTCGGTGCTCAAGCAACTCGTGGCGTGGGTCGGCATCGACGCCTTCTTCGCCGGGGTCGCCGCCTACTTCGCCAAGCACGAATACGGCAACACCGAGCTGAGCGATCTTCTCGCCGAACTCGAGATCACCAGCGGACGCGACCTCAGCGGTTGGTCCGCACTCTGGCTCGAGACCGCTGGTGTCAATACATTGACACCACAGATCCAGTCGGATGCCACGGGTGTCATCACGTCGTTCGCCATCGTGCAGACCGCAGCGGCCGACCATCCGACCATCCGCCCGCACCGTCTCGCAGTGGGGTACTACGACCTGCACGACGGCGCTCTGGTGCGCACCCACCGGGTGGAACTCGATGTGGACGGGGAGCGAACCGAGGTTCCCGAGCTCATCGGCACGACGAAGCCCGCACTGGTGCTCCTCAACGACGACGACCTCGCCTACGCCAAGATCCGTCTGGACCCAGACTCCCTCGCCGTGGCGATCGAGCACCTCAAGGACATCGAGAATCCGCTCGCCCGCGCGATCGTCTGGGGAGCGGCCTGGGATGCCACCCGGGACGGGGAAAGCCCCGCGAGCGACTACGTGCGCCTGGTGCTCGGCAACATCGCGAGTGAGACCGAGTCGACCACCATCCGCACGACCCTCGGCCAACTCGGCCTCGTGGCGAAGCAATACGTGGCGGTCGAACGCCGCACCGAAACGCTCACCCGGGTCGGCGACGCGCTGTGGGAGCTCGCCCGGAAAGCGGCGCCCGGTTCCGACGCGCAATTCCAGTTCGTGAAGTTCTTCGCCGCCTCGGCGTCAACCCCCGACCACGCCGCGGCCCTCCTCGGGCTGAAGGACGGCTCCGCCCCGCTCGCGGGCCTCGAGATCGACACGGACCTCGGCTGGGAGATCCTGGAGGGTCTCGTCCTCACCGGCGTTTCCGGACAGGGGGAGATCGATGCCGCACTCGCGGCCGACAACACCTCGAACGGCCAGCAGGCCGCGGCCAGGGCATCCGCCACCATCCCGACCGCAGAGGGCAAGCGGGCCGCGTTCGACTCGCTCGTCGACAGCGATGCCCTGCCGAACTCCATCGTGCGAAACGTCACCCTCGGATACCTGCATGTGAACGATCCGGCCGTTCTCGAGCCACTGGTCGCGCCGTATTTCGCGGCGCTCGGCGACATCTGGGCCACTCGGTCGTACAAGATCGCCGAGTACATCGTCTTCGGCCTGTACCCCTCGCCGCTGGCGTCCGCGGCCCTGGTCGACGCGACGAAGGCATGGCTGACGGCCAACCCGGACATCCCGGCGCTTCGCCGCCTGGTGACCGAGAACCTCGCGGGAGTCGAGCGCGCGCTCGCTGTGCGGTCGAGAGACGTGTAGCGCCTCGATCGAGAATCCCCCGGGAGGATGATTCGCCCGGGGGAAACCGTCGCCAGACCTGACAAGTGAGGATGATGTCGTGATCGAAGCAACCGGGCTGACCAAGCGCTATGGAACGAAGACCGCCGTGGACGACGTGACGTTCTCGGTGAGGCCGGGAGTGGTCACCGGATTCCTCGGGCCGAACGGCGCGGGAAAATCCACCACCATGCGCCTGGCCGTTGGGCTCGACCGCCCCTCGAGCGGCACGGTCACGGTCAACGGCAAGAAATACTCCGACCTGAAGGCGCCCCTTCGCGAGGTCGGAGTGCTGCTCGACGCCAAGGCCGTTCACACGGGTCGCTCGGCGATCAACCACCTCCGAGCGCTTGCGGCCACCCACGGCATCCGGCGCAGTCGGGTGGACGAGGTGATCGGCCTCACCGGGCTCGATTCCGTGGCCCGAAAGAGGGTCCGCGGCTTCTCGCTCGGCATGGGACAGCGGCTCGGCATCGCCGCGGCCCTCCTTGGCGACCCGGCGACGCTCATCCTCGATGAGCCGGTCAACGGGCTCGACCCGGAGGGCGTGATCTGGGTGCGCACCCTCACCCGGTTCCTCGCCGGGGAGGGGCGCACCGTCTTTCTCTCCTCTCACCTGATGAGTGAGATGGCGCAGACAGCCGACCACATCATCGTGCTCGGACGCGGGCGAATCATCGCGGATGCTCCGGTCCGCGAGATCGTCGCGCTCGCTTCCGGCACCGCCGTGTTGGTGCGCACCCCGGATGCCGAGAGATTGAGCGCGCTACTCGCCGCCCCCGGTGTCACCGTCACCCAGAGCGAACCGCAGCTTCTGCAGGTGGCGGGGCTCTCGGCACCGCGGATCGGCGAACTCGCGGCGAGCAACGGTGTCGTGCTGCACGAGCTTTCCCCTCAGGCCGGCTCGCTGGAAGATGCCTACCTCGCGCTCACCAAGGACGACGTCGAGTACCACGCCGGAGGGGTTCCCCGATGACGACGACACCCCCCTACCCGGCCCACGGCTCGGGACTCTCCCCTCGCGGACTCATGCTGTCGGAGTGGATCAAACTCACCTCGCTTCGTTCCACCATCTGGTGTTACGGGATCATCGTGGTCATCAACCTCGGCCTCAGCCTCCTGCTTGCGCTGTCCTTCCGGTCACCGGGAGCCGGGACGACAGCACTCAACCAGGGATATTGGGTTCAATCGGCGACCATCGGTGTCGCCTTCAGCCAGTTGGTGATCGCCGTACTCGGCGCTCTCGTGATCACCGGCGAATACGGCACGGGCATGATCCGCTCCACCTTCGCCGCCGTACCCAAACGTCTCCCGGCGCTCATCGCCAAGGCCGCGGTCTTCGGGCTGACGACGCTCGGGATCTCGCTGGTCACTCTTGTCGGCGGCGCCCTGATCGCGGCTCCCATCCTCAACAGCGCGGGTCTCGGCCCCGACCTGACGGACTTACGCGCCTGGGGAGCGATCGTCGGGGGTGCGGGATACCTCACGCTGGTCGGACTCATCTCGCTGTTTCTCGGCACCATTGTGCGCAACAGCGCCGCCGGAATCTCCGCCGCACTCGGGCTGATCTTCGTGGCGCCCATCGTCCTGCAGATCTTTGCCGCGGTGACGAGAGCCGCCTGGGCTGTGAACCTGTTGGAACTGCTGCCGAGCAGCGCCGGCGCCAGGCTGTATGGCTACTCGGAGACTCCGGTGCCGGGCATCAGCGGTGTCATCGTGCTCGATCCGGGGCAGGGTCTCCTCGTGCTCGTCGCATGGGTACTGCTCTTCGGGATCGGCGCAAGTGTTCTGCTCACCCGACGGGACGCGTAGCGCCGCGTCGGAGGGAGCGCACAACCGCGCTCGGTAAACTCGGTGATCATGACGACTGTGGTGGCGATCGACGGCTGGACCGCCTTCTGGACGACCGTGCACGACATCTACGCGATGACCATCGTCCAGGTGATCCTCATCGTCGCCGTGGCGTTCATCCTGCGCGTGGTTCTGCGCTTCGTGATCGACCGGGTCGTCAATCGCATCGTCTCCGGGGTGAAGAAGCGCCAGAACGTGCAAGACACCCAGGCGCTCGTGGCCTCACCGCTCACGGCTGTGCGCATCGTTCAGCGCACGCGAACGCTCGGCAGCGTGCTCAACAACATCGTGGCGATCGTGCTTGTGACGGTCTCCGTACTGCTCATCGTGACCGCCATCGCCCCGAACATCCTCGGATCATTCGCTCTCATCACCGCCGCCCTCGGCGCGGGACTGGGGTTCGGTGCCCAGAACATCGTGAAGGACGTGCTCAACGGCCTGTTCATGGTCGCCGAGGATCAGCTCGGGGTGGGTGACGTCGTGGACCTCGGGCCGGCGACCGGTGTCGTCGAGGCGGTGGGCATCCGGATCACGCAGATCCGCGACGTCAACGGCACGGTCTGGTTCGTGCGCAACGGCGAGATCGTCCGTGTCGGCAACATGTCGCAGGGATGGTCTCGAGTGATCATCGACCTCGCCGTGCCCTACGACACGGACATCGCAGCCGTGCAGGAGCGGATGCTCGCGATCGCCCTGCAGATCACCGCCGATCTCAAGTGGCGCAGCCGAATTCTCGAGAAGCCCGAAATCTGGGGAATCGAGTCGATTTCGGCCGAGGCGATCGTGATCCGCCTCGTCGTGAAGACTCGGCCGGGCACGAAAGACGATGTCGCGCGAGAACTGCGTTCGCGCCTCAAGCTGGGACTCGACGCGATGGGAATCAGGCTGCCCGCCCTCAACAGCATCGTGCTGAGCGGGTTCGACGGGGCGGAGAGCATCCAGGGGGCGCGCCCGCCGCGCACGGCCCCGAATCCCATCGCCTCGACCGCAGAACCGAAGGCCCCCAGAAAGCCGCGCTCATGAGCACACGTCCCGGCGACGCCAGCCCGCTCACCCTGCGCGTGAGCGAGCACGGGGAGTCCGCCACCGAGAGCTTCTACGCGAAGATCGGCGGCAGGCCGACCTTCGAGAAGCTGGTTCGTGCGTTCTACGACGGCATCCGCACCGACGAGGTGCTCCTTCCGATGTATCCGGAACAGCCGGACCTCGAGGGCGCCATCCAGCGCCTCACCGGCTTCCTCGAACAGTACTGGGGGGGCCCGGGTACCTATTCCGAGGAGCGCGGTCACCCCCGGCTGCGGGCTCGCCACCTTCCGTTCCGAGTGAATCCGGATGCCCGGGACCGCTGGCTTCTCCACATGCGTGCCGCGGTCGACGGCCTCCAGCTCTCCCCACTCGATGAGGCCACCCTGTGGGACTATCTTGAGCGCGCCGCCCAGGCCATGGTCAACACCTTCGACGCCTAGTCGGGCAGTGCCAACCGGTCGCTCCTGAACGTCGACTGGGAGTCCACACACAGGACCCCGCCAACTCGCCCATCGGCTCCGAACAACCGAGTACCGTGGCTCTCGGTTGCCCTGGATCCCGGTTGCCCACCGACCATCCAGCAGAACGAGGCACACCTTGAGCGACACCTTCGTCACTCCTCCCGTCGTCACCTTCACCAAAACGAAGCCGCGCGGCGATCGCACCAATCCGACGACCGAGTACTCGGCACTATTGCGCACCGTTCGCGATGCGGGTCTGCTTCGCCGCAGTCGCGGCTTCTATTTCGGAATGTTCGCCGCTCTCCTCGGCGCACTCGGCGCGACGATCGCCGGCATGACGATCCTCGGCGACTCCTGGTACCAGCTCCTCCTCGCGGCCGCCCTCGGGTTGATCCTCACCCAGTTCGCCTTTCTCGCCCACGAGGCCTCCCATCGCCAGGTGTTCGAATCGGGCAGGGCCAACGATCTGGCCGGTCGAACTCTCGCCAACCTCTTCGTTGGCATCAGCTATTCCTGGTGGATGACCAAGCACAGTCGGCACCATGCCAACCCCAACATCATCGGCAAGGATCCCGACATCGAACGGGACTTCATCTCCTTCGTGCCGGAAGACGCCGCGAAGGCCAGGGGGATCCAGGCTTGGGTGACGAAGCGCCAGGGCTACCTGTTCTTTCCCATCCTCATCTTCGAGGGGATCAACCTCCACATCGCCGGCTTCCGGACCGTCTTCGGCCGCGGAAGAGTGGACCGGCGAGCCCTCGAGATCTCGATGCTTGTTCCCCGGATCGCCCTGTACCTGACGGCCATCTTCCTGCTGTTTCCCCCGGGTCTCGCCTTCGCCTTCCTCGGCGTACAACTCGCGGTGTTCGGCGTCTACATGGGCGCATCCTTCGCCCCCAATCACAAGGGGATGCCGGTGCTCCCGCACGACTCGAAGGTCGATTTCCTGCGGCGTCAGGTGCTCACCTCGCGGAACATCCGCGGCGGCTGGGCGATGGACACCTTCATGGGCGGGCTGAACCACCAGGTGGAACATCACCTGTTCCCCAACATGCCACGCCCGCACCTCAAGCGGGCACGGGAAATCGCGAAGGAGTATTGCGATCGTCACGACATCGCATACACCGAAACCTCTGTCGGAATGTCGTACCGGCTGGTGATCCGGTACCTGAACCGGGTCGGCCTGTCGGCGGGGGGCGACCCCTTCGACTGCCCGGCCGCCACGGCGTTCGGGCGCTAACCCCGGCCGACGACCGGGCGCACACTCTGGGCGGCGACCCTGCGCGCGTTTGTCGGCCACGCGGGGGCATGACGGGGCGCACGGCCGACAAACCCCAGCACGGCTAGTGGAGGGCGCCCCGCCCCAGCACGGATCGCGCATGCCGCAGCACCGGCTCGTCGACCATGCGTCCCTCGAAGCGGAAGACCCCCCGCTCATCGCGCGCCGCCGCGAGGAGCGCGGTGGCGAATGCCACTTCCTCGGGCGTTGGCCGATAGGCCTCCCGAATCACCGAGACCTGGCTCGGGTGGATGCACGCGGTCGCCGAGAAACCGCTCGCCCGGGCATCCGCCGCCTCGAGCGCGAGCCCCGAAAGATCGCGGATGTCGACGTAGACCGAATCGATCGCGACCGTTCCCGCCGCACCGGCGGCGAGAAGAACGCTCGAGCGGGCGTGGGATGCGACGTCGCGATAGCTGCCATCGTCGTGTCGGCTCGAGGTGCCTCCCAGGGAAGCGACCAGATCCTCGGCGCCCCACATGACCGCGACGACACCGGGGGCCGCGGTGATGGAGGCCACATTGAGGATGCCCGCCGCCGTCTCGCAGAGCGCGACCACCTCGAATCCCTCCAGCCGCGCGACCTGTTCCGCGCTCTCGGTCTTCGCGAGCATCACCCGGCGATAGTCGGTCCGTGCGAGGGCCGCGAGATCGTCGGCGAAGCATCCCGAGTCCACTCCGTTCACGCGAACGATGGTGGATGCCGGGTCGAGTGCGTTTGCGACGAGCGCCGTGCGCGCGGCGGATTTGTCGCCAGGGGCGACGGCGTCTTCCAGGTCGAGGATCACGGCATCCGCTCGCTCCGCCGCCTTCGCATAGCGGTCGGGCCGGTCGGCCGGGCAGAACAGCAGGGCGGGGCCGAGATCGAAGGTCATGACTCGATCTTCTCGCACCAGATCAGCGTCGATCGCAACGCGGTGGCGACGACCACGTCGTCCTGATTGCGGCCGATGTGTCGAAGCACCACGATTCCCTGGCCGGCCCGCGACCGCGACAGTCTCTTCTCCTCGATGATTGTCGAGGAATACAGCGTGTCGCCGAGAAAGAGCGGCGCCGGGAAGGTGATTTCACCGAAACCGAGGTTCGCCACCAGCGTGCCCTGGGTGAGTTGCGCGACGGAACTGCCCACCAGCGTCGCCAGTGTGAACATCGAGTTGACGAGGCGTTGCCCGAACGGTTGGGTGGCCGAGAAGGCGGCATCGAGATGCAGGGCCTGCGTGTTCATCGTCAGGGTGGTGAAAAGCACGTTGTCGGCTTCCGTGACGGTGCGCCCCGGCCGGTGGAGGTAGCGGGTGCCGATCGGGAATTCCTCGAACCAGAGTCCCCGCTGTTCGATGTCCATCAGACGGACCTGCCGAGGGA